>NZ_JBYFCC010000017.1:35061-96708 GCF_057652995.1 Flavobacterium sp. T50_26
TCACCTTTTTTTGGTTCCAAACCCGTAATCCACAACTTTCAACCCTAAACCTCGTGCCTTCCTTTCTTTGTGGCAAAAAAAGTCTCAGTCCCAGTTTTCATTCGCAGTTTCCCGCAATCTTGTCATCCTGAAGAAGGAAGGATCTCATAATAGAAAGTACATTAAATTCTACTTCACCTTTTTTTGGTTCCAAACCCGTAATCCACAACTTTCAACCCTAAACCTCGTGCCTTCCTTTCTTTGTGGCAAATAAAGTCTCAGTCCTAGTTTTCATTCGCAGTTTCCCGCAATCTTGTCATCCTGACGAAGGAAGGATCTCATAATAGAAAGTACATTAAATTCTACTTCACCTCTTTTTGGTTCCAAACCCTCAACTTTCAACCTGTAACCCGCAACTTTCAACCAACAACCAACAACACATAACAAAAAAATTATTACATTAGTGCCATAAACAAACTAACCTTATGGAAGAAAACGTACCTAAAAAAAAGGGTTTTGTAAACAAAGCTCTAGACTTTATTGAAAAAAAAGGAAACAAGTTGCCCGATCCGGCTATTTTGTTTTTCAGCCTTATGATTGGAATATGGATTATCTCAGCCTTATTATCCAATGTCACTTTTGATGTAATCGATCCTCGTTCGCAAGCACCAATTGAAGTAATTAATTTATTAAGCGGAACTTCATTAGCAGCTTTTTTATCCAACATGGTTACCACCTTCACAGGATTCGCACCATTAGGAATAGTATTAGTTGCGATGCTTGGAGTTGGAGTGGCAGAACATGCCGGTTTCATCAATGCCGGACTAAAATCAATGTTGAGTATTACACCAAAAGCTTTATTAACGCCAATGCTTATTTTGGTAGCTATCGTGTCTCATACTGCTACTGATGCGGGTTATGTGTTAGTTATTCCCCTTGGAGGTGTAATTTTCTATGCCGCCGGCCGACATCCACTATCAGGAATTGCAGCCGCTTTTGCCGGAGTTTCCGGTGGATTTAGTGCCAACTTTATTCCGTCAGGAATAGATCCGTTGTTACAAGGATTTACTCAATCTGCCGCACAAATTATTAATCCAGCCATAGAATTAAATCCATTGAACAACTGGTTTTTTACGTCAGCTTCTACCTTATTAATTGTTGCAATTGGTTGGTATATCACAGACAAAATAGTTGAACCTCGTTTAAAATCGGTTTCCGTTGAAGTAAATCCCGACGAACAACCCACAATGGATAAACTTTTACCAAAAGAGAAAAAAGCTTTTTGGGCAGCTTGCTCAGTCATGGTAGTCTGTTTATTAGCTTTGTTTTTTTGGGCAGCACCTGCCGATTCTGCTTTGCGTGCTGAATCTGGAGATTTAGCCGCACTTTCCGCTCCATTGATGCGTTCGATTGTACCGCTAATTTTTATTATTTTCCTAATTCCGGGAGTGGTTTACGGGTTAATGTCAGGTACTTTCAAAAAGTCAAAAGACATTATCGATAGCATGACCAAATCGATGAGCGGAATGAGTTATTACATCGTGATGGCTTTTTTCTGTGCTCTTTTTATCGATGCTTTTACCAAATCAAATTTAGGGGCATTGTTAGCAATTAAAGGTGCTTCTGGTTTAAAAGCATTGGCTCTTGCACCCGAAATTACAATCGTTGGAATTATTTTGTTAACTGCTTTTGTCAACTTATTTATTGGCTCTGCCTCTGCAAAATGGGCTCTTTTGGCTCCTATTATGGTGCCAATGTTGATGCAATTAGGAATTTCTCCTGATTTAACTCAAGCTTCGTATAGAGTAGGGGATTCAGTTTCTAATATTGTAACGCCGTTAATGCCTTATTTCCCGTTGGTGGTTGTGTATTGTCAGAAATATGTAAAGAGTACCGGAATTGGAACATTGGTCTCGATGATGATTCCATACTCAATCGCTTTTATGGTTTTATGGACGATATTTCTTTTAATTTACTGGGCTTTAGGCATTCCGTTAGGATTGCAAGCTTCTTATGAATATATTGCTCCTTAATGAGCGATTATAAATAAATTTAACCCGTATTTTTATTGAAATACGGGTTTTTTTATTTTAGTTGGTAGTGACATTGACAATAAAATTTTGAATTGTAATGCTATGTTTGCACTCATTTTGCCCCCGACAGAAACGGAAAGCATTTTGCAGTTGGGTTGGACATTTTCTTGCCAAAAAATAGCGACTTTAGAAGCTCATTTTTTTGCTTAGAAAATGCCAAGCCAACAAAAAATCTTGGAGAGAATGGCGGGATAGGGCACAAAAAAAACCGCAATTAAAAAATTACGGTTTGAGTTGTTGTTTTTTATGATTAGTTATTCAACATAACCGGCATAACCAACATCGTGATTACTTCACCTTCGTCTAAACCGTCAACAGGAGTTAGAATTCCGGCACGGTTTGGTAACGACATTTCCAATTGAATTTCATCCGATTGAAGGTTAGTTAACATTTCTGTTAGAAAACGAGAGTTAAAGCCAATTTGTAAATCATCACCTTGGTAATCACACGTTAATCTTTCTTCTGCTTTGTTAGAGTAGTCTATATCTTCTGCAGAAATATTTAATTCGGTTCCGGCAATTTTTAAACGAATTTGATGTGTTGTTTTATTTGAAAAAATAGCCACACGTCGCACAGAACTCAAAAACTGACTTCTATCGATATGCAATTTATTTGGGTTTTCCTTCGGAATTACCGCTTCGTAGTTTGGATATTTTCCATCAATTAAACGACAAACTAACATGTAATTATCAAATGAAAACACTGCATTACTATCGTTGTATTCAATTTTTACTTCGCTGTCGGAAGTTCCTAAAATACCTTTTAAGATATTTAATGGTTTCTTAGGCATAATAAAATCGGCTACTTCAGAAGCTTTCACGTCTGTGCGAGAATATTTTACTAATTTGTGAGCATCAGTAGCTACAAAAATTAATCCTTCCGGAGAAAATTGGAAGAAAACACCAGACATTACCGGACGTAAATCGTCGTTTCCGGCAGCAAAAATAGTTTTGCTGATTGCTGTTGCTAAAACTTCCGCTGGAACTAACGTAGAAGATGGATCGTCTAACACAACTGCTTTTGGAAATTCGTCACCCGAAGCATAAGCCAATGCATATTTTCCTGAATTTGAACTGATTTCGATGGTATTATTCTCTTCAACAGTAAACGTTAAAGGTTGTTCCGGGAATGTTTTTAGAATTTCTAATAATAATTTGGCCGGTACTGCTACACTTCCTTCGCTTTTACTGTCTATTTCAAGAGTGGCAGACATGGTTGTTTCTAAATCTGAAGCAGAAACAATCAACTGATTATTGTCTAATTCGAATAAGAAATTATCTAAAATTGGTAGCGTATTGCTGCTGTTAATCACACTACCTAACACTTGTAGTTGCTTTAATAAATACGAACTCGATACTATAAACTTCATTTCGGTTTTTATTTTTTATATCCCACAAATATAAAGGTAAGTATTGAAAGAAAAAAAGTATTTTATTAACATCTATCGGGCATATTTTCTTTTTCTCAAATAAGCGAATAAAACAGCAAATAGAAACAACAACAGTATTGGCAATCCAACAGTTAAGAGTTGAATAAAGGTGTAATCTTTCTCTACTTTTTCTTTGTCCAGAAAAGCTAATTTTACTTCTTTATTTCTAATGTTAATAAGTCCGCTGTCATCCAACAGATAATTCATGGCATTCAGCAAAAATTCTTTATTGCCATAAACTTGTTGTGTCCATTGATCGATGCCGCCGTTTAATGGTTTTTTATTAACGTAATTGTAGTTTACTATGTCACCATCGGCAATCACAATCATTTTATTTTCCTGGCCTTCGTCTAGATTGGTTTTTACTTGAAAAGGTTTTACTCTATTCTTAAAACCCGATGTAAATTTTCCCTCTAAAAGAACTCCAAGATTTTGGTTTCCTTTGTTATAGGATTGCTCATCTAATTCATCCATGAATTCATATAAATTTAGTTCTAGAGGAGCACCAACAGCTTTGGATTGAGGAGAACTTTTAAGTAGAACTGTCTTTTTGACACCATTTTTTAACGTATCAATCGTATTGGAAAATTCTAATTTTATGAGGTTGATGTTTTTATTAATTGTATGATTATTTTCTGATTTTACGATGGCAGAATATAACCAATCAATAGGAACATCGCCTTGAGCAGATTGAGCAGTAATAGGTGTCGACAGCAAATCCTGCACTAATTGATAATTGATTCGGACTCCGTATTTAAAAAATAAATCATCTAAATTCAATTCTCTTGGATAAGCCAAAGTAGCATTATTTTCATTTTGAAGGGAATCAATATCGGCCACAACTTTATCAATCAACCACATACTTTTTCCGCCTTTCATCACAAATTGATCTAAGATGTATTTTTCGTTATCCGAAAAGGCTTCGGTTGGTTTAACGATAAGAGCAGCATCAAAACGGTTTAGGTTTTCAAGAATTTTTTGCGGATTATCTTGCAATGAATCCAGATTAAATTCCCCTAATTGATAATATTCTCTCAAATTCAATAAGTAATCTGCTTGGTATTTGTCGGCCAATTGTCCGTTTCCTTTTAAAACAGCTATGCGTTTCTTTTTTTCGGTGGTGATTTTTGTAATTGCATCAGCAAAAGCAAATTCTAATAATTGCACAGAACTGTTGATGTTTTCTTCAGGAGAATTACCAAAATTATTAATCAAAAGTGGTACGCGAACCGATTTTTCATTCTGATTAGCAATTGCCCAAGGAAAAATTTGGATTACTTCTTTTTTTCCTTTTTTGTTGCTGTTGATGTTGGTTGGCATAAAACCCAACTTAATCAATTCTTCTACATATTGTTGAGCTTGACTTTCATCTTCCAACGGATTGGTGAATTGAAAAATTAGATTGGAATTATGACTACGAAATTCTTCTAAAATTTGTCTGGTTTCGTTTTGAAGACGTTTGAATTCAGGAGGGAAATTACCTTCCAAAAACACATCAATAAAAACAGGTTCTTCAATATTTTCGATTAGTTTAATTGTGCTTTCCGATAAAGTATAACGTTTATCTTGGGTTAAATCAAATCGTTTGAAATAGAAATTTCCAACTATATTAATGACAATAATTACTGCCAAAAGCAGTAAAAATGGGAGTATATTTTTTTTAGTTTGCGTGTTCATTAGTTTTTCAGGGATTTAAGTTGATAAACTGTTGCAGCCAAAAATAAAACCGTCACACTAATAAAATAGAGAACATCGCGAGTATCGATTACACCACGACTAATGCTTTTGTAATGAAAATCCATCCCCAACGAAGCAACAAAATCTGAAAAAGAAGCAGTTAATGTTGATATACCTTCAAATCCAAAATAAAACAGAAAACACAAAAATACAGCGATGATAAACGCAACAATTTGATTTTCGGATAGAGTAGAAGTAAACAATCCAATCGATGTGTAAGATGCAACCAAGAAAAGTAAACCAAAATAGGAACCAATTGTGCTTCCCAAATCGAAACTTCCGGACGGAGAACCATAATTTGAAATGACAAAAACATAAACCAATGTGGGAATTAACGCAATGATTATCAAAACAAATGCTCCAATAAATTTACCGTTTACAATTTGCCAACTTGTTAATGGTTTTGTAAGTAATAATTCAATTGTTCCTTGTTTCTTTTCATCCGAAAAACTTCGCATGGTTACAGCAGGAATTAGGAAAATTAAAATCCAAGGAGCTAAGGTGAAAAACGGATTCAAATCGGCGAAACCACTATTTAAAATATTGAAATCACCTTCAAAAACCCAAAGGAAAAGTCCGTTAAGGATTAAAAAAATCGCCACCACCATGTAACCAATGGGTGAACCAAAGAATGATTTTATTTCTCGAAGAAGAATTGCTTTCATTTATTTTTATAGGTTTAAAAGTTTAAAGGTTTAAAAGTTTAAAGGTTTAAAAGTTTAAAGGTTTAAAAGTTTAAAGGTTTAAAAGTTTAAAGGTTTAAGAGTTTAAAAGAACAATATTAAACCAATTTAAACTAGCTTAAACTAAAGAAACTAACTTATCCACACTCCAAGCTTCCGGTTTATCATTAAATAATTTTTTGGTAAACTGCCAAACATCATAAAATAGTTCAGAATTGCGGTAGTTTTCCAAATCGTTTTCGGTTTCCCAATAACTATAGGTGAAAAATATTTCGGGATTGTTTTTATCCTGATACAATTCTAACAAACGGTTTCCCGGAGCATTTCGTATTTTTTCTTTCATTAATTCAAAATTTTCCAAAAACTTCGGAATATTTTCTTCGTGAAAACTCATTTTTACGATTCGAACAAACATAGTTATTTATTTAAAATTAATGGTAATGGTGTCTCGATAACCAATTCCTAATAAACTTGTCGCTGTGCCAACGGTTGCAGCATTGCTTCTAAATATGGCAATTTCCAAATAACCGGCTTCGTTGAAAATAGCCAATTTTTCTCCTTCATAATATTTAATCGGAAACTTATCGGAAACAGCAATAGACGAATAATTAGGTAAAATTGTTTTTAATGGTCTTGGCTTAATATCAATTTCATATGGTCTTCCTTTTCCTAATTCAATAAATTGTTTTTTAGATATATTAATGACAATATTTCCAAAATGATCAATGTAAATAACGTTTCCTCTAATAGAATTTCCATCTTTCGAAACAATAGGTTGCAAATCAGTAATTTGTTTTAAGGCAGAAATTTCTTTTCCAATCACCGTTAATGTTCCACCTTTTGCCAAATGGCAAGCTACGGTTTTAAAAATATCCATGTCAGTTGCATCCTGTGATAAACGGTCATGAATGTTAATAGCTACAATTTTTTGCGGAACAATGTGTTGCGTGAGCATGCTCAAAATTCCGTTATCGGCACATACAAAAAAATGGTCGTTCCACTCCATGGCAATGTGTTCATTTTCGGCATTGCGTTCGGCGTCAACACCAATTAAATGGACAGTTCCTTTAGGAAAACTATTGTATGCAGCTTGTATAATATAACTTGCTTCGGAAGCATTAAACGGATCTATATTATGCGAAATATCTATAATCTTGGCATCCGGAAATTCAGATATAATTTTACCCTTCAAAGCACCCACAAAATGGTCTTTGAGTCCGTAGTCCGTCGTAAGCGTAATTATTGACATTTTTTTGTTTATAACTATTCGTAGAACCTACGAAGTTTTTTGTTTAAATTTGAGTGATGCAAATCTACTAATTAAAAACTATTTTTTAATTTTAAAACTGTTGCTTTTGAACGAAAGAATTATTGAACTACACGACATCGCCCCAAAAGAGTTTTGGGGAGCTCAAGATACCCATCTTGAAACCATCAAAAAATACTATCCAAAGCTAAAAATTGTAGCCCGAGGAACCACCTTGAAGGCTTACGGCGAGAAGGAAGTGTTAGATGAATTTGAAAATCGTTTTAACCGATTGATGCTTCATTTTACCCGTTACAATAATATTGATGCTAACGTTATTGATCGAGTAATTCAAAGTAATTCGCAGGAAGAACAACGAATGCCTGATCATGACAAAATTTTGGTTCACGGTATTGGCGGAAAACTCATCAAAGCAATGACCCCGAATCAACAAAAATTAGTTGAATTGGTTCAAAAAAATGATATGGTTTTTGCAGTAGGTCCGGCCGGAACAGGAAAAACATACACAGGCGTTGCTTTGGCTGTAAAAGCTTTAAAAGAAAAACAAGTAAAACGAATTATTTTAACTCGTCCGGCTGTTGAAGCTGGTGAGAATTTAGGATTCCTTCCAGGTGATATGAAGGAAAAACTCGATCCGTATATGCAACCCTTATATGATGCTTTGCGTGATATGTTGCCCCCACAAACGTTGGAAGATTATATTTTAAAAGGAATTATACAAATTGCACCTTTAGCTTTCATGCGTGGAAGAACATTAGACAATGCTTTTGTAATTTTGGATGAAGCTCAGAATACAACTCATTCTCAAATGAAAATGTTTTTGACACGGATGGGAAAAAATGCCAAGTTTATCATTACCGGAGATCCGGGACAAGTTGATTTACCTCGCAGAACGATTTCCGGATTAAAAGAAGCAATTCTGATTTTGAAAGATGTGGAAGGAATTGGTATAATTTATTTAGATGATAAAGATATTGTTCGTCACCGATTAGTTAAAAAAGTGATTGATGCTTATAAGAGTATTGAGAATTTGGACTAACTGCCTAATTTAACTACAGATTTATACTAATAGTAAAGCACAAACCTTTCCGAATTCATTTTTTGGGAAGGTTTGTTTTTTTAAAAGTACTCACTACAATTTTATTCTTGCTAATTAAAGGAATGAATATAATTTTAAAAAGAAAATAGACTGCCAAAGTGTAACTTGTTGACAGCCAAATAATAAGAATTTAATTACTTTTTCGGCACAGTATTTGACTAGCTAATAGTAATTAACATTAATTAATAAATTAAAAATGAAAAAAATCGTTTTAGTATTCAGTTTGTTTACAGCAAGTTTTGCTTTTTCACAATCACAAGAAGTGAAAATTACGCCTGACAATTCATGGTTCAAAGCAGGATTAAATGTTGGTCTACCAATTGGTGACACAGCAGACGTAGCCTCTTTTACTGTAGGAGCAGACGTTAGAGGGCAATATTTGGTAAATCCTAGCTTTGGGATCGGTATAGCTTCTGGTTACAATCATTTTTTTGGTAAAGATCAAGCAGAAGATTTCGGTTTAATTCCATTAGCCGGTTTCGCAAGATATTACGCTCAACCTGCAGGGTTGTTTGTAGGAGCAGATTTCGGTTACGGATTTTTAACCAATGCCAATGACAACAGTGGTGGTTTATATTTAAGCCCACAAATTGGTTACCACAATGAAAAATGGAATTTCTATGGTTACTATCAACACACGTTTGCCGAAAATGATATCGACATTCAAGTTGTAGGTCTAGGAGTTACTTATAATATTATGTTCTAATTCATAAATTGAATTATTAAAAGGATAACATTCACTTGTTATCCTTTTTTTTGAAATTTTTTAAAGGTTTTAATGAATAAAAAGTGGGTTATAATTTTTACTTTTGCAATTCACAACAACACATACGATGAACACAATAACTACTACGAATTTTAATTTTCCCAACCAAAAATCTGTTTACCGAGGCAAGGTTAGAGAAGTTTATAACATTAATGATGAAATTCTTGTAATGATTGCTACTGACAGACTTTCTGCCTTTGACGTTGTCATGCCAAAAGGGATTCCGTATAAAGGACAAATTCTGAACCAAATTGCCACAAAGTTTATGCAATTAACCCAAGATATTGTTCCGAATTGGCTTATTGCAACTCCCGATCCAAATGTTGCTATCGGACATTTATGTGATCCTTTTAAAGTGGAAATGGTAATAAGAGGTTATCTTTCTGGTCATGCTGCCAGAGAATATGCTGCCGGAAGACGATTACTTTGTGGAGTAGAAATGCGTGAAGGATTAAAAGAAAATGATAAATTCCCCACACCAATCATTACACCTACTACCAAAGCAGATAATGGTTCGCATGATGAAGATATTTCTAGAGAAGCCATTTTAGAAAAAGGAATTGTTTCTGAAGAAGATTATCTAATTTTAGAAAAATACACAAGAGCATTATACCAACGCGGAACTGAAATAGCAGCTTCACGAGGATTAATTCTGGTAGATACCAAATATGAATTCGGAAAAACAAAAGACGGAAAAATTGTTTTGATTGACGAAATTCACACACCGGATTCTTCTCGCTATTTTTATGCTGATGGTTATCAAGAAAGACAAGATAATAATGAAGAGCAAAAACAACTTTCTAAAGAATTTGTTCGTCGTTGGTTGATAGAAAATGGATTTCAAGGGAAAGAAGGTCAACAAATTCCGGATATGACAGAGGCTTATATTGAAACTGTTTCAGAACGATACATCGAATTATATGAAAATATTATAGGAGAAAAATTCATTAAAGCTGATATTTCTAATATTCATGAGAGAATTGAAGCAAATGTGTTGAATTACCTCAAATAGCAATAATAACTATAGTTTATAAAAATTTAGCTGGGCAATTGTCTGGCTTTTTTTATGTGTAAATGTTAAAAATTTGTTATAAAAACTTAATAATGTAACAATTAGAATAACCTATCGTCTATTACTATAATCAATCATCAAAAAATTAATCAATCATTAATCAAAAAACGAACATCATGAAAAAATCAATTGTTTACTTAGGAATTGCCCTTTTGGGCTTTGGCACATTAGCTACTGCAGCTAACAATGGAAACTTAACTACTTCAAAAGCAGAAGTAAATGTTTATGCAAAATTTTATTCAACACCACTGTGTGTTGCAATCAGCAAAGGGGAAGTTGATGTGGTAAAAAAATTCATCGAATACGGTGCAGATATTAACGAAACTACAAACGGATTAACTCCGTTAATGTATGCTGCCCGTTATAATCAAGTTGAAATTATCAAATTGCTTTTAGAAAAAGGAGCAAACGTAAAAGCAAAAGATGAAAGAGGAAATACTGCTCTTAATCACGCTGAAAATTCAAATGCAAATGAAGCAGTTGAACTTTTAAAAAATCATTCAAAAAAATAAAAATTGGTTTAGGTTAGTTGTAAATTAAAAATCCCATCTACTGAGCAGATGGGATTTTTTTTATTTTAAAATAGTTTGCTTTCTATCCGGTCCAACCGAAACCACTTTGATAGGCACTTCTACTTCATTTTCAATAAATTCGATATATGTTTTTAACTCTTGAGGAAGTTCTTCATACGAAGTCATTCCTGTTAAATCATCTTCCCAACCTTTCATTTCTGTATAAATTGGTTCCACATTTTCCGGTTCAATATTGTATGGAAAATGGCTAATTTCTTTTCCTTTGTATTTGTAAGCAGTACATACATTAAGTTTTTTAAAACCTGAAAGCACATCGCCTTTCATCATATATAAAGCAGTTACGCCATTTACTTGAACGGCATATTTCAAAGCAACTAAATCTAACCAACCACAACGTCTGGCTCTTCCTGTTACTGAACCAAATTCGTTACCAACTTTAGCCATAGTTTGACCGTCTTCGTCAAATAATTCGGTAGGGAAAGGTCCGCTACCAACTCTGGTAGTGTAAGCTTTGAAGATTCCAAAAACATCTTTTACTTTATTTGGAGCAATTCCTAATCCGGTGCAAGCTCCGGCAGCTGTTGTATTTGAAGAGGTTACAAATGGATACGTTCCAAAATCAATATCCAATAAAGAACCTTGAGCACCTTCACAAAGAATTGATTTTCCGGCTTTAATGGCTTGGTTCAAATATTCTTCACTATCAATAAAGGTCAATGATTTTAATACTTCGATGGAAGCAAAAAATTCATCTTCCATTTCTTTTAAATCGTATTCTAAATCCACATCATAAAACGAAATCATCGCTTCATGCTTATCTGCCAATGAACGGTAGCGTTCTTTAAAATCGGCTAGTTCAATATCGCCAATACGAATTCCGTTTCTTCCGGTTTTGTCCATGTACGTTGGACCAATACCTTTTAAAGTAGAACCAATTTTTGCTTTTCCTTTAGAAGCTTCTGAAGCTGCATCCAATAAGCGATGAGTTGGTAAAATTAAATGTGCTTTTCTGGAAATCAGTAATTTAGATTTAACATCCATATTGAATTTTTCCAAGCCTTCTAATTCTTTTTGAAAAACTACTGGATCCATTACAACTCCATTTCCAATAATGTTGATGGCATTTTTATGAAAAATTCCAGACGGAATGGTTCGTAAAACGTGCTTAATACCATCAAATTCTAACGTATGTCCGGCATTTGGGCCGCCTTGAAAACGGGCAATTATATCATATTTTGAAGTTAAAACATCTACAATTTTCCCTTTTCCTTCGTCACCCCATTGCAGGCCGAGCAATAAATCTACAGTCATTTTTTAGTTGGTTGTTTTTTTAAGGGAAAATTTCCCAGATTTAGTTGTGTTTTAGTTTATTCTGATGGTACTACCGTATTTTCAGCAGGCACCACTTTTTTATTTCCGTATAAATAAAGAGAATGATTGTGTATTTCTATACCAAAAATCTCTTCAATTGTTTTTTTAATTTGTTGAATTCTCGGATCGCAAAATTCAATTACTTCGCCAGTATCGGTCATAATAATATGATCATGCTGTTTGTCAAAGTATGATTTTTCGTAATGAGCTTGGTTTTGTCCAAATTGATGTCTTCTAACCAAACCACAATCTAAAAGTAATTCAATAGTGTTGTATAACGTGGCACGACTTACGCGATAGTTTTTATTTTTCATTTTGATATACAATGATTCGATGTCAAAATGCTCCAAATTATTGTATATTTCTTGAAGAATTGCGTAGCGTTCGGGGGTTTTCCGATGTCCTTTTTCTTCCAGAAACTTGGTAAAAACGTTTTTTACGATATCCTGATTTTTGTTATTTTCCATTGGATTTTCCATATCTGCAAAGATACACTATTTTTATATTTTGACCATTAAACGATGTATATTTCAACTGAGATTATCAAAAAAAATGTCAATAATTAATTCATTTTAGCGTTCGTAACACGTGTTACTTTATCAATTCCATCAATTTTTTTGATGTTCTCAATTAAGCGTTTTAAAATGGTATTGTTTTGAACAACAACCGTTACTTGTCCGTTAAAAATTCCAGCTTCACCACTTAAGGAAATACTTTGTATGTTTACATGCATTTGATTGGAAATCACTTTAGTAAGCTCGTTGGTTAATCCTAACGTATCCATTCCTGTAATTTTTAAGACAGCTTTAAAATCTTCTTGAGACGAATCAATCCATTTGGCTTGAATAATCCGATAAGCGTAGTTTGATTGTAAACTTATGGCATTCGGACAATCTTTTTTATGCACTTTGATACCATCATTTATGGTTAAAAATCCAAACACATCATCTCCAGGAATTGGGTTACAGCAACTCGATAATTTATAATCTAATTTGTCTTGTTCTGCTCCAAAAACGAGCATATCAAAATTTTTGCTCAGCTCATATTTTTGAATCTGTTCCGGAGCAACACTTGGTGAACGCTTCATTTTCTTGAAGAAATTCATCAATGTGCTACTTTTTTGAGCTGCAAAATCTTTTAACTGCTGGTTGTCGATTGTTCCAATTCCCACACGATAAAATAAATCTAAACTTGTTTTAAGTTTAAAATAAACAACAAGCTCATTAACAGTGGCTTCATTTAATGTAACTTTTAGATGACGCAATTTTCTGGTTAACAGTTCTTTACCGTCCTCTGCTATTTTTTTGGTGTCTTCGTTGAGAACATTTTTGATTTTATTTTTTGCTCTGGAAGTAGTCACATAATCCAACCAATGGGAATTCGGTTTTTGATTTGCAGAGGTAATTACTTCTACTTGATCGCCACTATTTAAAACATGATTTAGGGGAACTAATTTGCCGTTTACTCTCGTTCCGCGGGTTCTCACGCCAATTTCAGAGTGAATGCTAAATGCAAAATCCAACGAAGTAGCTCCTTTTGGAAGCGATTTTATTTCTCCTTTTGGTGTAAAAACATAAATTTCTTTAGAATAGAGATTTAGTTTGAAATCTTCCACAAAATCAACCGCATTGGAAGTTGAATTTTCAAGAGCTTCTTTTAATAAATTAAGCCAAGTGTCCAACGTGTTTTCTTCCGAAATTCCTTGTTTGTATTTATAATGTGCGGCATACCCTTTTTCTGCAATTTCATCCATCCGTTCGCTACGAACTTGTATTTCTACCCAACGACCTTTTGGTCCCATGACGGTAATGTGAAGAGCTTCGTAACCTGTAGATTTTGGAGAAGAAATCCAATCACGAAGTCGGCTCGGACTCGGACGGTAATGATCGGTTACTATGGAATAAATTTTCCAAGCCACGAATTTTTCATCATGTTGATTGGATTTATAGACAATTCGCAATGCAAATTTGTCATATACTTCATCAAATGAAACTCCTTGAGCCAACATTTTTCGGCGGATGGAATAAATGGATTTCGGTCGACCTTTGATTGTATATTCGATGCCTTCTTCGTCTAATGATTTCTTTAAAATATCAGAAATCGAAGTGATATAGTCTTCTTGTTCTTCCTTACTTTCTTTCATTTTGCCAACAATGTCAGCATATACATCGGGTTCGGTATATTTTAAACCCAAATCTTCTAACTTAGATTTGATATTATACAATCCCAAACGGTGAGCCAACGGAGCATAGATATACAGTGTTTCCGAAGCAATTTTTGCCTGCTTATAATCCACCATTGACTCCATGGTCTGCATGTTGTGCAAACGGTCGGCCAGTTTGATGAGTATTACCCGAACATCATCGTTTAACGTCAATAGCATTTTACGGAAATTTTCGGCTTGCATCGAAATTTCCTGATCGGTTTTCACTTTGGCTATTTTGGTTAATCCGTCAACTAATTGAGCAATTTTTGGATTAAACATTTTTTCAATTTCGGCAACGGTAATTGGCGAATCCTCCACGACATCGTGCATCAAGGCAGCGGCAATCGCGGTGGCTCCCAAACCAATTTCGGAAGCTACAATTTTTGCCACAGCAATAGGGTGGAAGATGTAGGCTTCTCCCGATTTACGTCGTTGGTCTTTGTGGGCTTCTACAGCCACGTCAAATGCTTTGCGGATTATTTTTTTGTCTTCCGGTGTAAGTGTTTGATAACTAATGCGGAGCAATTCTTTATATTCCTTAGCAATGGCTTTGTTTTCTTGTTCAATATCTATTTCTGTCATGGCATGTTCTTAATCTACTAAAAGTAGAAAATTGATTTGAATTGTGCAAGTAGAAAAATTGATAAATATTAAGTAAAAAAAATCAAAAGGAAAGTGTGTAAATCTAAAAACCTCTTTGCCTTTTCGCTTCAAACAACAAAATTGCAGCCGCCACCGAAACATTCATCGAATCAATTTCACCTTGCATTGGGATGATGATGTTTTGCTTGCTTTCTTTTCGCCAAGGTTCTGTTAAGCCGGTAGCTTCTGTACCCACCACCAATGCAGTTGGAGTAGTGTAATTTTCTATGTGATAGGAATTCGAGTTTTGCAATGTTGCCGAATAAATAGCAATGTTATTCTTTTTTAAGTAAGCAATAACTTCTTCGGTCGTTCCAATTGCAATTTGATTGGTAAACAAACATCCCACACTGGAACGAACCACATTTGGGTTGTATAAATCACTTTTTGGGTTGGCAATAATCACCGCATCAATGTTTGCGGCATCAGCGGTTCGTAATAAAGCTCCAATATTTCCTGGTTTTTCGATTCCTTCCGCAACTAAAATGAGTGGATTTTCAGATAGTATTAAGTCGGATAATAGATGCGATTTTGATTTTGCGATGGCTAGAATTCCTTCCGTCGTGTCGCGATAGGCTAATTTTTGATAGACTTCTTTTGAAATTTCAATGCAATCTGAAACTGAGAATTTTTTTAAGTCTTTTTCTGAAATTAATTCGGGTAAAAATAAAATGGTTTCTAATTGATAACCACCTTTTACGGCTAATTCAATTTCGCGTTTGCCTTCCATTAAAAACGTGCCGGTTTGCTTGCGGGTTTTTGCTTTTTCCTGCAATTGAACTAGTGATTTGATGAAAGGATTTTGTGCGGAAGTGATTGTTTTCAAGGTGATATATTTTGGTTGGCTAAGATAGGGATTTTTATGTTTCAAGTTGCGGGTTTCGGGTTTCGGGTTGCGAGTTTCGGGTTTCGGGTTTTGGGTTGTTCTGTGAATTTTGTGCTTTCTGTGAGAAATATTTTTCTACGGTTTTTGTTTCAAAGTAGGCGATTTGTTTCCTTTTTAGCCCCGATTGCAGTGGAAATCCTTGCCTTTTTTGGCAAGATTGCAACGGAAAGCGGGAAAATGGATGGCTGGAAATGCCCGAGCCATTCGCTTCTGACTGTCATCGGTTTTCTGTCATCGGTTTACAGTTGACGGATAACCGACAACCGACAACAGTTACAAAATCCCTCTTGCTTTGATCTCCAAATATTTATTAATTGTATCTAAAGTCAAGTTTTCCGGTTGGGTGAGGACGGAATATATGCCGTATTTCTTGAGTTCGTTTACTATTAGACGTTTTTCGAACATGAATTTTTCGGCGATGACTTTGTCATATACTTCTTGAACCGTTTCTGCTTTTTTGTGGATGAGGTCGTTGAGTTCGGTATTTTGAAAAAAGACAACTACGAGCAAGTGATTTTTAGCAATTCCTTTTAAATAGGGAAGTTGGCGATGCAAACCATCGAGTGTTTCAAAATTGGTGTAAAGCAAAAGTAAGCTACGTTGATTGATGTTTTTCTTCACATCGGTGTATAATCGGCTGAAATCGCTCTCGAAAAAGTCGGTTTTAATGTTGTATAAACATTCCATAATCAATTGCATTTGAGAGGAACGTTTTTCGGCTACGACTCTGTTCTCCACTTTTTTGGAGAAGGTAAACATACCTGCTTTGTCGTGTTTTTTAAGTATTACGTTTGACAAAACCAAAGTAGCGTTGATTGCATAATCCAGTAAACTCAATCCATTGAAAGGCATTTTCATTACACGACCTTTATCAATAATCATATAAACCGATTGCGATTTTTCGTCTTGGAATTGGTTGACCATCAAACTGTTTTTCTTGGCTGTGGCTTTCCAGTTTAAGGTTCGGATGTCATCACCTTGAATGTATTCTTTAATTTGTTCAAATTCCATGGTATGACCAATTCGGCGGATTTTCTTCACACCATATTGAAACAAATTGTTAGAAAAAGCCATCAAATCATATTTCCGTAACTGAATGTAGGATGGATAAGTGGGCACCATTTGGTCTTTGTTGAACGTAAATCGTCTGGAAATTATCCGCAAAGGCGAAGAAATGTAAACATTTAGATTTCCAAAAACATATTCGCCACGCTCAACCGGACGAAGGAAATACTGAATGTCATCTTGCGAAGAAGCTTTTATTTTTCGTTTAATATCAAAATTACGGACTTGAAACTGAAACGGAATTTCGTCTATTACCTTAGAAAAAACTGCAAATGTGTAATAATTTCGAATGGAAATACTAATGGGATTTTCATCGCCGTTTGACAATTTTTCCGGAGCAATTCGGGTGGCTTCAATTCCTGTTTTTGCAGCAAAAAGGATGATGATATCCAATACAAAAAAAGACAATGTTATAATCAGAAAATACCAAGCCACGTTATAAAAAACCGGAAAAAAGAAACTCACAATAAATACCGCCACGATGCCACCGAGCAAGTAGAAAAAGAAATTGTTTATGTAAAGTTGTTTAAAACCTTTTTTCAAAACTTATAAATTTATCTCGGAATCTCGATGGATTCAATGATTTGTTGAATGATTTCTTTGCTGCTTATGCCTTCCATTTCGCGTTCGGGAGTCACAATTACTCGATGTTGTAAAACCGGAATGGCTGCTTCTTTTATGTCTTCGGGAGTTACAAAATCACGACCGCGAAGAGCTGCAAATCCCTTGGAAGCATTTAAAATTGCAATTGATGCACGAGGTGAAGCACCTAAATATAAAAAGCCATTTTCTCTGGTGTTTACAACTAGTTTTGCAATGTATTCCAACAAGTTTGGTTCTACAATAACTTGTTTCACTAAAACTTGAAATTGTTGAATATCTTCTGCTGTTAGTAAGGTTTTGATGTTTCCTAATTTATTTTCGCTCAACAACGCATGTTCTTTTTGAAGAATGTTGATTTCTTCTTCCAATTTTGGATAATCGATGTTGATTTTAAATAAAAATCGGTCCAATTGAGCTTCCGGTAAGCGATACGTTCCTTCTTGTTCAATTGGGTTTTGAGTTGCAATTACTAAGAAAGGAGCGGTCATTGCATAAGTCGTTCCGTCCATCGTGATTTGACGTTCTTCCATTACTTCAAACAATGCGGCTTGTGTTTTGGCAGGAGCACGATTGATTTCGTCTATCAAAATTAGATTGGAAAAAATTGGGCCTTTTTTAAATTCAAATTCAGATTTTTTTAAATCGAAAACAGAAGTTCCTAAAATATCTGATGGCATCAAATCGGGTGTAAATTGAATTCGGCTAAAGCCAATGCTCAACGTTTTGGCTAACAATTTTGCTGTAATGGTTTTTGCTACACCGGGAACACCTTCTAACAATACATGTCCGTTTGAAAGTATTGCAACCAATAATTGATCAATCATTTTGTGTTGGCCAACAATCACTGTGTTTAGTTCTTGTTTGATGGCTTGAATGCTTTCTTGCAAGGGTTTGAGGTCGATGCGGGATTCAAAGTTGACGGTGTAGTCTGGTTGGGATGGGATTAGGTTTTCTTCCATATTGTTTTTTTAATGGCACACGGATTTTAAAGGATTAAATGGATTTACGCTGATTTCTTTTTTGTTTGCTGAAGCAAAAATGGATTTTAGCGGATTTCATTTGGTTTAAAATTGTGTTTTGTTTTTACTTTTTTTAATGGCACACGGATTTTAAAGGATTAAATAGATTTACGCTGATTTCTTTTGTTTACTAAGCAAAAATGGATTTTAGCGGATTTAATTTGGTTTAAAATTAGTGGTTATTATTTATTTTTTTAAATTCGTTTGAATATATTTTTCTTTTTATTTCGGGTGTTTTTCCAAAATTAAGTAACAAAGCTACTTCAATTTTAGTTGCTTTTAAATAGTTTACGACTTGAATTTCATGTTCTTCTATTAAGGTTTCATATGCTTTTAATTCGATAATTATTTCATCGTTTACAATTA
The DNA here is from genome assembly GCF_057652995.1 of Flavobacterium sp. T50_26. NCBI lineage: Bacteria > Pseudomonadati > Bacteroidota > Flavobacteriia > Flavobacteriales > Flavobacteriaceae > Flavobacterium > Flavobacterium sp. T50_26. Next base: position 53,878 of record NZ_JBYFCC010000017.1, read on the forward strand.
AATCAGCAAAATATTCTCCAACAATTTCATTTTCATAAAAAACTGTAATCGGTTTTTGTCTTTTACAATTTAATCCTTTTTTCTTTAGTTCAATTGACAGTGCATTTTCATAAACTTTTTCTAAAAATCCATATCCCAAAGTATTGTAAACTTTATAAAATGAATTGATAATTTCTGCTGTCATTTCTTTGTGTTGCATGGCGTTTATTTTTTAATGAAAAACTTATTTATTATTATCTTAATCTGTTCGAATCCATTTCGACTTAGTCGACTTATTTATCAGTGAAAATCCACTTAATCCACTAAAATCCGTGTGCTATTAAAATATGAATTATTTCACATCCAAAATCTTCTCCAAAACACCATTCAACTCAATCAAATCGGCTTCTGTACTTTTAAATGTTTTTCGTTGTCGTTTGATGAGTAAAACTGCTTTTTCAATAATAGTGATATCTTTTCCGGTTTTTTGATGTACTTTTTTGATGAAATCATCATCTAAATTTTGTGTATCAATTAAATAATCTTGTCTAATTTTTTCAAGGAAATAGATGATTTTCTTTTCCATGATGGTGTCGTGATTTCCTTCCTGAAAGTATAAATTGCCGATTGTTTTGGTAAAATCTACGGTCGTGTTTTCTAATGGTTTTATGATTGGAATAATCCGTTGTTTTCGTTTGGCATTGAAAATCATAAAGATAATCATTCCGATTAAAAATAAATACCACGCCCATTTTAGTCCTTCATTACTCAAAATAAATCGCATTGGCGAATCGGAAACAGAACTATTATAGGTTTTGTTTGGATACCAAAAAACATTTCCTTTTGGAATGTATGACAACACTTTTTCTGCATATTGATAATTTCGGTCTTTCAACAAATAGTAGTTTGTGAAGGCGAAAGGTTGCGTATGGAGATAAAAATTACCATTTCCGTGCGGAACTTTGATGAAATTCACATAGGTTGAATCGTTGGTTTTTTGATAGCCCAAAACAGTAGTTTTTAACGTATCAAAAGAAGAGAAATGATAACCGGAAACACCCATTTTCATTTGATATTCTTTATCGTCCAGCTTTTTATTGGCTAAGGTTACTTCAATACGATCTTCGAAATAATGGTTTTGAGTGTCAAATTTTAATGAATCCAGTAGTTTTTGAGAAAAAGAACTCATGCTCAAAAAAGCATCATTTCCGTGCGATACAAAGTATAGAATTTCATCGGTTGATGATTCGTCTATGTCATAATAATTATCAATCGTCAAAAATGCACCTTTGATGGTATAGGTATCTACTAATGTATCATAATCATAATTTGCATCAAAAAATTCATACGGAGTTACACGAATTTCGTTAACCGAATCACCTTTGAAATAGTTGTCTTTTTCCTCTTGAAAAATCTTCAATCCAAACGGGATTTTCGATTTGATATCAAAACTTGGCATCCAATTGATGGGTCGCGGACGATTAGCATCAACAAAAATTATCAATGCCATTACAGCAACTAAAAAAACAATATATATTTTTATCGTTCTGCTCATTAGATGGATTTGATGATTTTTTCAAAAGCGGTTTTTGCTTTTTCAAAGGTTTGTTCGTCTAATTCAAATTCGCCATACCAAATGTAATTGTAGAGATAGGAAACATATTCAAAATCAGCTTTTAATGTTTGCTCTTTTATTTCATACAAATAGTCTGAATTTGTTTTTTCAATATCCCATTCAATCAAATTTTTATCGCTCATTTTTTTCAAAAGCCATAAGTAATAATAGCGAATGCTTAACCGTTGTTCTCCTGATTTCAGAGTCTCTTTGATAAGTTTTTCAAAATCAACTAAGTGAATATTTTTCTCAATATCTTCATAATGAATCACTTTTTTGTCGGATGATTTTCCAAAAATCCATTGTCCTTCGCCATTCATAATTGATTTTACAATTAAATAAATTACAAAAATGATAAGTAAAACCGCCAGCGATTTTATAAGAATGTCGACAACTTTCCCAGAAACAGTATCGCTACTCAAATTAAAAAGATTTTTGAAAAAATCAGCTAACCATTGTTTAAATCGATCCCACCAATTAGATTCTTTTACAGCTTGTTCATAAATGTATTCGTTGTCTTGATAGTTGTCTTTAAAATTTTCTTCAAACGTTCTGGTTTCAAGATTTGAAGAATCTATTTTGATATCTTTTTCTGTGAAAATTATCTTTTCTTCAGCAACTTCTTCATAGGTCAATGTATCTTGCGAAAATGAATTTAGGCAAGTGAGTAGAAAGAATATGTAGAGGAATTTATTCACTATCAGTTCCAATCAAATCAATATCGCTCAATGTGTTTTTGTTTTCGTTTTGTTCTCTCAAACTGTAATAAATAATTCCGTTGTTAACGACTAATAAGTTGTTTAAAATATAACTAAACAACATCGCTAAAAACATAAAAAGAACCATCATGATTGATAAAAAAGATAATGATTCTTCTTGTGAATTTCCGTTTTCAAGAGATGTAAACATACTTGCAATTCCAATTATATAAGGAACCATCGAAAAAATAGTGATGACAATTTGAATTATAAAATACATCACTACAGTAGAACCAACAATAGGCCAAAAATTTTGTTTCAGTTTTTCAAAACCTTTTCCAAGAGCATCAAAAACACCAATTTCTGAGTTCATATATTCATAGAAACTCAATTGGACAAAAGCTAAAAGAGCAGGAACCAATATAAGAGCTAAAACAAATCCGATTAAAATGAACATTAAGGCAAAAACCAATCCCATAATAATCAATCCGGCGGTAATACTTAATAGAAAAATCACCAAAAAGAAAATAACAATTTTACCAAATTTTGATTTTAAATCGGCTACAATTTCTTTGGTTTCAAAATTGTTTCCTTTTTTCTTTTCGTATAAATTCATATAAATTACCGGAAAAGCATAATTGATTAATGAAATAAACATAATCAGAAGAAAGAATAGCAAAAAAACACCTATTATCAAACCGATGTTGTTATTGAAATAATCTTCTAAAAAATTAGGTGCAGCTACACCAATGTTTGCAAACATCATTTCAAAATATACTTTAAACACAAAGTAGGTGAGTACCATTAGCAATATCAAAAGTGTTCCGTTAATGATAAAATAATTTTTAAAAAAATGTTTTCCGGTTACTTTAAAAAATGTAAACGTGTCGCTGATGTAATCGCTAAAATTTCTTTTTTTGAAAAGTTGAAACATAGTTTTATGGTTTTAATTGAAAAGTTTTCATTTTTTGGTGAACGATAAACGGGAAAATTAAAAAATAAAAGGAAATGATACTTAACGTTCCTAAAATGATTACCACATTGAGCCAGTTGGGCATTTCTAGTGAATATCGAGTAACGAAACCTTCTAAAAACCCAGCGGCAATAGTAAACGGTATAGTGCTTAAAAATATTTTTAATCCGTTTTTGAAACCAATCTTGAAAGAATTTATTCGTGAATATGTTTTTGGAAATAGGATAGAAGCTCCTAAAATAAATCCTGCTGCAGTTTCAATTACAATGGCAAAAATTTCCATGGAACCATGAATCCATATGCCTCGGACACTTTCCCAAAAAACGCCTTCTTGATAAAAAAAGTATTGAAATGAACCAAGCATGATACAGTTTTGAAGCATAATAAAAAAAGTGCCAACACCGCAAAATATTCCCCAAATGAAACATTGAGCTCCCACATAAAGATTGTTCATCGTGATGGCTATAAAACCGCCCCAATTGCTTCCGCTTTTGTAAACGGCGACCGGATTTCCATCTTTTATATTTTCTAAGGTCATATTAACATAATTATCACCAAGAATGAGTCGAACAAAATCAACATCATATTTGGCGGAAATCACACCAATTCCAGTACATAAAAAGAATAAAACAAAGGCATAAACTAAATATCTTCTGTATTCATAAACAACCAATGGTACTTCGGTAGAGAAAAAATAAACAATTCTATTTTGCTCTGTTCGCTTGGTTTTATAAATCTTTTGATAAATTTGCGAAGCAAGGTGATTGAGGTAGATAACCGTCTTACTTTTAGGGTAATAGGTTTGGGCATACGATAAATCATTGACTAAATGGATATATAAACTAGCCATTTCATCGGGATTTTTCTTAGCTTTACCAAAAATAGCTTGTTCAAATTCGAGCCATTTTGCTTTATTTTGCTTTATGAATGCAACTTCTCTCATGGTTTGCTAAAATATAAAATATGTCAGAATTATCCATAACAACAACACAAAATGTTACTATAAATTTTTCAGCGGCTTCTGTTGGACACAGAATGTTAGGCTATTTGCTTGATTTACTGGTGAAAGCGGCTTATGCTGTGGTGATTTGGAGTATCTTTTTTTATTACCTCGGAATAAACCAACGAATGCTTGGCCTAGACAATTGGTCTTATTATGCCATTATTATTGTGGTATATTCTCCGGTTATATTTTATTCGCTCATTTTTGAAAGTATTTTGGAAGGACAAACAATTGGAAAAAGATTGTTGCAAATGAAAGTTGTTAAAATTGATGGTTATCAAGCTTCATTTGGCGATTATTTAATGCGATGGTTATTTAGAATAATTGATGTGAATATCAGTTGGGGAGTTGTAGGTTTAATTGCCATGATTACCAGTACAAAAACGCAACGATTGGGCGATATGACTGCCGGAACTGCTGTGATTAGTTTGAAAAACGATATCAATATTAATCACACTATTTTAGAAGAGATTGATACTGCTTATGTACCAACTTATCCTTTGGTAATTAAGTTAAGTGATAACGATGCACGCATTATCAAAGAAACATTTAATGTGGCTGTAATGAAAAGAGATTTTTCCACGTTAATTAAACTTCGCAATAAAATTGAAGAAGTAACCGGAGTTAAAAATATTTCCGGAAGCGATACTGAGTTTATTAGAACTGTTTTAAAGGATTATAGTTTTTATACGCAGAACATGTAGTTTTATTTCTTTGTCCGAAAGTTCAAAATCATATTTCGGATGAAATAAAATATTCCTGCAAACAATAAAAAAAGAATTATTTTTAAGATTAGATTTATCCAAAAATAATCAGGTAAAAAATCTAAATCCGAATACATTGTCCAAGTACTGGGCAAATAATCCCTGTGAAATGAGGTTATAATGATAACTATTTTTTCAAATGAAAATATAAAAAAGAAGCTGAAAAGAATTCGGAAAAGCCAATTCTTTTGAATCTTTTTTATTCTCAGTAACTGGGTCATTCCAATCCAAAATAGAGGTTGTAACCAAAATCCAATCCAATATTTTCCGAACATTCTGTTTAGTAAATAAGTTCTACTTTCTACATCTGTAAATGAAATAAAAATAGCTATTGTCCAAACTACAAAATAGATAATTCCTAAACAGATAATCAGTTTACAAACTTCATTGTCAGTTTTGTACAGAATTTCCTTTTTTGTAAAAATTGATAGTATTAAGTATAAAATTGAATAAATTCCAAACGAAATAAAAAAATCATTTGAAATGATAAAAAGTAAATAATTTAAATTTTGAATCATCCTTTAGATTGCTGAAATTATTTAATAAGCTTGAACAAACATATAAAAATAAAAAGAACTTCTACCTTTGCAGCCAATCTAATGAATTATTAAAATGTTTCATCTCCTCGACGTTATCGGAACTATGGCTTTTGCAATTTCCGGTGTTTTAACTGCTTTGAATAAAAAACTCGATCCTTTTGGGGTATTTATCATTGCTTTTGTAACAGCCGTTGGTGGTGGAACATTGCGTGACGTACTCATTGGAAGAACACCCGTGGGTTGGATGCAAGATTTGACGTATGTGTATATGATTTCGCTAGGATTTTTTTTAGCACTTATTTTCAGAAAAAAATTAGACCGATTACGAAAATCACTTTTTCTGTTTGATACGATTGGTTTGGGAGTTTTTACGCTAATCGGGTTAGAAAAAGGAATTGAAATTGGTTTACACCCTATTATTTGTATTGCATTGGGAACAATGACTGCATGTTTTGGCGGAGTAATTCGAGATATTTTATGCAACGAAATTCCAATTATTTTTAGAAGAGAAATTTATGCCACCATTTGTATTATTGGTGGAATGGTATTCTTTTCTTTAAAATATTTTAATTTGAATAATGATGTTTTGTATTTAGCAACTTCGCTAGTAATCATCACCATTCGTTTAATGGCTGTAAAATTCAAATGGTATTTGCCAACCGTTGGAAAGGTTTAACGGGTAATATATAAAAAGCCTTGCATTGGTTTTGGATAATCCGGATCATTTAGAAACAGAAGATAAAAGTAAGTTCCGTCAGATGAAATATCATTACTCCATTTCACATCTTCGGTAACTTCGCCACGCCAATCTTCGGTGTTTTGATTTCCTTTCCAAAGTAATTGTCCCCAACGATTATAGATTTCTATTTGAAAATTCAAAAAAACATTTCGTAATCCATCAATAAAAAAGTAATCGTTAAAACCGTCTTCGTTAGCTGAAATAAAATTGTAAACAGTTGGCAGACAATTTTTTACTTCTAAATCAACCGAAGTTATTGATGAACATGGATCGGTTTCTAATCTGATATACAATTTTTTAGGTGTTTCGGTTTGATAATTTGAAAGTGTAGAAATTGCATTGTTATCTAATTCTGCATCAGTAAGATTTTCGTGAAAGCTAATTTCACCTTCATAGGTTTGAGCTAGTTCATTTGCCAATGTTTCTAAATCAAATGAACCGCTTCCAAAGCCTTCATTACAAGAAATAAAAGGCTCAATTGGTGGCAATTGAATAGAGACAGACAAATTCACTTCAGTACTAAAATCATTGTTTTCTTCGTTAGTTTCAAGAATAATTCCTGTTCCGTCGCCACTATCATCAACCGAGAAAGTTAGTTGAAATGGAGAAGAAATGGTGGTTGGAATTTGAATAACAATAGAATTAGATTCACTTTGATTTTGAGTAATTTCAATTGTTGTAAAGGTTGTGCCGACCAAAATATCATTTGCATAAATGGCAATGGGTGTATTAATTGGCAACGAATTGTTAGAAATTGTATTATAAACTGTATAATCAACTTCAATTTCACGACTACTACATTCTGTTTGAACCCAATCAATTTCAATGCTGGCATCAATTGATTCTGTTGTAAATTTCGTTAAAACGGTATTAATTAAAACAAAATCACCACCAGACGTTATTCTAATATCTGCCATAGTATCGCCAATGTTAACAAAATCATCTAAAGTAAATATATCTATATCCATATTATACAAATCAGAACTACCTGTAATTGTATTTGTACTATTAAAAATTCTGTTAATCGGATTCAGCGGTAACTCTTGCACAATATTGCCATTAATTCGGATGTTTTCATTGATTTGATGAGCGGTATCACCTTCCCAAGCTAAAAAACCAATTTTAGAATTTAAGTTGTTGGTTATTAGTAAATTATCTAACACAAAATCGATTTCAGTAGGCAAACCTTCTAAACCATCATAAAGATTAATTTGATTGATGGGAAGACTGTCTTCTTCATAAATAATTACGATGGACCAACCGCTAAAATTTGTTCGGAACGGAAAATGTTGTAGCAAAGCAGCCGAAATTTCAATATCTGCAAAAGTGTAAGTTCCGTTCCCATTTTCTTGAATAAGCTCAGTAATATCTGTAGATGCAGCAAAAAAGTCAAATGTTGACCCAAAAATTAATCGAGAGTGGCTAAAGGTTCTTTCTGCCGAAATTTCTGTGCCATTTAACGTTATATCAAAATCTCCAGTACCTGATCCAGCCCAATATAGATAAGCTTTTAGAACGGTTTGTTGTGGACTTAAATTTAGCTCGGCACTAGACTGGGTAAAAAAGGTAAAATTAGACGTCGGATTATTTTCTTCTGTGTTCAACGTATTACCAATCAAAGTAAAATCATATCGTCCGCTAAACTGCTGATAGAAAGTTACATCTTGAGCCATTGCAGAGAATACAAAAAATTGTAACCATAATAACAGAAAATAATTGTATTTTCGTTTCATATTGAATCTTGGTCTTGAATTGGGTTTTAAAGATACTATTTTTATTGATTAAGATTAAAAATTAACAAAAGTTCGTGCAAAATTATACAGTAAGAAAATATAGTTCAACTGATTTTTTACCTTGGAATGATTTTATAAATCAAGCCAAAAATGCAACTTTTTTGTTTCATCGTAATTTTATGGAATACCATCAAGATCGATTTGAAGATTATTCATTAATCATTGAAGACGATAAAAATTGGATTGCCGTTTTTCCAGCAAATAGAGTAAATCAAGAAGTTTTTTCGCACCAAGGTTTAACCTATGGTGGTTTGATTTTTAAGGATGATTTGAAATTAGAAAAAGTAATTTTAATTTTTAAATCACTTTTAGAACAACTTTATAAAAGTGAAATCAGTAAATTGGTTTTAAAAGAGATACCATCAATTTATTGTGATTTTTTTTCAGATGAAATAAAGTACGCTTTATTTTTAGCAGAAGCAAAATTGATTCGTAGAGACACACTTGCTGTAATTGATTTATCAAAAAAAATGCATTTATCTAAAGACAGAAAAGAAGGTGTAAAAAGAGGTTTTAAAAATAAATTGGAAATTAAAGAAGAAAATGATTTTTCAGCTTTTTGGAATACTATTTTAATTCCTAATTTATTGAATAAACATAATGCTAAACCCGTTCATTCATTAGAGGAAATTACGATTTTAAAAAGTAAATTTCCTAACAGGATTAGACAATTTAATGTTTATAAAGAAAATGAATTAGTTGGAGGAACAACAATTTTTGAAAGTAAAAATGTAGCTCATTCGCAATATATTTCGGCAAATTTGTTTAAAAATGATTATGGAACATTAGATTTTTTACATCATTATTTACTTACAGAAGTATTCATAGATAAGAAGTATTTTGATTTTGGTATTTCGAATGAAGAACAAGGGAAAAAGTTAAATGGCGGACTATCGTATTGGAAAGAAAGTTTTGGTTCTAAAATTTTAACGCAAGATTTTTATGAAGTTCAAACTAAAAATTATTCCAAATTAACGGAAGTAATTCTATGATAAAATTTTTCGATTTAAAAAAAGTCAACCAACGCTATGAAACTGCTTTCCATGAAAAGTTAGAAGAGTTCATGCAACGAGGTTGGTATATTTTAGGTGATGAAGTCAAATTATTTGAAGAAAATTTCGCAAACTATTGTCATTCTAAATATTGTATTGGAGTTGGTAATGGTTTAGATGCGTTAGTTTTGATTTTTAAAGCCTACATCGAATTAGGAAAACTGAAAAAAGGAGACGAAGTTATTGTTCCAGCCAATACTTATATTGCAAGTATTTTATCAATTTTGCAAGCCGATTTAGTTCCTGTTTTAGTTGAACCAAAATTAGAAACTTACAATTTAAATCCGGATTTAATAGCTGAAAAAATCACTTCAAAAACCAAAGCCATTCTAGTCGTTCATTTATACGGACAATTGGCCGAAATGGATAAAATTGAAGCGATTGCAAAGCAATATAATTTGTTGGTTATTGAAGATGCAGCTCAGTCGCACGGAGCCCATTACCCATTACCCATCAGCCAATATCCAACAGCTTACAGTTTTTATCCTTCCAAAAATCTTGGTTGTCTAGGCGACGGAGGAGCTGTGGTTACAAATAATGATGAATTGAATAGAGTAATCAGAGCCATGCGAAATTATGGTTCCGAAAAAAAATATGTGAATGATTTTATCGGGATAAATTCCCGATTAGATGAAATTCAAGCTGCTTTTTTGAATGTGAAATTAGCCTATTTAGATGATGATAATCAAAAGCGAAGAGAAATTGCCAATCGTTATTTAACTGAAATAAAAAGCGATAAAATTACTTTACCTTTTTATGATGGTTCAGCCAATCATGTATTTCATTTGTTTGTTATTCGTACAGAAAACAGAAATGAATTACAGGAATATTTAAAAGAAAACGGAATCGAAACGATGATTCATTATCCAATTCCGCCACATCAACAAAAAGCATTGAAAGAATTTAATACGTTATCTTTCCCAATTACAGAAAAAGTTCATCGTGAGGTGTTGAGTTTGCCGATGAGTCCGGTGTTGACGGAAGAGGAAGTGAGTAGAATAGTTCATTTACTAAACCACTATTAATTGAAATTTTTAAAAGATATAGTCGGTGCTGCTTGGTTCAAAATATCTTCGTTGAACAGTTTTGCTATACTTTTAAGAATCGGATTGGGACTAGTAATTTCAAAAGTGTTGGCTATTTATGTTGGTCCTGCCGGAATGGCTTTGGTTGGAAATTTACGCAATTTTCAAACCTCTTTGGAAAGTTTTGCAACGCTGGGTTTTCAGAACGGAATTATAAAATATACGGCACAATTTAAAGAAGATAACGAGCAATTTAAGAAGTTAATTTCAACAGTAGCTATTACAATTTCATTGTTTATATTACTTTTAGGAGTTGGATTGTTTATTTTTCGAGAAGCAATTGCATCCTATTTATTTAGTTCAGAAAATGAATATGAGATAATAATTAAAGCCATTATTTTTAGTTTACCATTCTACGGTTTTTCTCTTTTTTTCAGTTCTTTAATCAATGGTTTAGAAAAATACAAAAAAGTAGTTTACATCTCAATCATTGGAAACATAATTGGATTCGTTTTTTCTTTGTTTTTAGTTTTTAATTATAATGTATTAGGAGCTTTGTTAGCGATGGTTTTAGCTCCAACAACTAATTTTTTTATAGCTTCATTTTTTGTTTTTAAAGAAATTAAGTTATTCCAATTTATTCGATTAAAATTTTTTGATAAAAAGATTCTTAAAAACTTAAGTTCTTATTCGGCAATGGCACTTTTTTCAGCGATTACCGGACCAATGATTTATATTTTTTTACGAAATCATTTAATTGATACTTCTGGAATTGATAATGCAGGTTATTGGGAGTCAATGAGCAGAATTTCAAGTTATTACATGCTTTTTGTTTCCTCTTTGATGAGCATGTATTTTCTGCCACAACTCGCCGTTTCAAATAAAGAAGAAACCAAATTAATTTTTCGAAATTATTTTAAAACAATTGTTCCCGTTTTTTTTGTTGGAATTGTGCTAATTTATTTCAGTAGAAATTTAATTATTTCAATTTTATTTACAAAAGAATTTCAACCGGTTTCGGAGTTGTTTTTATGGCAATTACTAGGCGATTTTTTCAAGGTTTGCTCCTGGATTTTAGCCTTACATTTTCTGGCAAAAAGACAAACATTTGCTTATTTTGTTACCGAAATTTTTTCGTATTCATTGTTAATTATAACAGGATATTTTGCGATAAACTTGTATAAAGCGGAAGGAGCTGTAATTGCATATTCAATAACTTATTTTTTATATTTTATCTTATTAGTTATCTATTTTAGGAAATCAATTGTTTAGTTTTTTATAAAATCATAAGGAAATATGCTCTTTAATTCAGTTGAATATTTTGTCTTTTTTTCATTGGTTTTTGCCATTTATTGGTCGATTTCCAAGAAAGTGAGCGGGCAAAATATTTTTCTTCTCATAGTGAGCTATTTTTTTTATGCGTGCTGGGATTGGCGATTCTTAGGATTGATAATTTTTTCTACGTTACTTAATTATAGTGTTGCGATTTTAATTGAAAAGTTAGAAAAACACTCAAAATCGCTTTTAATTTTCGGATTAATTTTCAATTTGGGAATTCTTTTCTATTATAAATATTTCAATTTTTTCATTGAAAGTTTTCTCACTCTTTTCAGTTTTTTTGGTTCTACAAATCAATTTAATACGCTAGAAATTATTTTGCCAATTGGTATAAGTTTTTACACTTTTCAATCGATTGCCTATTTAGTTGATGTGTACAAAAAGAAAGTAAATTCAGAAACTAACTTAATTACCTTTTCCGTTTTCATTGCTTTTTTTCCACAATTAGTTGCCGGTCCGATTGAAAGGGCTCAAAATCTATTGGCACAACTCAAGCAAAAGAAAATATTTGAGTATAAAATGGCTTCAGACGGAATGAAACTAATTCTATTGGGTTTGTTTGAAAAGGTCGTCATAGCGGATAATTGTGCTGCAATTGTGAATACTATTTACCAAGATTACGAAAATCAATCGGGTAGTAATTTGATGTTGGCTGCAGTTTATTTTAGCTTCCAAATTTATGGAGATTTTTCAGGTTATTCTCATATAGCAATTGGCAGTGCTAAACTTTTAGGAATCAATCTGGTCAGTAATTTTAATTATCCTTACTTAGCAAAAAACATGGCCGACTTTTGGCGAAGATGGCATATTTCGTTCTCAAATTGGCTCAAAGAATACATTTATTATCCGCTTGGCGGAAGTAAGTTTGGCGAATTTATGATGATTCGAAATCTTGTAATCGTTTTTCTTTTAAGCGGATTATGGCACGGTGCAAGTGTGAATTTTATTATTTATGGCTTTATTCAAGCGATTCTTTACATTACATTGATTTATTATAGAAAATATGTAAAAGATAAGCTTCAATTTTTAAAATCAGATTTTTTACTGCTTTCAATTTTAGGAACTTTTACTGCTTTAACCCTTGCACGAGTATTTTTTAGAGCAGAAAGTTTTGATCAAGCAAAAAGTTATTTGAGCATATTATTTTCAGAAAGCTTATTTACAATTCCAACCATTTCAAAAGGTTTATTTTTGTTATTAGTTTTGATGATGTTGGCAGAATATTTTCAACGAAACCGGAGCCATTTATTTGATTTATCATTTATAAAATCTGTCAACGTAAGATATGCTATTTATCTAGTACTCATTTTTGTTGTTTTTTACTTTAAAGGAGAATCGCAAAAATTTATTTATTTTCAATTTTAACATGATTCAATTTCTAAAAAAATATAGTCCGTTTTTTGTTTTGCTTTTACTAGTTTGGTTATTGCTGGAATTATTTTACAGAAATGTCCCAAATAATTATTCGTATAAATATAAAAATGTAGTAAAAAGCAAAGACAATATTGAGCTTTTACTTTTGGGTAATTCGCATGTTTTGTATGGATTAAATCCTAATTATTTTGAGAAAAAAACATTTAATTTATCTAATATTAGTCAAACTTTATATTTCGATAAATTACTTTTTGATTCCTATCATTCTCAATTCACTAATTTAAAAACTGTTGTAATTTCTGTAGAATACACCAGTTTATTTCAAGTTGATGATTCCGGTGAAGACATTTGGAGAAAATATTATTACCATCATTTTATGGATTTGGATGTTCCAACTGTTTCTAATTTAAGTTCAAAAACATATAGTGCTTCGTTGATTAATAGCTTTCAAACATCTGTTCGACACATCAACACCTATTTTACAAAAGGAACTATTTTAGATGTAGATTCAACCGGTTTTGGATATAATTATAATAAAAAAGATCGAATTTTAATTTCATCAGTTGCAAATTCAATCATCAATAAACATGAAAATCAAGTTGATGATATTTCTGAGAATGTCAAAAAAATTGAAGATATAATTCAGATTTGTAAACAAAAAAAATATAATGTAGTTCTTTTATCAATGCCTGTTTCTAAAGATTATTCCAGTGGAATTAATCAAACCAAAAAACAACTAGTTTTTAAAACGCTTAAGTCTTTAGCAAATAAAAATGACCACGTTTTTTATCTAAATTTGTTTGAAGATAATCGATTTTCAAATAATGATTTTTATGATGCAGATCATTTGCATTCGGATGGAGCAGTAAAATGTTCAAAAATTGTAAGTGAATTTGTTTCCAATTTATGATTGCCAAACGTTCAAATATTTTTTAGCAATCTTTACATAATTATGCTCCTTTTCAATAAAATCCCTCGCATTTTTTCCAATTCGGATAATTTCTTGAGGGTTTTCAATTAAAAATGATAACTCTTTTACCAATTCATTCACATCCGGCAAAGCATTGATAGCAACTCGTTCCGTTAATTTATAATAATCAACAAATTCTTGTTCAGCACCCGTGAAAACAACTTTTCCTTTCGCCATGGCTTCCAAAGCATTATAACCTTGATCGTAGGCATAAACTTGGTCTAAAATAATGTGAGCTTTGTTATACAATGAAATGTATTGTTGATAAGGAATATTTTCAGTGATGATAATTTCTACTTTATCATCATATTTTTCTTCAATTATTTTTAACGTTTCTTCAAAAAAATGAATGCCTTTTTTGATAAAACTCAACCGATTAATTCCCAGAAAAATAATCACTTTCTCATTAATTTTTAATTCAGAAAAATTTATTTTGTCTGTATTGATTGGGTTTGGAATAAAATTTACTTTGTAATTCATCTTTTCCATCGGAATTTTATAATCCAAATCAGAAACTATAATTGAATTTACATTCTCTTTCAACCAATTAAAAACTTTTTCATAATTGGGTTGGACATATTTTAATGAAAAATTGTACTGATTTTTTAAAGATGAATCATTCAAATACGGACTCAAAATGGAATGTTTCATTTCGTTTTTTAACAGATATTCAATTACCGGAGTTTCATCGCCACAAACCAAAAGAGAAAATTTCTTGTTTTGTGAAAATAATTTTTTATAAAAGAATAAAGAAATGGTAGGATTGAGTTCTAAAGCATCAGAATTTATCAATTGAATATGATCAAATCCTTTTAATTTTGGTAAAATTAAATAAAATCGAATGGCTCTTTCAATTTTTTCAAAATCAAATTTAAAAAATCGTCTCAGGCCATTTCTCAATTTTCTAGTGAACCAAAAACTTGAAAAAAAAGTTGCTTTAACTGAAAGATCACTTTCAAAATTTTTAAAATCATCGCCACTGCTCACAATAATTACTTTGTGACCTAATTTTTGTAACCCTTCTTTTAGGGAATTATGCAAACGGCTGTATTCTCCAACTAAAAGTATTCGCATTAATGAAGATGAAATTTTTATATTTGTGTAAATATAAAACAAATTGACAAACCAATTTACGCAGGACGATTTGGAAATAATTATTTCAACGATGAACCAAACGTCGTTGGATTTTTTGATTCCGATGTTTCCGATGAATCATTTCTCTGAGTTTTCTATTTTAATCATCAATCAAACAACGGAAAATAAATTATTATCATCTCAATTTGAATCGGTTAAGGTGGTTAATTCATTTGAAATAGGATTATCTAAAAGTCGTAATCTAGGTATAAAAAATGCCTCAAAATCAATTATTATTTTAACCGATGATGATGTGGTTTTTGCAGATGATTTCGTCAAAAAAATCATCAATTCGTTTACTAATTATCCCAATCAAAACATACTTCGGTTTCAGGTTCAATCACTTGAAAAGAAGTTTTTAAGAAACTATCCAACAAATTTCATTAAAAGTTTGAATAAATTTGAGGTGTTAAACACGATGTCGGTAGAACTTGTTTTCAGAAAAAGTGTTTTTGATAAGACAACTATTTTGTATGATGAAAACTTCGGATTAGGAGCAAAATTTGCGATTGGAGAAGAAAATTCACTTTTGTTAGATTTTAAAAAAGAAAGTGTAACAATTGGTTATGTTCCAGAAGTTTTATGCTATCATGATGAAAAACATTCGTCGATTATTTTGAGCAAACATGAAATTTATTATTATTCTGGAGCTTTTTTTTATCGTAATTTTGGCTCAACTTATAAATTTTGGATACTTTTAAAATTATTTTTTGAATTGAAACAAAGAAAAATTTCATTTTCTGTTTTATCAAAATTATACAAACAAGCAATTTTAGGAAAAAATGAATATAAAAAAATCAGTAACTAATTGTGAACTAATTTCAATTCCAAAAATTCCTGATACACGTGGAAATCTATCGGTAATAGAAAATGATTTAATTCCGTTTGAAATCAAACGAGTTTATTATTTATATGACGTACCTGCAGGAGCAGAGCGTGGCGGACACGCACACATTGAGCAAAAAGAATTTTTAATCGCTCTTAGCGGTAGTTTTGATGTGATTTTAAATGATGGACAAACAGAAAAAACGATAACTTTAAACAAGCCGTATGAAGGATTATTAATTAGTGAAGGAATTTGGCGTGAACTCAAAAACTTTTCTTCCGGTTCTGTTTGTTTGGTTTTGGCTTCAGCGGTTTTTGAAGAAGAAGATTATATTCGAGTTTTTGAAGATTTTTTAGAGTCAAAAGTATAATGTTTTGGCTTTAAAAGGAATTGGAAATTGTTTTAATTAGTACATATGAAAATTTTATATATTTCTACAAGAATCGATGGTTCAGGAGGATTACAGCGAAGTCTTTCTGTTCGGTTGAATTATCTTGCTGAAATGAATTATGAAATTTATCTACTTACCACAAATTCTGAAAATCGACCTATCTATTTTCCTTTGGATAATAGAATTATTCATATTGAAAGACAAAATGTTTCTGATTTATTTATTTATAAGAAACTAATTCAATCTTCTTATAATGAAATAAATCCTGATCTGGTTATTGTCACTGATAACGGACTCAAAGGCTTTTTAATTCCTTTTTTAATTCCCGAAAATGCTAAAACAGTTTATGAACTTCATTCAACCAAAGACCAACTTATTACTGATAATAACAAACTTTTAGGAATTCTCGGGATTTCTAAAATTTTAATAAGTATTTCTTCAAAAAAGTTTAGTGCTTTTATAGTGCTTTCCAAAAATGAAGCTCGAAAATGGAATTTAAAAAATTTGTATGTGATTCCGAATCCGATTACAATTCCAAATTCAAAACAAAGCTCTCTGCAAAATAAAAAAGTTATTTTTGTTGGAAGGCTAAAACTAGTGAAAGGAGTTGATTTTCTTATTCAAATATGGGATAAAGTAAATCAAAAACATCCTGATTGGACTTTGGAAGTTTATGGAGAAAAATTTCCTGAATTTGATATTCAGAAAACAATAAATGAAAAAGGGTTAGGTAATTCTATTTTTGTGCATGAGCCTGTTTCTGAAATCGAAGAAAAATATTCCGAGGCTTCAATTTTTTTGATGACTTCTCGAATTGAACCTTTCGGACTGGTTTTAACAGAGGCGATGAGTTGCGGACTTCCTTGTGTTTCATTTGATGCTCCAACAGGACCTTCATCAATTATAGAAAATGATCATAATGGATTTTTGATTTCTTGTTTTGATATTGAATTATTTTCCACCAAAGTGATAGAACTCATTGAAAATGAAAATTTACGCATTCAAATGGGAAAAAACGCAAAACAAAGTAGCGAGAAATACAATCGAGAAAAAATTATGCAGCAATGGATCATGCTTTACAATAAAATCATTAATTAGGTTTTTGATAAATTCCAACCAAGTAATCTGAAGGATTGCCTCTTATAAATTCATCTTCTAAATCGAATAACTTTTGCATTATTTTCTCTTTTTCAGAATCAATTTCAATAAAATTATAAGCAATATCTTTAAAAACGCCCATTAAAATATTTCCTCCAATTGGTTTTTCTTCAAGAATTGTAAAATGTTTTCTGATGGAAGGTAAAATTTGACTTGACTCTACACATTCTGAAGGATCTGCAACATACATTCGCAGCAGTCCACTTCCATAAAATTTGTTTTTATAAATAGTTGTTCCGCTTCGTTTTCTGTATTTTTTATCAATAAGCTGAATCCCTTGGTTAATCACCTTAATCTGATCTGCAGTAAATTGAAGTTTATCAGGACCAACATATTCATTTATCATTAATTTACCTTCTTTTTTCAGGCAATATTTAACTTTTTCAGACAAAAGTTTGTCAATGTCTTTAAAATGATGAAGGGAAGAATTGAAGATTACTAAATCGAAAGATTCTTTTTGAAAATCATACTTGTACAAATCTGTGCATAAAAACTCAATATTTGTTAAGTTTTTTGAATTTGCAATTTCTTCTGCTTTATTCAATAGACTTTTTGCAATATCAACGCATACTATTTTCTCAAATTCAGAATGTTTGGCTAAATCTAATTCCAACTTACACGAACCTGTTCCTAAAGATAAAATTGTTAATCCTTTTTTATCCTTAAAATATTTTTGAAAAAAATAATCTTGAAAATTTATTTCTGTATTTCCACTAACCAAAAAACACCATCTTTTATAAATGTAAGGAATAGTCCACCAATTTGAAGTTTTATCTCTTGGAGTATCAAAAGCACTTAAAGTTCTCAAGCGATCGTTAAATGTAAACTTCGACAAAATAAATGCAAAACCTCTTTGTTTTAATTTACAATATGTTTCCACAAAATCATCAATTGTAATAATACGAGCTAATTTCATGTTTTTTGTTTTGAATTTAAAGAACAAATATAACCTAAACGATATAAATCAAAATAATGTAGGTTAGGATTCTTGCTGAGTATATTCGATTTTAAAAAAGCTTTTGACAAATAAAATGCTATAGCAACCGGTTTATCAAGATAATATTTCTTTAATTTTTTATATGCTTTTAAAAGAGGATTCAACGAGTCAATTCCTTGTTTGTCAGCTAAAAATTGCTTTCTAGAGATCACACTTTGTAACGACTTTTCAAAAAAAACTTCATTGCTTTCTAAACCAAGATGATAAATTGAATTATCAATGTGAAGAGGAGTAATTTTCTTTGAAAAAAGTTGATAGGCAAAGTAAATATCCATACCATACAATTTTTCATTTTCAGTGTAATTTAATTCTAAAAATAATTCCTTTTGAATTAGCATATTACCTGAAAAAACAAATAGAAAAGGTTTTTCAGTTCTAACAGAAACAGGTTTTTCTTCTCTTTGTTTTCCGTATTTATATCGTAATATTTTTGAAGCTTCCGAAAGATTATTTTGGTATTTATAACCGCCAAATACTACAAAATTTGAATCGTTTAGATAGTAAATGTATTTTTTTATGAAGGTTTCATTTTCCGGAATAACATCAGCATCTAAAAACAAAATCCAATCAAATTTTGCTTTTTGGGCTAAGATTTGTCTGGTTTTAGTGCGACCCAAATTTTTTTGGTTTACTTCGTAATAACAATTTGTAAATGAAGAAATTGTTTTATTTTGAACAATATAATTTTCAGAGGAACAATCTTCTAAAACAATAATTTCAAAATCAATTTTTTCCGAAATGCATTGTTGGTGTAAAGTATTTACAAGATTTTCAATAAAATAGTTATATGTCGGAATCAGGATAGAAATCATCTAAACCGTTCTTTGTACCACCTCAAAAATAGTACTATCTTCACATTTCAATGTTTTCGATGGGAATTTCATAATCAAGGCATAATCATGCGTACACATAATAATCGTTTTACCGTTTTGGTTGATTTTTCGCAATACTTCCATCACTTCCACACTGGTTTGCGGATCAAGATTTCCTGTTGGTTCATCGGCTAAGATTAATTCCGGATCGTTTAACAAAGCTCTGGCAATGGCAACGCGTTGTTGTTCCCCACCCGAAAGTTGATGTGGCATTTTGTGAAGCATTGATTTCATACCCACTTTTTCCATTACTTCATCAATCTTTTGTTTCATTTCGGCTTTTTCAATCCAACCGGTTGCTTTTAGAACAAATTCTAAATTCTCAAAAATACTTCTGTCTGGTAACAATTTAAAATCCTGAAAAACAATCCCGATTTTTCTTCTCAAATACGGAATATCTTTTTCTTTCAATTTAGCTAAATCAAAATCTACAATCGAACCTTCGCCTTCGATCAACGGCAAATCGGCGTAAAGCGTTTTCATAAAACTACTTTTTCCGGATCCGGTTTTTCCAATCACATAAATAAAATCTCCACGGTTTACTTCCAAAGAGACATTTTTTAAAATCATGTTTTGTTCCTGAAAAATATTGACGTTTTTTAAAGAAGCGATCGTATTCGACATAAATTATAATTTAAGTGGTAAAAGTACTAAGTTAACGATGGTTTTCAAAATTTTATTTTATTTCATTCATAAAACTCAACTTTCAAACCAGTAACTCGTAACCCGAAACTTTAAGAATTGTTTAAAACCTTGTTCATAATAAACACAACCATTACCTCGTTACTACACAAAGCAAACCCTAAATTTGTAAATTAAACAAAACTGAATCCCATGCAAAAGAAAAATTGGTTTATTTTCCTATTTTGGATAACGGTAAATTTCACCGCTTTAGCCCAAAAAACAGAAATTTATACTCATGACTTAAAAGAGTATAATCGTGCCATTGAATTATACAAAGAAAAACAATATCAATCGGCTCAAATTATTTTCAAGAAAGTAAGTGAAGAAAAGGCTGATGACGAAGTGCAATCAGATTGTGCCTACTACATCGCCAATTGTGCCATTCGCCTTAATCAACCGAATGCCGATTTGTTGATGGAGAAATTCGTAGCGGATTATCCAACCAGTTCCAAACACAATCAAGCATACATCGAAGTTGCTCATTATTATTTTGATGAAGGAAAATTTCCGCAAGCGTTGCAATGGTTTGAAAAAGTTGATGAAAGCAATTTAACAGCCGGTGAACGTGAACGATTTAATTTCCAAAAAGGATATGCCAATTTTACCGGAGGAAAGAAAAAAGAAGCGACTAGTTATTTCAATAAAGTTGTAAATTCTAAAGAGTATGGTTCGCAAGCAAAATATTATTTAGGGTATATGTCGTATGAAAAAGACGATTACAAAGTAGCCAACGAATATTTTGAACAAGTAGAAGGCGAGCAGAAGTACAAAGAAAAAATGTCGTACTACCAAGCAGACATGAACTTTAAACTCGGAAATTTTCAAAAGGCAATCGATTTAGGACTTGCTGCGATGGCAAAAAGTGATGCTATGGAAAAATCAGAGTTAAACAAAATTATTGGCGAGAGTTATTTTAACTTAAAACAATATGACAAAGCCATTCCTTATTTGAAAGATTATAAAGGAAAAAAAGGAAAATGGAGCAATACTGATTATTATCTTTTCGGATATTCCTATTACAAACAAGGTGATTATGAAAATGCGATTAATCAATTCAATAAAATTATCAATGGAAATGATGGTGTTGCTCAAAATGCGTACTATCATTTAGGGGAAAGTTATTTAAAAACAGACAAAAAACAACAAGCGTTGAATGCGTTTAAAAATGCTTCGGAAATGGAGTTTGATTTAAAAATTCAAGAAGATGCTTTTTTAAATTATGCAAAATTGAGTTACGAAATCGGAAATTCATACCAAACCATTCCGGGTGTTTTGTCTGCTTTTTTAGAAAAATATCCAAACAATCCAAACAAATTAGAAATAGAAAATTTGTTGATTAATTCATTCATCACTTCAAAAAACTACAAAGGTGCGTTAGAATTAATTGAAAAAAATAAAAACTTCTCGAACAAAGCGGCATATCAAAAAGTTACTTTTTATAGAGGTTTAGAATTGTACACGGATGGCGATTTTACGGAAGCCATGAAAATGTTTAAAAAATCCATTGCCGAACCAAGAGATCCAAAATTCACCGCTCGTGCCACTTTCTGGAAAGGGGAGACCGAATATGTTTTGGATAATTTTGCCGATGCGATGTTGACTTTCAAACAATTTACTGGTTTTGCAGAAGCTAAATCAACTCCGGAATACAAAAACATCAATTACAACATTGGTTATACACATTTCAAGTTGAAAGAATATGAACAAGCTGCAACCTATTTTCAAAATCATATTGATGCCGTAAAAGACGATAAAGTTCGTTTGAACGACAGTTATTTGCGAATGGGTGATAGTCATTTCGTATCTGCTAAATACTGGCCGGCAATGGAAGCCTACAACAAAGCAATCGAGTTAAAAGGTGTTGATGCCGATTATGCTGCCTATCAAAAAGCATTGAGTTACGGTTTTGTAAACAGAAATGACAAGAAAATTGAAGATTTGAATTTATTCCTAAAAAGTTATCCAAAATCGCAATACCGTGACGATGTTTTGTTTGAATTAGGAAACACCTATACCAATAACAACAAGTCTGATTTGGCTTTAAAAACATATGATCAGTTGGTTAATGAATATAAAAACGGTTCGTTTGCTGCGAAAGCTATTTTGCGTCAAGGTTTGATTTATTACAATGACAATAAACCGCAATTGGCCATTACAAAACTGAAAAAAGTAGCTGCAGAATATCCTCGAACTCCGGAATCGTTAGAAGCAGTGAACACAGCTCGTCAAATTTATGTGGATACCGGAAATGTAAATGAATATGCCGATTGGGTAAAAACATTGGATTATGTAGAAGTTTCCGATGCCGATTTGGACAATACTTCGTATGAATCTGCAGAAAAACAATATTTGCAAAACAACCCAAAAGGAGCTATTACCGGATTTAGTAATTATGTTACTCGTTTTCCCAACGGAATTCATTCGCTAAAAGCTAACTTCTATTTGGCACAATTGTATTTTGCTGATGGGTTAGAAAACAACGCCATTCCGCACTATGAATTTGTAGCTTCCAAACCAAGAAGTGAATTTACAGAGCAAAGTTTGGCTCGTTTAACCGAAATTCATCTCAAGAAAAAAGATTATGTAAAAGCTATTCCAGCCTTAAAACGTTTAGAAGCCGAAGCCGATTTCCCTCAAAATATCACGTTTGCACAATCTAATTTGATGAAATCGTATTACGAACAAAAAGACTATACTAATGCGGTTTTGTATGCCGATAAAGTTTTAGCCAATCCAAAAGTAGATGACAGAATAAAAAGTGATGCTCAAATGATTGTTGCTCGTTCTGCCATCAAAACCAATGATGAAGTGAAAGCAAAAGCAGCTTATGCAAAATTACAAACCATTGCAAAAGGTGAATTGGCTTCTGAAGCACTATATTATGATGCTTATTTTAAAAACAAAGAAGGAAAATATGAACCGTCTAATGATGTAATCCAAAAATTAACAAAAGACTATTCGGGTTACAAATATTTTAGTGCAAAAGGATTGGTATTGATGGCGAAGAATTTCTATTCTTTGAATGATAGTTTCCAAGCAACTTATATTTTAGAAAGTGTTATCAAAAATTTCACTGATTATACAGATGTAGTGGAAGAAGCACAAAAAGAATTAGATATCATTAAAGCCGAAGAATCAAAACGCAATTCATCCATCCAAAACTAATTTATTACAAAAATTAAAGACATGAAGATTTCAAATCTAAATAAATCAATCGTAGTAGTTCTTTTTTTGATAAGCCAAATTGGTTTTTCGCAAAAGAAAGATGAAAACATCGGAACCGAAGTTGTAAACGTCGTTAAGCCTTATTCGGCAACCATTTCGGATGCTTTTAAAGTAAAAGAAACACCATCCTTAGACGATGATGATAATTCCAAAAAAGAAACAATTCAATACAACATTTTTTCTTTTCCGGTAGCTTCTACATTCACACCTGCCAAAGGAAAAGCGGCAGGCGTAGATAAACCTAAAAAGGAGAAATTATTTAGTAATTATGCCACGTTAGGTTTTGGAAATTATGGCAGAATTATTGGCGAATTATTCATTACAGAACAATTGAGTAGAAGTGATTATGTGGGTGGAATGTTACGTCATCACTCTTCGCAAGGAGGAATTGAAGAGGCGATTTTAGATGATAAATTCTACAACACGTCATTGGATTTAACGTATGGAAGTCAGCAACGCAATTTCAACTGGAATGCTGATTTAGGTTACCAACACCAAGTTTATAATTGGTATGGAATTGACCAAACGTATTACAACAGAGACGAAGCTTTTTATGTAGCAATCGATCCATCGCACACGTATCATAACTTTTATTTAGGTGGAAAAATTGGTTTTGAAGATAGTTTTTTCAACGGAGCGAGTTTGAAATATAATCGTTTTTGGGATAATTACGGTTCTGCCGAAAATCGTTTTTTAGTAAAACCTTCGTTTGAATTTGATATCATGGATGCTGCCGTGAAAACCAATGTAATCGTAGATTATGTTTCAGGAAGTTTTGAACGCAATTATTTTGATTTGAATGAAATTAAATACGGCTTCACTAATTTCGGATTAAATCCTTCCATTTCGCTAACGCAAGATGATTGGGCTTTTGATGTAGGAGTTTCACTTTTTTATAGTGCCGATTTAGAACATAGCGAAAGCAAGTTTTTTATCTACCCAAACATCACGGCTTCCTATAAATTAGTAGGCGATTTGATGATTTTTTATGCCGGAGCCGATGGAAATTTACAGCAAAATTCGTATCGTGAGTTCACCAACGAAAATCCGTTTTTATCACCAACGTTATATGTAGCTCCAACTAGCAAACCGTATGATGTTTTTGCAGGTTTAAAAGGCAAATTAGCCGGAAATGTGAGTTATAATGTGCGTGGTTCCTACATGCAAGAAAACGATAAAGCTTTGTTTAGAAACAATGTGTTTCCGTTGGCTGTAGATCCTGCTTTACCAAATAATGTTGAGTCTTATGCTTTTGGAAATTCATTTGATGTAGTGTATGATGACGTAAAAACATTCAGCTTTTTCGGAGAATTAAAAGCTGATTTGTCTAAAAATATTTCAGCCGGAATCAATGGAACTTTCAGAAGTCTTTCTGCAAAAGATGAAGCTGAAGTTTGGAATTTACCGTCCATCACTTTTGGTGCCAATGTAGATGCCAACATTACCGAAAAATGGTATGCGGGATTGAATTTGTTTTTTGTTGGCGAGAGAAAAGACCAAGTTATTGCACCGGATATTTTTAATGATCCTGCTTTTTATGCTTTCACAACCAAAACCTTAGACAGTTATTTTGATGTGAATGCTAACGTGGGATATAAATACAACGAACGTTTGACCTTGTTTTTAAGAGGAAACAACTTGTTCAATCAATCGTATGAAAAGTGGATGAATTTCACGGCACAACAAATCCAAGTGGTTTTAGGAGCGAATTATAAATTTGATTTTTAAGTTTATTTAACCGCAAAGTTCGCAAAGATTTCACAAAGTCCGCAAAGTTTTATCGAACCTTGCGGACTTTTTTAGACTCAGCCGCTCAGCAACTCAGAAACTCTAA
The DNA here is from genome assembly GCF_057652995.1 of Flavobacterium sp. T50_26. Classification (NCBI taxonomy): domain Bacteria; kingdom Pseudomonadati; phylum Bacteroidota; class Flavobacteriia; order Flavobacteriales; family Flavobacteriaceae; genus Flavobacterium; species Flavobacterium sp. T50_26. The sequence goes on from NZ_JBYFCC010000017.1 coordinate 78,861, forward strand.
ATGAAACAAAAAATAATTCAACACTATTCCAACTTTATCCAAACCAAAATCGATTCACTTCGGCAAATGATTGCTGATTTAACCGAAGATGCAAAAAACGATGCCAAAGGTTCAGCCGGAGATAAGCACGAAACGGCTCTGTCAATGATGCATTTGGAACAGGAAAAACTAAATCAGAAATTGAAAGAATTTTTAGAAACGAAAGCCATTTTTGATTCCATTGATTTTGAAAAAAGTCATACAAAAGTGATGGCAGGAAGTTTAGTTTTAGCCAACGATATTTATTTTCTAATTTCGGTTAGTTTGCCAAAAGTCGAAATAGAAGGGAATACCATTTTTGCTGTTTCTCCTCAAGCTCTGTTAGCTCAAATGTTGATGGGGAGTGTTTCAGGAGATGAAATTTCGGTCAACAATGTATCATACAAAATCCAATCTATCTTATAAAATTTAAAGATTGTAATTGAAAACATCAAAATCTGATTTTTTAAGTTTCATTTTTATTGTAAAATAATATTTTTAGTTTAAAATCATAACCAAAATAGTTCTTTGTGTTTAAATAAATAAACATATTATTGATTTTTGCTTCATAATTAAAGTATAATTAGAAAAGCAAAATAATATGTGTGGAATTTTAGCCATTATAGGAAAAGGAAAAGACGAATCATTAGTTCAGGAATTATCTAAAAGAATGTCGCACCGTGGTCCGGATGAAAGTGATATACACATCACCGAAAACGGTCATTTTTTAGCTCACGAACGTTTGTCCATCGTAGATTTACATACCGGAAAACAACCTATTCAAGGAACATCATCTGCTTGGATGATTCACAATGGCGAAATTTACAATCACCAAAAATTAAGAGACGGAATTTTAAAAGACCACAAATTCAGAACTACATCTGATTCGGAAGTGATTGTGCATTTGTATGAAAAATTCGGTTACGATTTTTGTGATATGTTGGACGGAATGTTTGCTTTCGTAGTAATTGATGGTGACGATTACATTGCGGGTCGTGATCCACTCGGAATAAAACCACTTTATTATGGTTTGGATGAAAGAGGAAGAATGTATTTTGCTTCCGAAATGAAAGCGATTGCCGACCAATGTAAAACGTTTTCCACTTTTCCTCCTGGACATTATTACACGCAAGAAACAGGTTTTGTAAAATACTATCAACCGAAATGGGAAGATGAAACCTTAGCTGTGGAAGAATTGGATTTAAAAGCCATTCGTGAAACATTGTCAGAAGGTGTTCGCAAGCGTTTGATGAGCGATGTGCCAATTGGAGTCTTACTTTCCGGCGGATTAGATTCGTCGTTAACGTCTTCCATTGCTTCACGTTATATGAAAGAAATGGGCAAAACTCTGCATTCCTTTTCTATTGGTTTAGATGCGGAAGCTCCTGATGCCAAAGCAGCCAGAAAAGTAGCCGAGTTTTTAGGAACGCAACACCACGAAATTCATTTTACAATTGAACAAGGAATCGAAATTTTAGATAAATTGATTTGGCATTTGGAAACCTATGATGTAACCTCGGTTCGAGCCAGTACGCCAATGTACTTTTTATCGAAAGCAATTACCGATATGGGAATCAAAGTAGTGCTTTCAGGAGAAGGAGCTGATGAGATTTTCGGAGGTTATTTATATTTTAGAAATGCTCCAAGCGTAGAAGATTTCCAGAAAGAAACGATTGAGCGTGTGCAAAAGCTATTTACAGCTGATTTACTGCGTGCAGACAAATCGACAATGGCTCACGGTTTGGAAGCGAGAGTTCCGTTTTTAGACAAAGCCTTTTTGGAATTAGCGATTAAAGTGAAACCGGAAGAAAAAATGCCGTCTACTTATGACGGAATTGAAAAATATATTCTTCGTAAAGCATTTGACACACCGGAACAACCGTATTTGCCTGAAGAAGTATTGTGGCGTCAAAAAGAGCAATTTTCAGATGGAGTAGGGTATAACTGGATTGACACATTAATTGATTATTGTTCCAGTCAAGTTACAGAGGAAGAATTTGAAAGAGCGGCAGAATTATATCCGTACAACACACCAGTTACGAAAGAAGCGTTCTTTTACAGAAGAATTTTTCATAAACATTTTCCACAAGTGGCGGCAGCCCAAACAGTGCGAAAATGGATTCCGAAATGGCAAGAAAACCAAGATCCAAGCGGAAGAGCAAATGCGGCTCACGTGAAAGCAGATACCTCAATTGCAAAAATGGATTTACCGGTATAAAATTTTATGATGGAAGTTTAGTTTGTTTGTTAAAGGCGTTCTCGTTGTGGGGAACGCTTTTTTTTATTTTGTTTTTTCTGCTATTTAATGATTATGCGGTTTACTGTGTCATTTCGACGGAGGAGAAATCACATAACGTTAAGTAAGCTTCGCTAGGCCAATATTGGGTTATCTACTTTATGTGATTTCTCCTAGCGTCGAAATGACACGGCTTGGGTTTTGTGATGAGGTTTTATTTAAAAGCTGCGAAGTCGTGAGACTTCGTGAGCTGTTGTTTTTTCTCCTATTTAATGATTATGCGGTTTACTGTGTCATTTCGACGAAAGGAGAAATCACATATCGTTTAGCAAGTTACGCTAGGCCAATATTGGGTTATCTATTTAATGTGATTTCTCCTTTCGTCGAAATGACACGGCTGGGTGTTTGTGATGAAGTTTTAAATTTATAAGCTTCGAATTTTTGATACTTCGTTTAGCTGGAACGCTTTTTTTTTTGGTGTAGGAGCAAATTTGATTAATAGCACCTTGATGCACAAAACCGCGTGAAGGATTGAAGTGAAAAGCCCGCAGGACAAAGGTTGAGTTTTTGCGGTTTGTGCCGGCGACCAAAGAAGCCGAGCACAATCCGACAAAAACCAACCTTTGGACGAGGACTTGCAACGGAAAGCCTGACCCGTAGCTTGTCGGAGGGGCACGCCCAAATCAATATTTTTTTAGAAATTTAAGAGAAAAAATCTTCACAAAACAGTAAAAATAAATCAACAATTTGTTAATAACTTATCTTCTTTGTGATGGAGTTAACATAGAAAATCCCTCACAATTCCGTATATTTGCGTGTTTGACAAAAAATACATTTTAGCATTAAATTTATATGAGCGAAGAAATCAAAAAGAATAGTTATTCAGCAGATAGTATTCAGGCATTAGAGGGAATGGAGCACGTGAGAATGCGTCCTTCCATGTACATTGGCGATACAGGTGTGAGAGGTTTGCACCACTTGGTTTATGAGGTTGTGGATAACTCGATTGATGAGGCGTTGGCCGGACATTGTGATACCATTACGGTTTTTATAAACGAAGATAATTCTATTTCGGTTGAAGATAACGGACGTGGAATTCCGGTAGATATTCATAAAAAAGAAGGTGTCTCGGCTCTTGAGGTTGTTATGACCAAAATTGGAGCAGGAGGTAAGTTTGATAAAGATTCGTATAAAGTTTCCGGAGGTCTTCACGGGGTTGGGGTTTCGTGTGTGAACGCACTTTCTGACCATTTGAGAGCGACCGTTTTTAGAGACGGTAAAATATACGAACAAGAATACGAACGTGGAAAAGCGTTGTATCCTGTGAAGCAGATTGGTGAAACTACCAAACGCGGAACAATGGTTACGTTTAAGCCAGACACGACTATTTTTACACAAACGATCGAGTTTTCGTATGATACGTTGGCCGCTCGTATGCGTGAGTTATCCTTTTTGAATAAAGGAATCACGATTACGATGTGTGATAAAAGACATTTGGATGACAAAGGCGAATTAGTTACTGAAACGTTCCATTCGAAAGAAGGATTGAAAGAATTCGTTAAGTTTTTAGATGGAAACCGTGAGCCAATCATTTCGCATGTGATTAGCATGGATAATGAAAAAGGCGAAATTCCGGTGGAAGTGGCGTTGGTTTATAATACGAGTTATTCGGAGAATATTTTTTCGTATGTAAATAACATCAACACACACGAAGGAGGAACGCACTTGCAAGGTTTCCGTATGGGATTAACGCGTACGTTGAAGAAATATGCCGATAGTTCAGGTTTATTAGATAAATTAAAATTTGAAATTTCAGGAGATGATTTCCGTGAGGGATTAACTGCGATTATTTCGGTAAAAGTGCAAGAGCCTCAATTTGAAGGACAAACAAAAACCAAACTTGGAAACCGTGAGGTAGTTTCTCCGGTGAGTCAGTCGGTTGCGGAAATGTTGGAGAATTATTTGGAAGAGAATCCAAATGATGCAAAAATCATTGTTCAAAAAGTAATTTTGGCAGCACAAGCTCGTCACGCAGCGAAAAAAGCTCGTGAGATGGTGCAACGTAAAACCGTTTTAGGCGGTGGTGGATTACCGGGTAAACTTTCGGATTGTTCTGAACAAGATCCTGAAAAATGTGAGATTTTCTTAGTCGAGGGAGATTCGGCAGGTGGAACGGCAAAACAAGGTCGTGACAGAGCATTTCAAGCAATTTTACCGCTTCGTGGTAAGATTTTGAATGTGGAGAAAGCGATGCATCACAAAGTCTTTGAGAACGAAGAGATTAGAAATATTTTCACTGCATTGGGTGTAACCATCGGAACAGCTGAAGATTCAAAAGCTTTAAACTTGGAAAAATTAAGATACCACAAAGTAGTTATTATGTGTGATGCCGACGTGGATGGTAGTCACATTTCTACGTTGATTCTAACATTCTTCTTCCGTTTTATGAAAGAATTGATTGAAGGAGGTCACGTTTATATTGCAACACCACCTTTATATTTAGTGAAAAAAGGAAACAAAAAAGAATATGCTTGGAATGATGATCAACGTGATATGATTAATCAACGTATGGGAGGTTCTGCTGCGATTCAACGTTATAAAGGTTTGGGTGAGATGAATGCGGAGCAACTTTGGGAAACCACATTGAATCCGGATTTCAGAACGCTACGTCAAGTTACTATTGATAGTTTGGCCGAAGCAGATCGAGTTTTCTCTATGTTGATGGGAGATGAGGTTCCGCCAAGAAGAGAGTTTATCGAGAAAAATGCGGTTTATGCTAAAATTGATGCATAAACTATTGTATAAATATAAAAAATTAATAAAATGAAAGTTACCATTGTAGGAGCAGGAAACGTGGGTGCAACATGTGCCGATGCAATTGCTTACAGAAGAATTGCCAGCGAAATTGTATTGTTAGATATCCGTGAAGGTTTTGCCGAAGGAAAAGCCTTAGATATCATGCAAACACAAACTACGTTAGGTTTTAATACAAAAGTATCAGGAAGCACAAATGATTATTCAAAAACTGCCGGTAGTGATGTGGTTGTAATTACATCAGGAATTCCAAGAAAACCGGGAATGACTCGTGAAGAGTTAATCGGAATTAATGCCGGAATTGTAAAATCAGTAGCAGAAAGTTTGTTACAACATTCGCCAAATGCAATTGTAGTTGTGGTTTCAAACCCAATGGATACGATGACTTATTTAACGTTGAAAGCAACAGGTTTGCCAAAAAACAGAATCATCGGTATGGGTGGAGCTTTAGATAGTTCACGTTTCAAAACATATTTGTCACAAGCATTAGATAAACCTGCTAATGACATTCACGGAATGGTAATTGGTGGTCACGGTGATACAACAATGATTCCATTGACTCGTTTAGCAGCTTACAATGGTGTTCCGGTTTCGGAATTTTTATCAACTGAAAAATTAGATAAAGTAGCGGCTGATACAATGGTTGGAGGTGCAACTTTAACAGCATTGTTAGGTACTTCAGCTTGGTATGCTCCGGGAGCATCTGTAGCTTATTTAGTGGATAGCATTTTGAACGATCAAAAGAAAATGATTCCTTGTTCTGTATTTTTAGAAGGTGAATATGGTCAAAGCGATATTTGTATCGGTGTGCCATGTATCATCGGTAAAAACGGAATTGAGAAAATAGTTGATATTGACTTGAACGAAGAAGAAAAAGCAAAATTTGCCAAAAGTGCCGATGCAGTTAGAGCAATGAATGCTGATTTAAAATCAGTTTTAGCATAATATTTTTCACATAATATAGAAGAGACTGCATTTTTGCAGTCTTTTTTTTGAGATTAATCGATAAATAAATTGGTTAATCCTATTCATAATTATATATTTGCACGTTTTATAAAATCGAAAAGAGTTGCTTATTTTCTTTTTGCTTATAAATCAAAACTTTAACCAACAAAAATTAATTAATACGAGTAATAATGCAGAGTAAAGGACTTATTAAATTTTTCGCAATTTTATTTGCATTGGTATGTATTTACCAACTTTCATTCACCTTTGTCGCTAATAAAGTAAAAGACGATGCTAAAGCATTTGCCGGAGACGATGTAACGAAAGAAGTAAAATATTTAGACTCTATCGGTAAAGAAAAAGTATTTAGCTTAGGGTTTACAGATTATACTTTTGACGAAGTTAAAGAAAAACAAATCAACAAAGGACTTGACCTTGAAGGAGGTATTAACGTAATTCTTCAAATATCTGTAAAAGATATTTTGGTAGGATTGTCAAATGATTCTCAAGATCCGGTTTTTAATAAAGCTTTAGCCGATGCAACCAAAAATATCAAAGGAAACCAAACCTATTTGGATGCCTTTTTTGAAGCGTTTGATGCAGAATCAAAAGGGAAAGTAAAATTAGCTTCTCCGGATGTTTTCTTCAACAAAAACTTAGATGGTGAAATAGATTTAAAAATGTCTGATGCTCAGGTTAAAGCAGTCATCAAAAGAAAGGTTAACGAATCTGTTTTAAGTGCTTTTGAAGTACTTAGAAAACGTATCGATAAATTTGGTGTAACGCAACCTAATATTCAACAATTAGGTGAAACAGGAAGAATTTTAGTAGAATTACCTGGTGCAAAAGACGTTGACCGTATTAAAAAATTATTGCAAAGTACAGCTCAATTAGAGTTTTGGGAAACGTATAAATTTGAAGAAGTTGCTCCTTATTTAGGACAATTAAATGAAGCTTTAAAAGCAACTGAAGTAAAAGTTGATACAAAAGAAACCACTAAAACAGGAATTGATTCTTTGTTAACAGATGCATCTAAAGATTCTTTAGCAAGTGCAAAAGGTAACAATCCTTTATTTGATAAAATGATTTCGTATGGTGGAGGACCGGTTTTAGGCTATTTTGCACCAAAAGACACAGCAGCCGTTAACGGTTATTTAAACAGAGACAGCAGCAAATCGTTGATGACTCCGGAAATGCGTTTTGCTCGTTTTGTTTGGGGAAAACCAACAACTATAGATAATGATAAAAAAGAAAAAGTTGAAGCAGTTGAATTATATGCTTTAAAATCTGACGGACGTTCTTCAAAACCAGCAATTAGCGGTGGAGTAGTAGTAGATGCCAGAGATACTTTTGACCAATTTGGAAAACCAGCCGTTTCTATGCAAATGAATGGAAAAGGTGCTAAAGAATGGGAAGAATTAACAGGTAGAGCTTTTACTCAAAAAAGTAGTATTGCCATTGTTTTAGATAATGTGGTTTATTCTGCTCCAGGAGTTTCTTCCGGACCAATTGCAGGAGGACGTTCAGAAATTTCTGGAGACTTTACAATTGAAGAAACAAAAGATTTAGCTAACGTGTTAAGAGCAGGTAAATTACCAGCTAAAGCAGATATTGTTCAATCGGATGTAGTTGGTCCATCTTTGGGTCAAGAAGCAATCGATAATGGTATGTTGTCTTTCTTAATCGGAATGTTACTTGTTGTTTTGTGGATGATTATGTACTACGGAAAAGCTGGTATTTATGCTAACATTTCATTATTAGTTAACATCTTGTTTATCTTCGGAATCTTAGCAAGTTTAGGTGCTGTATTGACTCTGCCTGGTATTGCGGGTATTGTTTTAACCATTGGTATGGCGGTAGATGCAAACGTAATTTTGTATGAAAGAATTAAAGAAGAACTTGATCAAGGAAAAACATTAGACGAATCTGTATCCTATGCTTTTACATGGAAAGGAGCAATGTCTTCTATTTTTGATGCTAATATTACAACTGCATTAACAGCTTTAATTTTATTAGTATTCGGAACAGGTCCAATTAAAGGATTTGCTACAACATTGTTAATTGGTATTGGAACATCATTGTTTACTGCTATTTTTATTACAAGACTTATGTTGGATTGGAGTTTGAGAAAAAATCAAACGTTGACTTTTTCTACACCGATGTCTAATAATTGGTTCAAAAACATGAATATTGATTTCTTAGGAAAAAAGAAAATTGCTTATGCTATTTCAGGCGTATTAGTGGTGGTTTCATTAGTTTCTATATTCTTTGTAAACGGATTAAATCAAGGTGTTGATTTTGTTGGAGGAAGAACTTTCCAAATCAGATTTGATAAAGAAATTGTTGCGAGTGAAGTGAGTTCAGCTTTGACCAAAACGTTTGGAACTAACGTGGAAGCTAAAACGTTTGGAACCGGAAATCAGTTAAAAATAACAACAAAATATAAAGTTGCCGAAGAAAGTGAAGGTGTTGATAAAGAAGTTAATGAAAAACTTTTTGAAGGATTAAAATCTTACTTTTCTAATATGAGTTACGAAGAGTTTGTAGTTAATAAAGACGGAAAAGAATATGGAATTTTGCAAGCATCAAAAGTTGGTCCAACGGTTGCAGAAGACATTAAAACAGATTCATATTGGGCTGTCATCGGCTCATTATTTGTCGTATTTATTTATTTGTTGATCAGTTTTAGAAAATGGCAGTTTTCTCTTGGAGCTGTTGCAGCTGTTACACATGATGTTATTATCGTTTTAGGAGTTTATTCACTATTTTGGAAATATTTACCATTTAACATGGAAATAGACCAAGCTTTTATTGCAGCTATTCTAACAGTAATCGGTTATTCATTAAATGATACTGTAATTATCTTTGACCGTGTACGTGAATTTTTAGGATCAACTCAAAATGGTGATTTTAACCAATTAGTTAATAAAGCATTGAACACTACATTGAGTAGAACAATCAATACCTCATTAACCACATTAATTGTTTTATTTGCTATTTTTATTTTAGGTGGTGAAACTATCCGTGGATTTGTATTCGCTATTTTAGTTGGTATCTTGGTTGGTACATATTCTTCCTTATTTATTGCAACGCCAATCATGGCTGATACAGTAAACAAACAAGAAGAAAGAAGAAAAGCTTTAAAGAAAGAAGAATAGTAATTATTTACTTTTTTAATATAAACCCGGCCTTGTGTCGGGTTTTGTTTTTTTCATTCCAACCAAAAAGTTAAACGTTTACCTTTTCAAAAAACCTCACGTTAGACACAATAAATAAATATTTGGAGTTTACTAACTGTTGTCCGTTGTCTGTTATCCGTCAACAGAAAACAGACAACCGACAACCGATAACAATTAGAAGCGAATGGTTCGGGCTTTTTCAGTAAACCATATTCCCGCTTTCCGTTCCAATTTTTTGTTCTCGAGCAAAGCTCTCAACAAAAAGATTTCCACTACAATCGGGGCTAAAAAGGATACCATATAAGTTTGAACAATGGTCAGTTTTATCTCGAATCACTTATATTTTACGTAAAAGAAAGAGAAACAAAATGTATTCAATTTATTTTTAAAACAAAAAAAACCGACATCAAGCCGGTTTATATAATGAGAAATATAAAAAAAATTAAACTTTCTTCGGTCTAAAAATATAATACAATCCAATCAAAACAAACGGAATACTTAACCATTGTCCCGTTGTTAAAGCATTAAAGACAGGATATTTTTCAAAACCACCTTGGCTAGCTTTTACAAATTCAACTACAAATCGAACCGACCAAAGTAAAACCATGAACATTCCAAAAAGTAAACCTTCTTTTTTTCTGGCTTCTGTTTTCCAATACATAAAAAACAAAATCAGAAAAACAAAAACATAACCAAATGCTTCATACAATTGCGATGGATGCAAAGCCGGAACTTTATCTAATAAAAAAGCATAATCCGGATTTTCAGAAATAGCTTTATACGCTTCTTTCGGATTAGCAATTTTAGTATTTAAAACCGCATCATTTTTACTATAAAAATCTTGCACAAACTTAATTCCAAATGCAGAATTAGTTTCATGTCCAACAATTTCCGAGTTGAAAAAATTTCCCAATCTAACAAATATAGCTCCACTCGCCACAGGAATTACAACACGATCTAAAACCCATAACAACGATTGTTTCATGATTTTTTTACTAAAATAAATCATAAACAAAATAATGGCAATTGCTGCTCCGTGACTTGCTAATCCTGAAAAACCGGTAAACTCAAATTCTGGTTTTGTTCGAATAGGCAAGAGAATACTCAATGGATCTTCTCTAAATAACTCAGATTGATAGAAAATAACATGTCCCAATCGAGCACCAATTAAAGTGGCAATTACAGTATAAATAAATAAACTGTCCAATTTTTCCAAAGGTTCATTTTCTCTCACAAAAATATGTTTCATGATATACCAGCCTAACGCAAAAGCAACCACAAACATCAAACTATAATAGCGAATTACAAAAGAACCAATTTCAATTCCTTCAGACGGATTCCAGACAAAAGCCAAAAACGATGTAACCATAAATATGTTATTTGACGTAAATGTAAACGAATTTCGCAGAACTTGCAATTTCGAACATTTAATTAATTCTTAAAAAATGAAATTAGGGAACAGGGTCATAACCGCTTTTTCCCCACGGATGGCATTTGGAAATTCGTTTTACAGAAAGCCAAATCCCTTTTAAAACGCCGTGTTTCTGAATTGCCTCTGCCGAATAATGTGAACAAGTAGGCTCAAATCGACAAGTCGCCGGAGTGAGCGGCGAAATAACCGTTTGATAAAATCGAATCAGAAAAATAAAAGGAAACTGAATTATTTTTTTTAGCATTGATTTTGGTGTTTTTGAATAAAACTAACTCAATGGCACACGGATTTTTTAGATTTAATAGATTTCCGTAGATTTTGATAGCTACGTAAAAATAGATTAGCACAGATTCAAACTTACCAATTTAGCATAAACTTTTAACATCACGTCTCCCCCTCCTTTGGAGGGGGTCGGGGGGAGGTGTCTTACGGAATCACAACTTTGCAAAAACCCGCAACCCGCAACCCGTAACCTTCTAATTCACACTAAAACTCGTCCCATCCTTCCCATCTTTCAACTGTATTCCAACAGACAAAAGTTGATCACGAATTTGATCCGAAAGAGCAAAATCTTTGTTAGCACGAGCTTCGTTTCGCATTTGAATCATCAAATTAACTACACCTTCTAATTTTTCAGAATTATCGTTGGTAGTTTGTTCGTCTGTAATTCCCAAAACATCAAAAATAAATCCGTTCAAAGTTGCTTTCAGTTCATTCAAATCATTTTCCGTAATCGTTTCTTTTCCGTCGTTTATCAAATTCACGAAACGAATACCTTCAAATAACTGAGCAATTAAAATAGGTGTATTAAAATCGTCATTCATCGCTTCATAACAACTTTTTTTCCAAGCTGAAATGTCTAAAGTAGAGGAGGAGCCGGTTTTTAATTTATTCAATAAATCCATTCCTTCCATCAATCGGTTAAATCCTTTTTCGGAACCAACAATCGCATCGTTAGAAAAATCTAAAACACTTCTATAATGTGCTTGAAGCATAAAAAAACGCGTGACATTTGGCGAAAACGATTTACTTAAAATTTCATTTTCACCACTAAAAATTTCATTCGGCAAAATGAAATTTCCGGTAGATTTTGCCATTTTCTTACCATTCAAAATCAACATATTGGCGTGCATCCAAAAATTTACCGGACTATGACCTGTACACGCTTCGTTTTGAGCAATTTCACATTCGTGGTGCGGAAATTTTAAATCCATTCCACCACCGTGAATGTCAAAAGTTTCACCCAAATATTTGGTACTCATTGCTGTACATTCCAAATGCCAACCCGGAAAACCAATTCCCCAAGGCGAAGGCCAACGCATAATGTGTTGTGGCTCGGCTTTTTTCCATAAAGCAAAATCCTGCGGACTCTTTTTATCCGAAACACCGTCCAAATCACGCGTATTCGCAATCATGTCTTCAATATTTCTGCCGCTCAATTTTCCGTAATGATGCGTTTCATTAAACTTTTTTACATCAAAATAAACAGAACCATTCGATTCATACGCAAACCCATTATCAATAATTTTTTGTATAATCTCCTGTTGTTCAATGATGTGACCGGTTGCTGTAGGCTCAATACTTGGCGGAAGAAAATTCAATTTGTGCAAAATCGTATGAAAATCAACTGTATAACGTTGCACAATTTCCATTGGTTCCAATTGCTCTATGCGGGCTTTTTTGGCAATTCGGTCTTCACCTTCTTCAGCATCATTTTCCAAATGCCCGGCGTCGGTAATATTTCGCACATAGCGAACTTTATAACCCAAATGAAGAAAATAACGAAAAATCACATCAAAACTCATAAAAGTCCGCACGTTTCCAAGGTGAACATTGCTGTAAACCGTTGGTCCACACACATACATTCCCACATTTCCTTCGTGAATTGGTTTAAAAACTTCTTTTTCACCCGAAAGCGAATTGTATATTTTTAAGGTTTGATTTTCGTATAATTTCATTATTATTTATATAATTTTAACTCCAAACTATTTACTCCCAACTGAAAACTACGACTAATCCCGATAACTATCGGGAGCGACTGCATAAGAAGCTATTCCCGCTATCCATTTCAATCTTTCGTCAAAAAAGTTATTTTTCTAAGTGTTTTTTGTGCTTCCGTTGGTCGCAAAAAAACACTAACAAAAATATACTTTTTTTTCCGCAAGGATTTCCATTGCTATCGGGGCTAGGGCTCAGTGCTAACTTTCAATTTCTAGTCAATCTTTCAACCCGAAACTTGAAACCTGAAACTTGAAACCTACTTCTCCCTAAAACTTCGTATCCAATTTAATATAATCCAAAAACTCTCGTCTAACTTTATCTTCTTTAAATTTTCCACCAAATTCAGAAGTTACTGTGCTGCTTTCAATATCTCTGATGCCTCTTGAATTTACACACAAATGCTTGGCATCAATCACACAAGCAACATCCTCTGTATTCAATGCTTTCTGTAATTCTTTCACAATTTGCATCGTAAGTCTTTCCTGCACTTGTGGGCGTTTTGCAAAATAATCAACAATTCTGTTCATTTTAGACAAACCAATTACTTTTCCGCTAGAAATATAGGCCACATGAGCTCTTCCTACTATAGGTAACAAATGATGTTCGCAAGTAGAATAAAGTGTGATGTTTTTTTCAACCAACATTTCACCGTATTTATAACCGTTTTCAAAAGTTGAAGAGCTTGGTTTTTTTGCAGGATTTAACCCTCCAAAAATTTCCTTCACAAACATTTTTGCCACGCGATTTGGTGTGCCTTTCATGCTGTCGTCATTCAAATCCATTCCAAGTGTGGTCAAGATATTGGTTACATCTTTTTTGATTAGTTCAATTTTTTGATCATCCGTTAAATCAAAAGCATCTTTTCTTACAGGATTATCCACAGATGTACCAATGTGGTTTTCGCCTAATTCATCGGAAAAAGTATCGTTGTTATTCATTAAATATAATATAAATAAGTAGACTTATAAAGTCTGCAAAGATAAACAAAACATAGAAATTTTTTGACATAAAAAAAGGAATTGTAAAAATTAGAAATTTTAAGATAATTATAAGTTAAAAATATGTAAATTTCCGGCTTTAAAAATTCCAAATCATGAATATAAGAATACTATTTTGTTTGTTTAGTTGTTTTGTAATCAGCTTTTTAGAAGCTCAGAATTTAATTCCGAACGGAGATTTTGAGCAAGGAAACGGAATTGGTTTCCAATCCGATTATAATTTTATAAATCCGGGAGCTGGTCAGGCAAATAGTGTTCCAAGACAGTACGCAATTATCAATGATCCTTATTTATTAAACACAACAAATTTTGTCACTTCTGGCGATCATTCAACAGGCACAGGATTAATGATGGTTTGTGATGGAGCATCAGGTCAATCGGAAGTTTTTTGGAAAACTAATGGTGATATTACGCTTCTAGCAGGTGAAACGTATCGTTTTAAATTCTTTATTCGTTCTGTAAACAATACCAATCCGCAACCGGAAATCGGTTTTAGAATTATGGCTGCGGCCGCTACCTATTTTAGTGCTAGTTATGTGGTGACAGACCCTACAACCAACTGGCAAGAAGTGAGTTTTGTTTATACAGTAACAGAGCCGGGAGCTCCAAACAGACGATTTGAGTTATACAATATTAATCAGAGTGGTGTTGGAAATGATTTTGCAATTGATGATATTTCATTGGAAAGATTAGACCCATTGGAAATTCATTATTCTGCTATAAATGTTTCTTGTTTTGGTCAAAATGACGGTTCAATAGTAGTTTATGCAAATGGCGGAACAGAACCGTATGTATCCTATTCAATAGCAGGACCAATTAATCTAACCCATACAACCGGAATATTTGTGGGACTTCCTGCAGGGACTTATACCGTTTCTGTAACAGATACCGATTCTAATACCGTAAACGCTACTGGAATTGTAATTACTGAACCAAATGATTTGACCATCACACCAGACAGGCCAATGTGTTTGGATGAGTCGGCAACGTTAACAGCTTCCGGAGCAGACGATTATTTTTGGACAGCCGTACCCGCAGACCCAACAATTTCCGATCCAACTAGTGCTTCAATCATCGTTAGTCCAACTGATACAACAACATATACAGTAAATACCACCACAGTAACAACAAGAAACTTAATTTTTAATGGTGATTTTTCTTTAGGTAACACTGGTTTTACAACCGATTATCAATATTTAAATCCTGTAAATCCTTCAGGAGTTCAAGGAGCTTATGGAGTTGTTACCAATTCTCAATCTTGGTTTGTAGATTTTTCTAGTTGTGCAGATCATACAACAGGAACAGGAAATATGATGGTTGTAGATGGTTCAATTGCAAATTCAGGAAACGATAAAGTTTGGTGTCAAACTGTGCCCGTTACACCAGGTCAAAATTATACGTTTTCTTATTGGATTCAAACAGTTGATACACCTAACCCTGCCAACATAGAAGTACTGATTAATGGGGTGTCTATCGGTTCAAATCTTGCTCCATCAACTGCGTGTGGTTGGGTGCAAAGAACTTACACTTGGAATTCAGGAACTGATGCCTTAGCAGAAATATGTATCTACGATAGAGAATTCAACCCTACCGGAAATGATTTTGCAATTGATGATATAACATTTACAACTGAAACTACTTGTAATCTTTCTGCCTCAGTTACGGTTACGGTTCAATCAATTACGGCAACTGCAGCATTTACTAGTGGTGATCAAACAATTTGCCCGGGTTCTACAGTGTTAACGTTTACTGGAACACCAAATACTAATATTACTTTACAGTCTAGCACAGGAGCTTTTTACAATATACCTATTAATGCTGCTGGTACAGCTTCGTTTACTACTCCTTTTCTAACATCCACAACAATATTTAATTTAATAAGTATTTTTCAAAATCCTCCCGGATGTACTGCACCGCTAATTGGGAGTGTAACCATCACAATAAATTTGAACGGTTGTGCAACCGTTTTAGCAGGGGATGTTTTATTAAATAATTCAGTGGGGGCAATTTGTGAGGTAGGAGAATGTGTAGATTTATCTGCATCTTATATTGATTTAGGATCAACTACAACTTACACAGTGAGTGAAATTGATTATTGTCCTCAAGCCCCATTTAATGATCCTTCTTTTACACAATTTTCATTAACTGTCGATGATTCATTCTCAGCAGTTTTTCCATTACCCTTTGATTTTTGTTTTTACGGTAATGTTTTTAATCAAGTTCAATTTGGTGATAATGGTACTATTAATTTTGGAACAAATTATCCAGGTCCAGATCAAGGAGGTCAAGCATGGCAAATAACACAAGCTCCACTCGCAAACAATAATTTCCCTGGTGGACCTCCTGGTATAGACAGACCATTTAAAAATGTTATTATGGGAGTTTATCAAGATACTAATACTGGTGTGACTCCTCCAGCTGGTGTTGTTAAGAGTATAAATTACGCTTTAGTAGGAGCGTATCCTTGTAGAAAATTAATTATAAATTTTGATAACCTTGGTCTTTTTAGTTGTGGATATACTTATGGTGAGCAAACATATCAAATTGTTTTATATGAAATATCAAATATTATTGAAGTTTATGTAAAAAGAAGAAATGTTGGTAGTTGTACTTGGAATAATGGTCAGGGAGTTATTGGTATTAAAGGTGGAGGAGCAAATCCACCGTCTTTAACAGCTCCTGGTAGGGATGTTGGAACTTGGTCAGCTTCCAATGAAGCTTGGCGTTTTACACCTTCTGGACCTTCAGCAACAACTTTCCAATGGTTAGAAGATGGAGCATTTTATAGTTCAGATTTAAATATCACTGTTTGCCCTACACAAACAAGAACCTACACAGCTGTTGCAACCTACAACCAATGTGGGCAAATTACAGATGTGGAAAGAGAAGTAGAGATAGAGGTTTATCCGGACACGGGTGCAGATCCTGATGATTTAGATGAGTGTGAAAACCTTTTTGACTTAACAGAAAATGATGCTGTATTGATTGGCGGAGGTGGTCCTTTTGATTTTACAATTGGTTACTTTTTAACAGAAAGTGATGCAGAATTATTATTAAATCAAATTCCAAATCCTACCGATTTTATTTCAACAAGCAATCCGCAAACAATATTTGCCGGAGTTTTAGATAATAATACTGGTTGTAACCGAATTAAACCTTTTCAAATAGAATGGGATTCTTGTGTTTTAGATCCTGATGCTTTAAATTTAGTTTTATGTGATGAAGTAACTCCAGGTAATAATTTTGAAATTTTCGATTTAACAGAGAATAATGATGATGCTTTAGGTGGTTTAGATGCAACGTTATATAATATAACCTATCACACGAATCAACCCGATGCAAATGTTGGTGCAGCACCAATTTCTCCTGCAAACGCATACAATGGAACGAACGAAACAATTTATGTCCGTGTTGAAGAAATTGCAGATCCTACAGTCTTTGGAACGACATTTTTTACCTTAACTGTTAATCCAAGTCCCAACATTGCAGATATTACTGAGGTAATTTGCTCAGAAGATACTTTCACAGTAACACCAAGTGTTACGGGTTCTAATGTAATTCCAACCGGAACTACGTACACCTGGACAGTTGTTTCACCAGCTGGAATAACGGGTGCAGCAGATGAAACCAATCCACAAACGACGATTAGCCAAACGTTAACCAACACAACCAATGTGGCGATTAATGTAATTTACACCGTTACCGCCTCTGTTGGTTCAGCTCCAAATATATGTACGTATGATTTTGAGGTAACCGTTACGGTTAATCCAAAACCAAGTGTTTCAGATTTTACGCCTTCTATTTGTTCTAACCAAACTTTTACAGTAACACCAACTTCAGCCGGAACAGATTTAGTTCCTGTGGGAACAACATTTACTTGGACGGTTGTGGCTCCTGCCGGAATAAGTGGAGCAGCAGATCAAGCAACTCCACAAACAACTATTAGTCAAACCTTGACCAATTCAACAGAAGTGGAGTTAGATGTAGTTTATACAGTAACAGCTTCTGTGGGTATAACACCAACTATTTGTACGGATACTTTTACTATCACAGTAAGGGTTAATCCGCTTCCAATAATCAACAACAAAGTGGTGACAATTTGTTCAGAAGACACTTTTACAGTAACTCCTGTTACGGCTTCACCAGAGGTTGTCCCCACTGGCACAACCTACACCTGGACAGTTGTTACGCCTGTAGGCATCACAGGATCTTCGGACCAGGCCAC
>NZ_JBYFCC010000018.1:0-30159 GCF_057652995.1 Flavobacterium sp. T50_26
AAAGTAGCTACTACAGTAGCTGTAATGGTTACCGTAAAATCTACCGGTATTGCACATTCAAATAATTCTGCATCCGGTGTAAAAGTAAACGTAAATTCACCTGCTACACTCGTGTCTACAACTCCTTCCGGTGTGATGCCCGTGCCGCTCCAAAGACCTGTGATGTCATTAAGCGAAGTTAATGGTAAGACCGTTTCTGTGTTGATACATACTGAAACAGGATCAAAAGTTGGTTCTAATGTGCTAATTGCATTCAACATAAAGTTGACTACATCAAAACAATTATTGCTATAAATACTTGTTACTCTAATAAAAATTTGTTGCTGTACAGGAACTGTATTTGTAAATAATTGCGAAATATCTATTGGATTAGATCCAATATTTGCATTGGCAACGTTTACATGGAAAGTAACTGTAAAGAGAGTTGGGTCTAATGTTCCAAGAACTTCTTGTACCAAAGGTTGTAAATCGAAAGCTGCAAACCCTGGATTTTCAGCGTCTTCACATTTAAATAAATCTGCTGGAGCTTCAACATCAACAGCATTTCCTAACGTTACATTAACTTCATCAAGAACAACATAGGTTGTTGATCCTTCTGCAGCATTAACTTCAACCTCAACTCTATACACATTAAACCCTAGCGTATTAACTTGAATCGTTTGTGTGTATTCGTCTGTACTTATAATTGTAGGTGTAATTTGGATATCGTTTTCAAACCAAGTATAACCCACAACAGCAGTTCCTGAAGGATTTGATACTGTAGCTGTAATCTCAGTGCTATCTGCACAAATAAATTTATCATTTCCTAAAGTTACTTGAGCATCACAATTTGTAGAACCTGTACTTGATGCTAATTCTTGTAAAAATATTTGACCTTGAGCTCCATTAAAATTAGTAATCAAAATGGCATACACCTGACCAGCTTGAGCATTTTCTATGGTTAAGGTTTCAATAAAATCAGGGTCATAACTACAATCTACTATATTTCCAAAAGGATAAAAATTGGGATTACCAGTGTTGTTTGGACATGTAGGACAATCTACTAATTCAACATTCCCACAAGCATCAGCTAAGCTTCCAAATGGGCCAAAAGCAACAAAATCAACATCTAATCCTGTACCTGTTGGCACACCGTTTGTAAATTGAGTATTTTGGACAAGACTATAGAACAAGTCTCCCGGCTCATCTACTTGTAAATAATACCACACTGGATTTGGTGTTGAACCTAAACAAGCTACTTGACCATATCCTGAACCTGCTCCTAATCCAAATACGTTATCAAAAATAATAGCGTTGTCTGCGGTAGTAGCACAGAAAGGATTTGCTTCTAATACATTGTTTTCCTCTGTTTCAAATGGTGTTAAAACCCAAGAGCTATAACCTTCTCCATTGGCACAAACTGCTCTAACAAATAATGTATATTCTGTGTTTTCTAATAATCCCCCAACCTCAAAATTGTTAATTAAAACAACTTCTCCATTGGCTGGTATGGGGGAACCCACTGGCAATACTGCTACTTCCCAACTTGTTTCATCACTTCCAGGAACCCAGTTAAACAAACCACCTGTAGAAACAGGACAGATATTAAAATCGGTTGGTTTATCACAAGCAGGCCCAGGACCGCATATTACATTTGCAGCCCAACCATCACGTACTCCACTTGAATCACTAATAAATCTAAAAGTTAAACATCCTCCAGGAGAAGACGATTCAAATGGTCCCGGAATAGTAGTGCCCCAATAACCTCCTGTTAAATTAGCATTAGGTCCAAATCCATTACCCAGACCACTATTAAATTGTGGAGCAGATGTTGAATCTCCATCATAAACATATAATGCATCCCATCCATTTTCAAGGTTAAATGAGTTGAATAAAACAGTAACAATATCTTCTGTTGAATCGGGACAAATAGTGATTGTATAATCTAAATTATTTAAGTATTGACCTGCAGAACCTCCAACGTCTGTAAATGTTCCTCCACAAGCAGGCGGTACCTGAGCCGTAGTTGCATTTACACCTTGAGACCAACCGCTTACATTACCGTTTGCACAGATTAATCTAACATAAAATCGATAACATGTGTCCGGATTCAAATCAGAAACAGGTAACGAGTTGGTGTCTGTTGGAAACCATCCGGTTGCAGTATCTGTTGGAGCTGGTGCGGTACAAGGAAGATAAATAACGTGATATTCTTCTACATCCGGAACTGCTGTCCAAGTAACTGTTGCAGTTGTTGGCTCTATATCGTTAATCACAATTCCTGAAGGAGGTAAACATTCTACCACACCACATTCTACTAATGAATCGGTATATAAAACTGTACCAGCTAAAGCTCCTGAGTCAAATGGTGTTGTATGAACTATTTGACCTGAATCATTAATTATTTGAACTCCTACCTCATTCGAAAATGTTCCACCACTTACCCAGAACAAATCAAAAGGTAAACCGTTACACAATTGAACAGTAAAATCAATTGGATTTTGATTATCTGCATCGAGGGGTCCGGTAATTGTGGCAACAACTATTCCGTTTTGTCTAACTTGCATTGTTGCTCCGTTCCAACCATCTCCAAAACGATCTGTTGTTCTAATAATATAGGCACATTGATTTTCAACAGCACAAATAGCGGTAGTAAAGGTTAAAGCAGAAGTCCAAGGACTAATTCCTTCCGGACAAATAGCTCTAATATAAACATCATATAAAGTTCCTGCTTCTAAATCTGGAATTAAAAATGGATTTTCCGAAGTTAAGGTTCCGGTTGAAGCTTCGGTTGGTGGTGTTGATGGTGAAGGCAACCAAATTACTTCATACTCTGTAATATTGGCAACAATATCCCATCTCACTTCAGCAGAAGTATTAGAAACTTGTCCAGCAACAGTTGTTAAACCAGTTGGTGCCAAACATTCCGGCACACCACATTGTACTAATGAATCTGTGTATAAAACTGTTCCTGCTAAAGCAGCAGAGTTAAAAGGAGTTGTATGAACAATTTGTCCAGAGTCGTTAATAATTTGTATACCTACTTCATTATCAAAGACTCCTGCCACTGACCAAAACAAATCAAAAGGCAACCCATTACAAAGCTGAACAGGAAAGTCTATTGGATTTTGATTATCTTCATCAAGTGGTCCTGTAATTGTAGCAACCACAATACCATTTTGTCTAACTTGCATTACTGCATCATTCCAATCATCTCCAAAACGATCAGTAGTTCTAAATATATAGGTACACTGATCTGCTGGCTCACAAACCGTCGTGTTAAACACCAATGGTCCAGACCATGCACTAAATGTACCATCACCACAATCTCTTCTTACCCAATATTGATAAAGAGTAGAAGCTGCAATTGGTGTTGTATCGAATAATTCAGTTACAGTAATGTTCTCAAAACTATTCGTTTGAATACCTGCTCCAGCTGGAATATCACTTCCTGCTGTTTGCACAACATATTCCCAAGAAGTTGCTCCGTTTTCATCCCAATTTAAAATTGCACTCGATTGTCCACCTACTGCTTCTAAATTAGTTGGAGGTGGGCAGTTTACTTTTTGTATCGTTAAACCGTATGCAATTGTAGAAGGTGTTCCACTTGTTGAAATGACAATATAATAGGTTTGCCCGTTAACTACCGGTAAATCTATTACGCGAGGTGCTCCATCAGTACCAGAGGCACCGGCAATACAGCTTACCCCTACATTGTTACAACTATTATAAACAAATATACCCGAGTTGTTTCCGGTTGGAGTCATGGTAATATTAACCACACCATCAAAATCAGCCGTATAACTATAGTATACATTATTACCATTTAAAAAGTTTCCGGCTGCTCCACAGCCTGTACCCGGACTTCCATCAATATCATCTGAATAATTTGATGTATTGTCTGTTGTAGAATAAGGTAAACCTTCAGTAATTGGTATGGCCGAATCACATGTTAAACCAGGTGAAGATGTTGTAAAATTCACTGGACCTACCCATTCGCTATTGCTTTCAGAACATTTTGCTCTTACATAAACAGCATATTGTGTTGATTCATTTAAAGTTGTTGTAGAATAAGTTGTTTCCGGACCTACTTCTACACCAACTCCTGTGGGTGTATTAGGAAATTCAACAATTTCAACTTCAAAAAGTTCAGCTCCGCCTGGATTATCCCAAGTGATTGTTGCACCTACCTGGCTAATCCCACCAACTTCTATATCTTCTGGATTAATACATCTTTCTACTAAACGAATATCATCAATAATCCATCTGTCTCCTGTTGGTGTTGCAGTTGGTTGTGTTACTAACATCACGAAGGCAATATAAACGTCTTGGCCTGCATAGCCTGCTACACTTAAATCGACTGTCTTTTCTTCACAAATATTGAAAACTTGTGTCAACTCTTCTTCTGTCCATTGAGCAACAATCTGAAAACCACTGTTTTGAGAAACTGTTGACACGCGAACTTGGTAAGTTGTATTGTCAAAACCGTTAATTGTAGAACGGGTTGAGAACACGAGTTGTCCATTTGCAGGAACTGTGGCCAATGACGACACTAACCATTTTTCTGAGGTGTTTCCGACACCAATGTTTTCTCTACCATTTACAAAAGCAGAAATAGTTCCCTCACAAACTGTAGGAGGTGTTGTAACTGCGTTTATGGTAGCCCATTGAGCGGCACCGAAAGCATTGTTGTATCTTGTCCATCCCGCAGGTATCCCACCCTCAAAATCTTGAGGTATCTGTGAATACGCAACCGAGCCTGTTAACAAGAACAACAGTAATAGTAATGTAATTCTTTTCATAAATGAAAGTTTAGGTTGTTTTGAAAATTTTCCTTGTAGGTTTAGAGAGCCAAATTTAACAAAAATTAAGAATTATGTAACATTATTTTAATTTTTAACTAAATAATTCAATAAATAGGTTTCTTTTGTTTAAACAATTTGCTCTAAAAAACCACTGAATTGCTTAATTTTGCAAGACATTTAATTGTATATGCTAGAAAAAGAAAAAATAAATTTTGAAAAGACTGTTGTAGTTGGAATTGTTACGAAAGAACAAGATGAATCTAAATTGAACGAATATTTAGACGAATTGGAGTTTCTTACTTTTACTGCAGGCGGTGAAGTGATTAAACGTTTTTGGCAACGACTTGAAAAAGCTCACCCTAAAACGTTTGTTGGAACCGGAAAAATAGAAGAAATTCATAAATATATTGTTGAAAACGAAGTTTCTACCGTGATTTTTGATGATGAACTTTCGCCTGCTCAACAAAAAAATATAACTAAAATTTTAGATTGTAAGGTGTTAGACCGAACCAACCTAATTTTGGATATTTTTGCTCAACGTGCCGAAACTTCCTATGCCAGAACACAAGTAGAATTGGCTCAGTGTCAATATTTACTTCCCAGATTATCGGGAATGTGGACGCATTTGGAACGTCAGCGAGGTGGAATTGGAATGCGTGGCCCAGGTGAAACGGAAATTGAGACGGATAGACGAATTGTGCGTGACCGAATTGCTTTGTTGAAAGAAAAAATCAAGACGATTGACAAACAAATGTCGGTACAACGTGGAAATCGTGGCTCGTTGGTTCGTGTTGCGTTGGTGGGATATACCAATGTGGGAAAATCGACGTTGATGAATGCCGTTGGAAAAAGCGATGTTTTTGTAGAAAATAAATTGTTTGCTACGTTAGATACAACGGTTCGAAAAGTGGTGATTAAGAATTTACCTTTTTTGCTTTCGGATACGGTTGGTTTTATTCGAAAATTGCCGACTCAGTTGGTAGAATCGTTTAAAAGTACGCTGGATGAAGTTCGCGAAGCCGATTTACTACTTCACGTTGTTGATATTTCGCATCCGGATTTTGAACATCATATTGCATCGGTAAATCAGATTTTGCAAGATATTAAAAGTGCCGATAAGCACACAATTATGGTTTTTAATAAGATTGATGCCTACAAACCTGCTCAATTTGATGAAGATGATTTGATGATTGAAAAAACATCTAAACATTATTCATTGGAAGAATGGAAAGCCACTTGGATGAGTAATGTGGGTGAAGATCGTGCGTTGTTTATTTCGGCGACGAACAAGGAGAATTTTGAAGAATTTAGAGAAAAAGTGTATGAAGCCGTGAGAGAAATTCACGTGACTCGTTTTCCGTATAATAAATTTTTGTATCCGGATTATAAGGATGCTGTGGATGAGGAATAGTTGATAGCACAGACTGCGACAGGGATTGAAGTGAAAAACTTTTTTGATTTTTTACTTACAAATGCCTGAGCGAGGAAGCGACCAACGGAAGCTACCACAGCCGGAGCAGTTGTTGAAAAAAATCAAAAAACTTGGAACGGAAAGCCCGGCCGTTCGCCCCAAAAAATTCCTTAGTGTGTCATTTCGACGAAGGAGAAATCACATAACGCTAAGCAAAAATTGTGTTAGTTACTTTATGTGATTTCTCCTTCGTCGAAATGACACAGATTGGGGATAAATTATATTATTAAAATCCGTAATTCACCCCCACTCCCAACACTTGACGGGTTTGGAATCCGCGAAATGCATTGTCATCATAAATGGTTTGGAAAGACAGGTTGGTGGATAGGAATTTGTTGATGGTCATCACGATATTTAACTGATAATCAACGTCTACGTTTTGTGGATCTTCGAGATAATTGGAATATAAATTCAAGATATTTTCGGCAGATACGTTTTCGAATAGGTTGAATTTATAGTATCCTGCCGCATAGAAACCGAGTTCGTAACGCATTGATTTGTTTGCATCTACACCAAAATAACTTCCGTCAACATAACCGGGAATGGAAGTATAATCTTTGTCGACAAACGTGAATTTTGATGATAATGGTGCTAAGTTGAACTTTAGATTATCGCTTTTTTTCCACATCATACCCGGACCAAAGGTTAGGTAACCCGGCGATAAGAAATTTGTGTTTTCGGTTCTGATTTCTCGTCCGTTTGCATCGGTTCCGTATACAAATCCTTTTGTGAATTGGGTTCTGAAATTTAAAAAAGCGGAGTAATACCAATAACCTCCGGCTTTTTTCCCGGCAAGAGAATTGAACTCGAAACGGTCGTCGGTTTTCTTTTCAAACTCTGAATTTTTGGTTTTTACGATTCCGTAGGAAGCAATTACTTTGTTGTCCCAAGACCAATCGTCGCTTTTGTAATTGAAATCGTAGTTGAGTCCGAGATTTCCTGAAATATTGTTTTCACCACCGGCAACCCAATTTTCAAATGTTGATTGATTGAATAAGAATGAGATGTTTCCTTTTTTGATCCAACCGTTGGTTCGAGTAGTGTCGTTGACGGCTTTAACCACTTCTTCGACACTTTTTACTACTTCTTGTTGGGCTGCTACATGAAGCCCAAACATCAAACTAAGTGCAATTATTACTTTTTTCATCCTTTAAATTTTAAGATTTTGCGGGACAAAGTTAGTAATTGTTCTAAATTTAACAATTTTTTCTGCTTAAAGGCCGACTATTTTTGAGCTTTATATAACGGAACAGCCGAACAAGCTTCGCCAAACATAATACTTTTGGCAACTTTTTGAAGTTGCTGAATTGCAAAAACATAGGCTGTTTCGGGAACAGGCTTTTTGGAGCAACCTTTTAGGATAACCGGTTTTCCTTGGTAAACTGAATAATCTATTTGATTGAGAATTTCACTATATAATAAGGTGTCGATTTCTTCTTTTTTTCCTAAAATGATTTTTTTAGCAAAGGGTTGAAGATGAACAGTAACTAAAATGGTTGCCCAAGCCGGCAAAATGGCATCTGTAGAACAATGAATTGCCACAAAATGGTTTTGATACTGTGACCAATCGTGGTTTTTTAATGCTTCGCGGAAGTTTTTTTCTTTTAACAAAAATCCGTCTTCAAGCCATTGAGCAATATCGATTTGTGTTCTGATTCCGGAAGGATAATAATCCTCTAAATCGAACACTTCTAAGGAAGAATTGGCTACTTTGTTGATGATTTCGTTCATTTCTGTTGTCGGTTGTCGGTTCTCTGTTATCAGTTGTCTGTTATCGGTTGTCTGAAAAACGGATAACGGACAACTGACAACCGATAAATGCCTTACAGCATCCCCAATTCTAATTTTGCTTCTTCGCTCATTAAATCTTTGCTCCACGGTGGGTCAAAAGTGATTTCGACTTCGCACGATTTTACGGCATCGAGTGATTTTATTTTTTCTTCGACTTCTCTCGGCAATGTTTCGGCAACAGGACAATTGGGTGATGTTAAAGTCATTAACACTTTTACATCATTGTCTTCGTTGATCATTACGTCGTAGATTAATCCGAGTTCGTAAATATCGACTGGTATTTCGGGGTCGTAAATTCCTTTAAGGACTTTTACAACTGATTCGCCTAGGTTTATTTCGTCTTTATATTCTTCCATTTTGTTTATTTAAAAAAATTGACTGTTTTCTTAACCATATAAGTAGTATAAGGGAATATAAGTTAATCCCAAATTTGATTATATAAGTTATTAATATACGTTTTCTGGCCTTCTTTGTAAATGTTTGTTACATTAAAATTAATTAATAAGCCGATTGGTATTTTTAATAAATTCATGTAAGATAAAATTTGAGCTTCAAAAATCGGCTTCATTTCTGTAACTGATTTTAATTCAACCACTAATTTTTCTTCAATTAAAAAATCACACCTTAATTCAGCATCAACCTCAATACCTTTATATTGAATAGGTATCAATAATTCCGATTGAAATTTAATTTTTCTTAATTCAAGTTCGTGTTTAAGACATTTGTGATAAACACTCTCAAGTAATCCGGGACCAAGGCTTTTATGAACTTCAATTGCCGCTCCATTCACTTGATAAACTAAATCTTTTACATCTTGTTTTGTATAATTCATAAATCTTATAATATCTTATATGGCTTATATGGTAAAAAATTATTGCTTCGCTTCAAAAGCTAACGCATACATTTTTATCTGTTTTATCATCGAAACCAAACCGTTTGCTCGTGTGGGAGACAAATGTTCTTTTAAACCAATTTCATCAATAAAATCGGTGTTGGCTTCTAAAATGGCTGATGGTTTTTGGTTGGAAAATGTTCGGATTAAAATGGCGATGATTCCTTTGGTTAAAATAGCATCGCTATCGGCTGTGAAAGCAATCTTTCCGTCATGTTCTTCACCTTGCAACCACACTTTTGATTGACATCCTTTGATGATATTTTCGTCGGTTTTATATTTTTCATCAATCAACGGCAATGATTTTCCGAGTTCGATGATGTATTCGTAGCGTTGCATCCAATCATCAAACATTGAAAACTCGTCAACGATTTCGTCTTGTATTTCTTTAATTGTCATTGTTTTCTGTTTTTACAAACGAAACTATTTTGTTTACAAAAGCTTCAATCTCAACTGGTGGACTGTCATGGTCAAAAGTTTGTGATTGATAAACTTTTCCGTCATATACAATTCTCACATTAGCCATTGCTGCACCATCATAGAATCTTTTTTCGGCTGGTCCTTTGTAATTTTCCAATTGATTTAAGTCTATTTTCAAAAACAAATCGGCTAATTCTTTAAAATCTTCTTTTGCTAATTTGTAGTCTTTTGCCTTTTCATCTCGTTTTCTAACAATCGAAAGGGTTTCATTCTGAATTTGTATATTAACATAACTTCCTCTCGAAAGGGCTTGGTATTCGATAGTGGTTTTTTTCATCTCTTCTTTTTCCTTTTGACTACAATTGCTTGCTAAAAAAAGTGAAAGGAAAATCATTGTAATAGTTTTCATAATCTGTTTTTTAAGACAACATTAGTTTTGCTTTTTTAACGGCTTCTACCAAGGCATCAATTTCTTCTTTGGTGTTATAAAACGCAAACGAAGCTCTCAATGTTCCCGGAATTTGATAAAAATCCATAATCGGTTGAGCACAATGATGTCCGGTACGAACCGCTATTCCTAACTTGTCAATTATCGTACCAACATCATACGGATGAATGCCATCAATGTTAAACGAAATTACGGAAGTTTTTTGAGATGCTGTACCATATATTTTTAAACCTTCAATTTCTAATAAACGTTTGGTTCCGTATTCCAACAATTCGTGTTCATAAGTTGCAATGTTGTCAAAACCAATTTCATTGAGATAGTCGATGGCCGTTCCCAGTACAATTCCACCCGCAATGTTTGGTGTTCCGGCTTCAAATTTATGGGGTAATTCGGCATACGTAGTTTTTTCAAAAGAAACGGTCGCAATCATTTCGCCTCCGCCTTGATAAGGTGGCAATTTGTTGAGCCAAGCTTCTTTTCCGTATAAAATTCCAGTTCCCGTTGGTCCACAGATTTTGTGACCGGAAAACACATAAAAATCACAATCCAATTCCTGAACATTTGGTTTTAGATGCGGAGTTGCTTGTGCTCCATCGATTAAAACGGCTGCTCCAACTTCGTGGGCTTTTTTAATCATCCATTTGATTGGATTGATGGTTCCCAACGCATTGGAAATATGATTTACAGTTACAATTTTGGTTTTTTCTGAAAGTAATCGTTCGTATTCTGAAAGAATTAATTCTCCCGATTCATTCATCGGAATCACAACTAATTTCGCACCGGTTTTTTCGCATAGCATTTGCCACGGAACGATGTTGCTGTGGTGTTCTAGGGCAGAAACCATGACCTCATCTCCATGTTTTACGAATGAAGCAAATCCATTCGCAACTAAATTAATTCCGTGCGTTGTTCCGGAAGTAAAAAGCACTTCGTGACTAAATTTTGCATTAATATGTTGTTGAATTTTCAAACGCGAAGCTTCATACGCATCCGTAGCCAATTGACTCAACGTGTGCACACCACGATGAATATTGGCATTAATTTCTTTATAATAATTAGCTTCTGCATCAATCACCACTTGTGGCTTTTGTGAAGTTGCTGCGTTATCGAAATATACAAGCGGTTTTCCGTTTACTGTTTGAGAAAGTATCGGGAAATCGGCTCTAACCTTTTGAATGTTTATCATTTTTTATTTAGAAAAATTCTAAATACAAAAGTAGTAAAAAGGATTGCGTATTAGCCATGAATTCACGAATTTTTATGAATTGTATGAACTGAAAATGTGAACGATTGATTTTCATTTGAGATAATTTTATACATTGCAGGAAATAAATTTCACATGAAAAAATTCTTCAAATTTCTTGGTATTGCTATTTTGCTTTTAATTGTTTTTGTTGGCGTTTCAACTTATCCAAAATTAGATATTGTTTCTGGTTTTTCGGCAAAAAGTGTCGCTTCCGGTCATTTTATTGATGGAAGATCGCTGGAAATTATTGAAACCGGCGATAATGACATTGAAACCGTTCGCCTCGCTAAAAATGAAATTAATGAGCAAGGAAAATTTGTCATTTCTTCCGCTTTTGGATTAAAAAAACGAAAAGCCATTTACCGAGAAGGTTTGGGTGCCACTTTGATAAACGATGATTTTGATGAAACAAAACCGTATTTGGTTCCGAAACGAACGAAAGTTGATACCAATTTGCCTTTTCCTTATGGAAATCTTGAATCAAAAGATTCAATTTTCACGGAAGTGAATTATGAAAAACTGAATCAAGCAGTTGCGAATGCATTTGATAAAAAAGGTGAAAAAATTAAAAGAACAAGAGCTCTTTTAGTGATTTATAAAGATAAAATCATTGCCGAAAAATACGAAGACGGTTTTTCTAAAAACACTAAATTTTTGGGTTGGTCGATGACGAAAAGTATTACGGCAACTTATTTTGGAATTTTGCAACAGCAAGGAAAAATTGACATTAACAAACCTGCTCCGGTGAAAGAATGGAAGAATGATGAACGTTCAAAAATCACTTTGCATAATTTGATTCAAATGAATTCGGGTTTGGAATGGGAAGAGGATTATGGTAAAATATCGGATGTCACGAAAATGTTGTTTTTAGCGGATGATATGGCGAAAGTTCAATTGGAAAAACCAGCTGCTTTTAGACCGAATACGCATTGGAATTATTCATCCGGAACAACGAATTTGTTGTCGGGAATTTTAAGAAGACAGTTTGCTACTCATCAAGATTATTTAGATTTTTGGTATGCTTCGTTGATTGATAAAATCGGTATGCATTCGATGTTGATTGAACCGGATATGACCGGAAATTTTGTTGGCTCATCCTATGGTTGGGCAACAGCTCGTGATTGGGCGAAATTTGGCTTACTTTATTTGCACGAAGGCAATTGGAATGGTGAGCAGATTTTTGATAAAAGTTGGGCGAAATATGTGGCGACTCCTACACCCACTTCCAATGGAGAATATGGTGGTCATTTTTGGCTAAACGCCGGTGGAAAATATCCTGATGTGCCGAAAGATATGTATTTCTGTGGTGGATTTCAAGGTCAGAAAGTAATCATTATTCCATCGAAAGAAATGGTAATTGTTCGTTTTGGATTGACGGAAGATGAGGATTTTGATTTTAATGGGATGATGAAAGATGTTATTTCATCTATTAAGTTATAATTTAACCACAAAGAACACAAAGTAAAAATCGCAAAGGACGCAAAGTTTGAATAAATTACTGAATTTCAAAAGAATAAATTTTCCTGAAGTTCAATACAGTCAATCCTCTAGCCCCGATTGTAGTGGAAATAAAAAAGTTCCGAAAAAATCGGAACTTTTTTATTGCAACGGAAAGCGGGAATATGGTTGGCTGAAAATGCCCGAGCCATTCGCTTCTAATAATTTAAAAATAAACCTAGATTATGTGATTTCTCCCTCTGGTCGAAATGACACAAATTGCGGTTAAACTTTACAAATCAAAACCCAAATTCACACCCAGTTTCATCGCAATAATCTTTGTGATGCGTTGTTTTAACTCGGGTATTTTGATGCTCTCGATGACTTCGTTGGAAAAGGCATACATCAATAATGCTTTGGCTTCTTTTTTCGGGATGCCGCGTTGTTGCATATAAAACATCGCACTTTCGTCTAGCTGACCAATAGTGCAACCGTGTGAACATTTGACATCATCGGCAAAAATTTCCAATTGTGGTTTGGCGTTGATGGTGGCTTTGTCGCTTAATAAAATGTTGTTGTTTTGCTGAAAAGCATCGGTTTTTTGGGCTTCTTTTTCTACGAAAATCTTTCCGTTGAAAACGCCGGTTGAACTTCCGCCTAAAATAGTTTTATAGTTTTGATGGCTTTCGCAATTTGGTGTGGCGTGATTCACTAATGTGTAATGATCCACGTGTTGCTTGTCGCCAATAATCGTAATTCCTTTTAAAGTTGAATCGATTCGTTCGCCAAAATGGTAGAAATTCAGGTTGTTTCTGGTGATGTTTCCACCAAAAGAAAAGGTATGCACCGCTACTCTACTCTCTTGTTTTTGAGAAATATAAGTGTTGTCAATCAAATTGGCGGTTTGTTCGTCGTTTTGAATTTTATAATAATCGACAATGGCTCTTTTTTGAGCAAAAATTTCGGTTACTGAATTGGTCAACACCGGATTACTGTTCAAACTTTGATGACGTTCGATGATTTGCACGTGAGCATTTTCACCTACAATAATCAAATTTCGAGGTTGAACCATCAACGCACTTTCAACCCCGGTAGAAAAATGAATGATTTCAATCGGTTTGTCCGCCACTTTACTTTTTGGGATGTTGATGAACGCTCCTTCCTGTGCAAATGCAGTATTTAAGGTCGTTAAACTCTCGTCTTTGCTGGCGATTTGGTTGAAATAGGTATCCAAAACCATTTTGTATTTTGGCTTTGTCAGCACCGAAGAAAGTAAGCAAACATCAATTCCTTCGTGCGTGGTTGACGACATAAACGAACTGAATTTTCCATCGATAAACACTAATTTGTACGTGTCAATTTCGTGTAGAAAAAATTTCTTGACATCTTTAAATTCAATTGAATTTTCTCTTTTTGGAAAAACAGAAAAGTCGTTTTTTAATACGGTATTTAACGATGTATATTTCCAAGCTTCCTCTTTTTTGGTTGGGAAACCTTTGTTTTCAAAGTTTTTTATGGCAGAAGTTCGAATGTCGTGTAACTGTGCAGTTACATCAACTTTTTCTTCGAAAGCCATGAAGGATGAAATTAATTTTTCTTTTAAATCCATTTTAAATGTTGAGATTTTAAAAATCTACAAATATTTTATCATAAACCATTAAGGTATTAAGTTTCATTAAGTGTTACAACTTAATTTCCTTAATCTCTTAATGGTTTAAAATTAATTTTTAAACTTCTTGTTCTTGTTTTATCCAGTCGTATCCTCTTTCTTCTAGCTCAAGAGCCAGTTCCTTGCCGCCGGATTTTACGATTTTTCCGTCCATCAAAACGTGTACGAAATCAGGGATGATATAATCTAATAAACGTTGGTAATGCGTGATTACTAAAACGGCATTTTCTTGGCTTTTCAATTTATTCACGCCATTTGCTACAATTCGCAAAGCATCAATATCTAAACCTGAATCGGTTTCATCTAAAATGGCTAATTTGGGTTCCAACATCGCCATTTGAAAAATTTCATTACGTTTTTTCTCTCCACCCGAAAAACCTTCGTTTAACGATCGGGATAAAAATTTACGATCAATTTCTAATAATTCTGATTTTTCACGAATCAATTTCAGCATTTCGTTGGCTGGCATTTCTTCTTTTCCGTTAGCTTTTCTGCTTTCGTTGATGGCTGTTTTCATAAAATTTGTTACCGAAACTCCAGGAATTTCTACCGGATATTGAAATGATAAGAAAACACCTTTGTGAGCTCTTTCCTCAGGAGCTAAATCAGCTAAATCTTCGCCTAATAATTCAACAGAACCCTCTGTTACTTCATAATTTTCATTTCCGGCAATTACAGCGGAAAGTGTACTTTTTCCAGATCCGTTTGGACCCATAATTGCATGAACTTCTCCTGCTTTAATTTCAAGGTTGATGCCTTTTAATATTTCTTTGTCTTCGATGGAAGCGTGTAAATTTTTTATGCTTAACATTTTTATTTTTTTAAACCATTAAGGTATTAAGATTCATTAAGTTTTGATTTCTTTTACTATTCGTAATGTCCTTTTAGAGACAAAATATTTAAAATTTCGATTGTGTTTTCGTCGATTAATTGATAAATAATTCGGTGTTCTTGATTTATTCTTCTTGACCATTTACCCGAAAGTTGAT
Source organism: Flavobacterium sp. T50_26 (assembly GCF_057652995.1). Taxonomy (NCBI): domain Bacteria; kingdom Pseudomonadati; phylum Bacteroidota; class Flavobacteriia; order Flavobacteriales; family Flavobacteriaceae; genus Flavobacterium; species Flavobacterium sp. T50_26. The sequence continues at coordinate 15,148 of NZ_JBYFCC010000018.1, forward strand.
GTTTCAAAGGTTTTCTGGTTTTCCTATGCCTTCAAAAGGATGTAATTGAATATCTTCAATCAAAGCTGAAATTTTATTCATTATTGCTTTGTTTCCAGATTTTTTCCAAAACTCACGATCTTTTTGAGCCTTTTCAGAATAAACTACTTCCACAAATCTTCCAATTTTATTTTCACACCTTTTCCGTCTTTGATACTTTGTTCTGCTTCCAAAATTTCTTTAACAAATTCGGGATTATATGGTTTCTCTATTTTTTCAACAATTTCAAAACCAAGTGACTTTGCCAATTTTTTTAAAAGTGGAAAATCTTTTTTCTTTACGTTTTTTAAAATTATATCCATAACTTTTAAATTTAATTATCCTACCGAACCTTCCAACGAAATCTCTAGCAACTTCTGAGCTTCAACTGCAAATTCCATTGGTAATTTATTCAATACTTCTTTGCTGAAGCCGTTTACAATTAACGCAATTGCTTTTTCGGTTGGAATACCACGTTGATTGCAATAAAAAACCTGGTCTTCTCCAATTTTAGAAGTAGTTGCTTCGTGTTCAATCTTGGCAGATGTGTTTTTACTTTCGATATACGGAAAAGTGTGTGCTCCACAATTATTTCCCATCAAAAGCGAATCACATTGCGAAAAGTTTCGGGCATTATCTGCATTGGCACTAATTCGAACCAAACCTCGGTAACTATTTTGCGATTTCCCGGCAGAAATTCCCTTGGAAATGATGGTTGATTTGGTGTTTTTTCCCAAATGAATCATCTTTGTTCCTGTGTCTGCTTGTTGGTGATTATTGGTTACGGCGATTGAATAAAATTCGCCAATTGAGTTATTTCCTTTTAAAATTACTGATGGATATTTCCAAGTTATGGCTGAACCTGTTTCAACTTGTGTCCAAGAAATTTTTGCGTTTTTCTCGCACAAACCTCTTTTAGTCACAAAATTAAAAACACCGCCTTTTCCTTCTTTATTTCCGGGATACCAGTTTTGAACGGTTGAATATTTTATTTCCGCGTCATCCATCGCAATCAATTCAACTACAGCGGCGTGCAATTGATTTTCGTCACGGCTTGGAGCGGTACAACCTTCCAGATAAGAAACATAGCTTCCTTCATCAGCTATCAAAAGCGTTCTTTCAAACTGACCGGTTCCGGCTTGATTGATTCGGAAATAAGTGGATAATTCCATCGGACATTTTACTCCTTTTGGAATATAACAAAAACTTCCATCTGAAAAAACGGCGGAATTCAAAGCCGCATAAAAATTATCTCGTTGCGGAACTACCGTTCCTAAATATTTCTGAACTAAATCCGGATGCTCTTTGATAGCTTCAGAAATACTCATGAAAATGATTCCTTTTTCAGCCAACGTTTTTTTGAAAGTCGTAGCTACAGAAACAGAATCAACCACAATATCCATCGCCACATTGTTCATTTTCTTTTGTTCATCGATCGAAATTCCGAGCTTTTTGTACATTGCTAGTAATTCCGGATCAACATCGTCTAATGTTTTATTTGGATCTGCTTTTTTTGGAGCGGAATAATACGAAATCGCTTGAAAATCGGGTTTTTCATAGTGAACATTTGCCCAATCCGGTTCAATCATTTCTTGCCAAGCTCGAAAAGCTTCCAAACGCCAGTCGGTCATCCATTGCGGTTCTTCTTTTTTCATAGAAATCGCTCGGACAATGTCTTCATTTAACCCAATAGGAAACGTTTCCGAGTCTAATTCGGTGTAAAATCCATATTCGTATTCTTTAGTTTCGAGTTCAACTTTTAAATCGTCCTCTGTATATTTTGCCATTTTTTTAATTTTTTTAAACCATTAAGAAATTAAGTTTTCTATCTCAATAGTTTAGTTTTTAAAGCGAAAAACTTTCCCCGCAACCACACGTTCTGTTCGCATTAGGATTGTTAAACACAAAACCTTTTCCGTTTAAACCTCCTGAAAATTCTAAAATTGTTCCTGCTAAATAAAGGAAACTTTTCTTTTCAACTGCCACTCGTATATTGTTGTCTTCGAATACTTTATCGTTTTCTCCAATTTCTTTGTCAAATTTTAAATCATAAGACAAACCGGAACAACCACCACTTTTTACGCCTACGCGAACGTAATCTCGGGCAGCATCAAAACCATCATCTTCCATCAAATTGATGATTTTCTTTTTGGCTGTATCTGAAACTTTAATCATTTGCTATTTTGATTTTGTCTAAATTAACTGCAAAGATACATCAAAATAGGAATTTTAAAAGGATTCCTAACATTTTTATAACGAATGGATCGATAGAAAATAGTTATAATTCCGCTTTAAAAAGGTAAGTTTTTAGTAATTTGCGAAACATTTTACTATTAAATCACAATTATGAAACTATACCCCATTGAAGCCGGAAATTTTAAACTAGACGGTGGAGCCATGTTTGGCGTTGTCCCTAAAACCATTTGGAACCGAACAAATCCGGCAGACGAGAACAACCTCATTGACATTGCCGCTCGCTGTTTGTTGATTGAAAACGGAAATCGATTAACGTTGATTGACACCGGAATGGGCAATAAACAATCGGATAAATTTTTTGGTTATTATTCGCTTTGGGGCGAACATTCATTAGATAAATCGTTGGCAAAATATGGTTTTCATCGGAATGATGTAACGGATGTATTTATGACGCACCTTCATTTTGATCATTGCGGTGGCAGTGTAAATTGGAATAAGGATAAAACCGGTTATGAAATCGCTTTCAAAAATGCAAAATTCTGGACGAATGAAAATCATTGGGAATGGGCAACCAAACCTAATTCTCGGGAAAAAGCTTCTTTTTTAAGTGAAAATATTTTACCGATGCAAGAAAGTGGTCAGTTGAATTTTATCAAAAGACCAACTAGTGATTTTGGTTTTTCGGAAGAAATGGATTTCGGCATTTTTTATGCAGACGGTCATACTGAAAAACAAATGTTACCTCACATCAAATACCAAGACAAAACCATTGTTTTTTGTGCGGATTTGTTGGCTACGGCAGGACATATTCCAATTCCGTATGTGATGGGTTATGATACAAGACCCCTTTTAACGTTGGATGAAAAAGCGAAATTTCTAACAACCGCTGCCGAAAACAACTACTATTTATTTTTAGAACACGATGCTCACAACGAAATTATCACTGTTGAAAAAACTGAAAAAGGCGTTCGTTTGAAAGAGGTTTTTTCGTGTAAGGACATCCTAAACCTTTAAAATTCAATCATTCCAAATTGTTAAACTTGTACTAATTATTTAATTGATATATCAATTATTGATAAATCATTTTTAATTTTGATTAAAATTATAATATGGAAAAAATAAGTAGTGTTATTTTTTATTCTATGGATCAAAGTATTCGAACGTATAGAATGTTTGCCCAAAAACGATTAAAAGACAACGGATTAAAAATAACGATAGACCAATGGCTAGTACTAAAAACAATCAACGAAAACCCGGATATTGCTCAAAATGAATTGGCTGATATGGTTTTTAAAGACAATGCTTCCGTTACTCGAATCATCGAATTATTAGTAAAATCAGATTATTTAGAACGAAAAACAGATCAAAACGACAGAAGAAAATCAGTTCTTAAAATTACAAAATTGGGTTCAAAAACCATCGAAAAAGTTTATCAAGTAGTTCAAGAAAACCGTCAAATCGCACTAACCGGAATTAATCAAGCTGAGTTAGAAATTGTGGATAGGGTTTTGAAAAAAATCAGTCGAAATTGTAAATAGTTTCAATCATCAATCAATCAAACTGCAACCGCAGTAAAAACGAATTAGTTATGTTACGAATTATCACCTATTTAGTGATGTTAAGCTTGTCGGTTATAACATCCTTTTATTCTGCTTAAAGTCAAATGGCAGAAACCTTTTCAACTAACGAAATCTTTGTATCGAAGATATACCGGTTCAATATTTAGATAATTATCATAAAAAAAATCAAAAATGAGTGGTTTTAGAACTTCTTTTTATGAAATTTGCCTTTTACATTAAATTTACAAAACATTAACTATGAAATTGATACGTTCAACAGCATTTACTCTTTTATCTGCTCTAATTTTAACCGGATGTAGTGCTTCAAAATCATCCTTTACCAACTTAAAACCATTATCTTCTGAAACGGTTCCATTAAAAAACAGTAAAATTTCTGATGCAGAATTACTGCGTTGGAGTCATTTAGATTTAATAAAAGATACGATTCCCGGTATGAGTGTAGATCGTGCTTACGAAGAATTGTTAAAAAATAAAAAAGGTCAAAAAGTAATTGTTGCCGTAATTGATAGCGGAACTGATATTGAACACGAAGATTTAAAAGGTCGTGTTTGGACCAACGCTAAAGAAATTCCAGGAAACGGAATCGATGATGACAACAACGGTTATATTGACGACATTCACGGTTGGAACTTTTTAGGCGATGTGGTTAATGAAACGTTAGAGTTAACTCGTATCGTACGAAAAGGCGACGATGGTTCTGAAACCTATAAAAAAGCTTTAAAAAAATTGGAAGAAAAAAAGCAAGAAGCATTAACCAACAAACAGCAAATCGATTTTATTGTTGCGGCTGACAAAGGAATTTTAGAACATTTGAAAAAAGAAGATTACACCTTGCAAGATGTAAAATCGATCTTAACCACCAATCCAACATTGGGAAATTACAAAATGGCGATGATGCAATTTTTAGCTAATTCTTCCCGCGAAGAATTTATGAAAGGTGTAAAAGAATATGAAGAGCACATTTATGATCAATTAAATTATAATTTGAATACAGAATACGACGGAAGAAAAGTTTTAGGCGATAACTACGAAGATTTTTCAACCAAATTCTACGGAAACAACCAGGTTTGGGGTCCGGATAAAAAACATGCTTTACACGGAACGCACGTTGCCGGAATAATTGCTCAAGTGAGAGGAAATAATTTAGGTGGCGACGGTGTGGCAACTAATGTAGAAATTATGGCCGTTCGTGCCGTTCCAAATGGAGATGAGTATGACAAAGATATCGCTCTTGCCATCAGATATGCGGCTGATAACGGTGCAAAAGTAATCAACGGAAGTTTCGGAAAAGGATTTTCTCCTCAAAAAGAATGGGTTTACGAAGCAATTAAATATGCCGCAAGCAAAGACGTTTTATTCGTTCACGCTGCCGGAAATGATGGTGATGATTTAAACGTTGTTGAAAGCTTTCCAAATGATCGTGTAGGCAATAATGAAATTGCTGATAACTTCATCAAAATTGGTGCTTTAAACTTTGATTACGGTGCTAAAACTGTCGCTGAATTTTCAAACTATGGAAAAACCGATGTGGACGTTTTTGCTCCGGGAGTAAAAATTTATGCTACCGTTCCAAATAACAAATACGAACACCAACAAGGAACCTCAATGGCTTCGCCAAACGCAGCTGGAGTTGCGGCTTTAATTCGTTCCTACTATCCAACATTAACCGCTCCGCAAGTGAAAATGATTTTGAAAGAAAGCGGTGTTTCCATCAACAAAACTGTGGTTGTGGCTGGAGATCCAACAAACAAATTACCGTTTGCGGAATTATCCACTTCCGGAAAAATTGTGAATGCGTATAATGCTTTGTTGATGGCGGATAAAATGGCTAAATCATCGGGAAACGTTTCAAAATAAATCCTTAAATCTATTTTTATGAGAAAGGCTTCTTTACTCCTTTTTATTGTTTTTTCTACTTTTCTTTCCGCCCAAAACAATCCAAATCCGGGCTATTGGCAACAACAAGCCGATTATAAAATGGATTTCTTTATGGATGTGAAAACCTTTCAATACAAAGGAACTCAGGAATTAGAATACACCAACAATTCACCCGACACACTTCGCAAAGTGTTTTATCATTTGTATTTTAATGCGTTTCAGCCGGGAAGCGAAATGGATATTCGGCTACAAACGATTACCGATCCCGATAAACGAATGGTAAAAAGTTTTAAAGTGGGTGAAAAAGAAGTCAAAGAAAGTAGAATTTCCACTTTAAAACCGGATCAAATTGGGTATTTAAAAATCACTAACTTCAAACAAGACGGTCAAGTGGCCACAACAAAAGTAGTTGGAACCATTTTGGAAGTTACTTTAGTAAAACCAATTCTTCCTAATTCAAAATCAACATTTACATTAGATTTTGACGGACAAGTACCGGAGCAAGTGCGTCGTTCTGGTAGAAATAGTGCCGAAGGTGTGGCTCTTTCAATGACGCAATGGTATCCGAAAATCTGTGAATTTGATTTTGAAGGTTGGCATGCCGACCCTTATATCGGTAGAGAATTTCACGGAGTTTGGGGAAATTATGACGTTAAAATTTCAATTGATAAAAATTACACAATTGGTGCTTCGGGCTATTTGCAAAACAAAAACGAAATCGGTCACGGCTACCAAGACGAAGGTGTAGAAGTAAAACATCCTAAAAAAATTAAAACCCTAACGTGGCATTTTGTAGCTCCAATGGTGCACGATTTTGCTTGGGGTGCCGATAATAATTACATCCACGATAAAATTATCGGAGAAAACGGTGTTGAGCTTCATTTCTTCTATAAAAATGATAAAGAAATTATCGAAAACTGGAAAGCTTTACAACCAAAAACAGCGGAATTGTTAAGCTTTTTCAATAAAACAATTGGCGTTTATCCGTACAAACAATATTCCGTGATACAAGGTGGCGATGGCGGGATGGAATATGCCATGTGTACCCTCATCACCGGAAAACGTTCGTTAGGAAGTTTGGTGGGCGTTACTGCTCACGAATTGGCTCACACCTGGTTTCAACATGTGTTGGCAACTAATGAAAGTAAGCACGAATGGATGGACGAAGGTTTTACCTCATTCATCTCCGATTTGGCGATGACCGAAGTAATGCCTCCAAAAAACAAAAAAGAAGACGATAACCCGTTTCAAAGTGCCTACAACAACTATTTCTATATGGTGAGTACCGGTCGTGAGCAACCGCAATCTACGCATGCCGATCGCTATGATGAAAATATGGTTTACGGTATTTCATCCTACAGCAAAGGAACGGTTTTCTTAACCCAATTGGCTTATGTGATTGGTATGGATAACATGTTTAAAACCTTAAAACGTTTTTACCACGATTACAAATTCACGCATCCTACACCAAACGATTTTAAACGCTCGGCTGAACGCGTTTCGGGAGCGGTTTTAGATTGGTATTTGGTGGATTGGACTCAAACGACGAACACGATTGATTACGCCATTAAAAACATAGACGACAGCGGCAAACTAACCCTCGAACGCATTGGAAGAATGCCTATGCCGTTGGATATTTTAGTTGCCTATGAAGACGGAACCGTAGAAAGTTTTTACATCCCCAACCCATTAATGCGATGGGAAAAAGAAAACCCTTACCCGCAATTGAAACGAACGGTTGTAAAAGGATGGGATTGGGCTTATCCAACGTATGAATTGCCACTCTCACAAGCAAAATCTAAAATTAAATCGGTGGTGATTGACCCGAGTGGTTTAATGGCCGATGTGAATCAAGAGAATAATAGTTATCCTGTAGCGAAATAAAAAAAATCCGGACGTGAGTTCGGATTTTTTGTTTGTATGATTCGAGGTCGTCCCGATAATTATCGGTATCGCAGAGCTTTTTGCTTTATAAGAAGACTTTCGAGAGCTGGATTTTTTGAATTATATCTAACTACTAAACGGAAACAACTTTCTTAAAAAGATTTTAGTTAAACCATCCAAAAGGATCTTCTCTTTTTGCTTTAATTTCTAGGGTATCTTCTATGCCGTCATTATTAAAATCGGCTATTCTTCGAACAATAAAATAGTCATCGTCAATAGAAATTACAGTATATATCAAAACTAATTGTTCGCCAAAATAAAAAATTAATTTGTCGCCATTCACTTTCCATTCTAGGTTGGTTTGAGAAACAGAACACTCATCGTTTACATGAATTATTTCATCGTATAAAAAACGTCTGCCTTCAGTATTAAAAAAGCCAAAAACATCTTTTGTACAGTTTGGATTATGAGGATAAGGAAACGTTTCTCCATTAAAAGTCATGGTTTCATATACCCACGCACCTATCATTTTGCTTGTGTCAAAAGAAGGATAATTGATGTTTCCTCTTTCTACAGGTGTGTACTCATCTTTAGAACAGGAAACTAGTCCTAACAAAAGCAGTAGTAGAATCTTTTTCATTTTTGTGTGTTTTCAATTTTATGACAAAGATAAAAAATTGATTCTATTTGGTTAAAAGCCAACTTTGATTCTCTTCACTTGCCAAAAAATGCCCTCAAACGCTTATCTGCAGGATACTTTCTATGTTTTGTGATGTTATTGAACACCAACGCCACCACAAACAGAATCAATGTGCCCGTTAAAACAGGCGATAAAACATAATAATAACCCAAAGCTTTGATTTTTTCGGAACCCATTATAGCAATTAGTGCAGTTGCACCACCGGGCGGATGAAGCGACTTTGTCATTTGCATCGCCACAATAGAAAGAGCCACGGCAAGCGGAGCCGTTATCCAAATAATTTCCGGTAGAAATTTATAGATTGTTACGCCAATAAAGGCGGAAATTAAATGACCCACAATTAAATTTCTTGGTTGAGCGAGCGGACTTTGAATAGCACCATACAACAACACACTCGACGCTCCAAATGAACCAATAAGGAAGATATTTTCATCTTTGGTTAGCCAATGACTTTGAATATAAGCAATGAGGCCGATGCCCACAAATGCTCCCACAAACGACCAAAAGTGTTCTTTGTAGTCCACCAAGGTTTCTTTATAGATTACGTAGCGTGAAATGCGTAAACTTCTTTTTATTTTTTTCTTGACCACTGTTTGGAGATTAGTGTAGAGTACAAATTAAATAAAAAATCCGAACGTACTGCCCGGATTTCTATATTTTATTAGTGGTTTATAATACTCGTTCAAGTGTGCAAATAATCACTGGAAAACTAATAATTAGTCTTTATGACCTTTTCCATGTCCTTTAGATTTTCCATGACCTTTTCCGCGATGACCTTTATGTTTAGCTTCTTTAACTAAATAAACATTACCACGTTTTCCATATTTTACCTTATGAGTTTTATGAAGTTTGTAAGGTGCATTTCCTCTATAATCGGTAAGGTAAACAACATTTGCCCCTCTTAAATTGTAACCTCTGTATTTAGCAGGAAGTGCTGCTGAACGATGCCAACGACCATTTCGAATATAAATAAATCGTTCTGCGGGAACATCATAATAAACATCTACTTCCGGTAAATAGTAGTATTGAACCTCAACTCGATCTGCCGGTGCCCAAACGGGTGGCGTTCCAAAGTTTACGTTGACAGAAACTTGTGATTCCATAGTAAAACTAGTCAACAATAACCCTAACAGTATACCTTTAATTGCTTTCATGATCTTTACTTTTTATGTTTAAATATAAGTTGATAAGCAAAGATTGTGCAAGAATGTAGAATTTGTGTTATGGAATTTTTTTTATTTGTTATATAATTTTAATCAACGTTGTTTTAATTAATTGAAATATAGAACATTAAACTATTTTGTTTTACTGTTTTATTGATTGTAATTTAATTGAAATTATTTTGCTGCGAGGTCGGGAGACGCTCGCAGAGCATCGTGCTAACTAAGAAGACTTTGGAGGGGTTATCGCTAGTGCGAGCGTCACGCTCGTACCCACATTCTAATTCCTATCAATCTCAATAATAGTTTGATCATCATTTCCATAATTTCTGGCACTACTATATTTATAATCAATTGGGTCAGTAACAAAACCCGACACAACAGGATTTTGATGTATATAATTTAACTTCTGCTCAAAAACTTTTAATGACCAAATTTCAATAGGCTGATTATTTTGTTGCCAAAATTGACGATGCTTAACATTACTATTTTTCTTTCCTGCCTTTTCAAACATCCATAAAAGCCATTCCCTTCTACTTTCTTGTGTGTTTTCTTCAATCATTTTGAGCATTTTTCTTGAGGTAAATCCTTTAAAATCTCGAATCAATCCAGAAGGATCTCCGGTTTCTGAACGGAAAATTAAATGTATGTGACTTGGCATAATACAATAACCAAAAATTTCCATTCCTTTATTTTTTCTACAATAGTCTAATGATTCAATTATACAACCAAAATAAGCATCTCTTGTAAAAACATCAATCCAATATACCGTGGCAAATGATATAAAGTAAGCACCTGTAGCTTCTCCAAACTTATATTTTCTACTCATATTTCAAATATAGAAAAAAAACTTGCAATTTATTTAGAGTAGAGCGGAACTTAATTTGGCTAAGTCATGAAAAAACATAAAGGCACAACGAACGCTAGTGCGAGCGTCACGCTCGTACACGCAATCTAATTCCAAGAAATTTCTACAATAGGTTTATATTAAACTAATATAACTAATCAGAGTCAAATTTTTAATGAAAAAGAGTTGATTTTGTTTGTGGGTACGAGCGTGACGCTCGCATTAGCGGGGATTACCAATTAACATCTTCTTTCTCAATAAATTCTTTTAAAGTATTTTCAAAAGCCTCCATTTGTTTGTCCAAATCTTGAAATATTTTAAATTTTTTATGATTTTTTCCGACTTTATAAAGTTTTTCAAGTGCTTCTTTAGGAATTTCTCTTGGAATTCTGGTAACAGAACTGCCAATAAAACCACCATTTCCAATTGCCCCAGCAGAACCTATTGAATAAATATTAACTTTTTTAGGAACTATGAAAAAGTTATAAGCTTTATATTTCAATTTATTGTCTTTAAAAGAAAACTTTAAGTCATAAATAACATCTTTTGTTTTGTTATTGTAGAAAATCAAAAAATGCGATTTATACGCAAGTTCTTTTTCCCCGATAGTGTATAATTCATTTTCATCTTTATAAATAACGGGCATTTTATTTACTTGACAATACTTTTCAATTTTTTCAATCAATTCAGTTTTATCTTTTTCAGAAATATGGATTATATTTTCATAATAGATTAAATTTTCGTTTTTATCGTATTGATAAGTAGTTTGTGCAGAAATATACTTTGTAGAAAGAAGGATAAATAATAGGATAAATGTTGATTTTTTCATTTTCTTAAAAATTATGTGATATTAGAACTAATAAAATTATAGGTGAGTGGTTATTAAAACCAGTCTTGATCTCATATAATTGCCAACTTGTTTATATATAACAAAATTATACTAATACACCCAAATTTGGATAGATTTGTATGATAAACATAATACTTTTTCAGCCATAAAAATACTCAAATTTGTAACACTTCAACAATTCTCCACCAAATTTCATAAAATTAAAAACATACCTTAAATTGAATTGTGGTAAAAAGTTATCCAAAACTACTTTTTACAAGTTAGTCAACTACTTTTTTCACGTTCCAAACCCCTTTCACCACGACCCGAACTACTTTTTACACGTTCAATAACTGGTTTTTTGACGTGGCAAACTCCTTTTTTTGGGTTCCGAACTACTTTTACCACGTTGGTAGACGTATTAAATGGGGTTCCGAACGTCATTTAATACGTTAGGGGACGTGGTAAAAGGGGTTCCGGACGTATTAAAATACGTTGTAGGACGTGGTAAATGGGATTCCGAACGTCATTTAATACGTTAGGAGACGTGGTAAAAGTAGTTCGGAACGTGGTAGAATACGTTAGAGGACGTGGTAAATGGGGTTCCGAACGTCATTTAATACGTTGGGGGACGTGGTAGAATACGTCTATGGACGTGGTAAAATACGTTCAGCGACGTATTACTTTATATTTAACCTAACTGAAAAAAGGTGAGAAATGCTTGCAAAGAATGATTTAGCAAAAAATTAGTTAATCATTTTCTCCAATTCCTTATAAATTTCCAACGAAACTCCTTTTAAAACACGAGCTTCTAAGGCTTTGTTGAATTGGTAAAATTCATAATCCTTTTTTATGCCTCCTTTTGTTTCATTTGTAGTGACAAAATTCTTTTCATAAAAAATTTTATTGTTATCCACATATAATGAATTTATATACGAGACCTCTTCATCAATCGGACTTTTTTCTCTGGTTAAAATTCGGATTAAGTTGTTGTTATTTTTATAGAAAATAAAGGTAATTTCTGTTTTGCTTTGTTTAAAATTGGCTACCGCGTAGTGCCTATTTTCAGAATGTGAAGAACTAATGGCAATAGAATCAATAGGAAAATTGGGTTTTTCTGTAAACTCTCCTAAATCTTCCTTCATTCTATCTACTTTTTCATCAATTTTCAGGACTTTAAATTCTGCACTTCGTTGGTAATGCGTTTTTACTCCTTCTTGCACTTCTATTTTGGTTATTTGATCAAACTGAACGTGGTTTATCAACCCTAAAATTCTTGATTTTTCTCCTTTCAACGTGTCGTTTTCTATAAAAACTGTATCAAAAAAGAAGGCGTTTTTTTTACCGTCCTTTTGCGTAACCCGCATTTCTATAGCAGGAGAATTGGGCAGCGTGGTTGCATTTCCCTTACTATCATACACCACCAAATTGTCCAGATCATACGCTTGATAAATTGTTTTTTTATGTTGATTTTCAACTTTAGAAAGTTGTTTCTTAAAATTTTCAGGCGGAATGGTATAGGTTTTACACGAAATCAATAGTGTCGTTAGTAATACAAAAAGAATGGTTTTTACTTTCATGGTAATGAATTTCTATTGCTAATTGAAAGAATAAACTATTCAGTCAAAATAAGATTTATTATAATCGGTTGTTTATAAATTTTCTATTTTCAAATAAACCATATCCGCTTTTTTATCAAAATATATATACCTGAAATCTGTTGCAGTAAACCCGGCGGTGAATTCTTTGTATGATTTATCGTCTTTAAATTTTTCGAAATAATTATCGCGTTCAATGGGTTTATGAATGGTTTCGGCCCACGAAGATTCATCCAGATTAAGTTGTGTATCAATCACAAATTGGATTGGTTTTAGATCGCTTTTGTCGGTATACATCATCGCCAGTGCATCATAATAATCCATGTTGGGACCAAATCCTCTGGGTATCGATTGTTGCATCATCTGATGCTGTTGCCGCATCATTTGCATTTGCATGTGCATCATTTGCTGCTGTTGCATCATCATCCAATGAAAATGCCACCAATTGTGGTTATAATAATATTTGTTTTTGTCAACGCGATCCAGCACCACCAACAACTTATTTGGGTCTTTTGTTTTGTTAACCGTAACAGTAGGTTTCATGGCGTTTTTGGCAGCACTTTGAATAAATTTTTCTCGGTTCTCTGCACTAAGTCTAAGCTTAAAATCATTTTGCAACGAGATGCTTTTTGTTGCTTTTTTGGTAGTCATGTCAAAAGAATTCAGCATAACATCTTCCTTTGAAACCGCTACAGACAGAAGCATATTATTTGCCACAAACGTATTTTGGTCTTTAATTTCTTTGGGATAATTGAAGTCGAAATCGGTAAATTTATACTTTTTACTTCCGTCAAGGTGAAGGGTTAACACCTCAATATTACTTTTGTCTTTCTCTGAAGTAAAAATCAATTTATTATCAGCTAAATAACTTTTTCGTTTAGAAATCGGACCGTTTTTTACAAATTCATTTTGGTTCACTTCTTCGGGAGTTTCGCCAAAAAATGATTTAAAATTATCGAATTCTGTTGGAGAAAATTCAAATTTATCTTCTTTCATTTCTTTTGAATTTGAAAAAGAAGTGGTTGATAGTTTGTTTTTAGTTTTATCAAAATCAACAAAAACCGTTTGATTGCTTAATCGAAAAATATTCTTCGGATTAGAAAAATCTTTGGTTGTTGTGGATTGAAACTTTCCGGTATTCACATCAAAATCGATGCGTTGCAACTCTTTTTTCTTTTCATAAAAATTAGAAAGCGTTACAGTAGAGCCATTTTTGTGATAGGAAAGAATACTCGGCATTTCTGTAGTTTCAAACATATCCAATTGCTTTGGTTGTTTATTTGAATCGACAAAAACCGGAATAATTTCAAATTTTTTAGTGTCCGAATTTTTAGTAAACACAAAATGAAGGGTTGAGTTTTCGCTTAATTCGGCAGAAAAGGTTCCTTGAATTTTTTGATTCTTTTCTATTTTAATGTTGAATAAATCATTCGAAAAGATAAATTGTGTAAAAAAACAAAGGGTTAAAATGACTAACTTTTTCATATGATTATAATTTTTTACTAAATTAATAATTCCCACAATAGCACTACTATTGAAAAAATAAAAAAGATAGAAATTTTATCATTTTTTAAAAAGCTGTTCTGTTTGTGTACCTTTGCCGTTCTCAAACCAACAAAAATGTCTTTTTCCTATTCCAAACACGAAAAACTTAAAAGTAAAAAGCAGATTGATTTGCTGTTTTCGGATGGGAAATCGGTATCCAAATATCCCTTGCGGTTGGTTTTTGCTCCGGTGGAATTGGAAAATGACGAGAAAATTAAGTTTGGCGTTTCTGTCTCTAAGAAATATTTTAAAAAAGCAGTCGATCGAAATTATTACAAACGATTGCTGCGTGAATGCTATCGATTAAACAAAAAACTCTTGTTAGAAAACCTTGACAAACACTACGCCATCATGTTTTTTTATCAAAGCAAAGAAGCAATGACTTTTGAAGATATAAATGCAAAAACGGTTCAACTTTTTGAAAAGTTTATCAAGGAAATTCAGTCGTAAAAATTGGTTCAATTGTTGTTGTACGTTTTTTGAGAAATTTTCGTTTTATATTTCTCGCAAAGACGCAGAGACGCAAAGCATTATATTTACTATAACTTTTTGAAGATTTTTTTTGCGACTTTGCGGCTTTGCGAGAAAAAAAGAAATATTGCGTGAAACTAAAAATTAATCCGTTGATAAATAATCGTTTATACGTTATATTTTATCACGCTTTTTTAGGCTTCACGCAAAGACGCAAAGCTTGTATTTCGTTGAGTTATACATTGAAGATTTTGTATTAAATGCAATGTTTAAAACCCTTCTCTGCGACTTTGCGGCTTTGCGAGA
>NZ_JBYFCC010000018.1:30259-91111 GCF_057652995.1 Flavobacterium sp. T50_26
ATGTTTAAAACCCTTCTCTGCGACTTTGCGGCTTTGCGAGAAAAAAAGAAATATTGCGTGAAACTAAAAATTAATCCATTATGAAATTAGCAATAGCATACCTTTCCCTTTTGATTTTTCCGTTGATGTGCGGCGGAAATCCGGATAATGCCGTTTATGAAACCGAAGTGACTGAAGAAGTTGCTGCACCAATGATGGACGAAAAAGCAAGTTCCGGCAATTTTGAAGCCCAAACCGAACAAAAAATAATCAAAGAAAGTAATCTTCGCTATGAAACGCAGGATTTAGATGCTACCTATCAACAAATTATTTCCTCTGCCAAGAAGAATAAAGCCTATGTGCAAAGCGACACAGAGGGAAAAGATTATAATTCACTCTACAGAACCATTACCGTTCGCATTCCGAATGCCAATTTTGATGCTTTCTTGGCTGATGTTGGAAAAGGCGTAGCTTATTTTGATAGAAAAGAAATTTCTGCCAAAGACGTTACTGCCGAATTTATTGACATTGAAGCTCGATTGAAAGCCAAGAAAACACTGGAAGAACGTTACTTACAATTATTAACCAAAGCCACCAAAGTTTCTGAAATATTAGAAATTGAAAAAGAATTATCTACCATTCGAGAAGAAATTGAAGCCAAAGAAGGACAATTAAAATACTTGCAAAATCGCGTTTCGTTGAGCACCGTGACCATCGAATTCTACAAAAAAGTAGCCGATGCAGACAATGCTACGGTTTCGTATGGCACCAAAATGTGGAACGCAGTGAAATCCGGCTGGAACGGAATTTCGAGTTTCTTTATCGGATTGCTTCATATTTGGCCTTTTATTCTTATTTTAGTGGCTGTAATTTTTTTCATCCGAAAAAAACTGAAAAAGAAAAATGTATAATACTATGTTTAAAAAATTCAAAAAACGCTATATCATTCCCATAATTTTAAGTGGATTTTTATTTGTTGGAAGTAGTTTCAGAGAAGATTTTTTTGAAATTGCCAAGCAAATAGAAATCTTCACTAATTTGTTTAAAACCGTGAACATGAACTATGTTGACGAGACAAATCCGGGTGAAATGATGGACAAAGCAATTAAAAGTATGTTGGCCGATTTAGATCCGTACACCAATTATTTTAACGAAGGTGATGTGGTTCGATTTAAAATCAACAACACGGGCGAATACACCGGAATTGGTGCGATGATTACTAGAAAAGACGGCAAAATCATAATTAAAGAACCATACAAAGGTTATCCGGCAGACAAAGCAGGTTTGAAAGCCGGCGATGAGATTTTTCAAATTGGCGATGTGAATTTGAAAGACTACAAAGAAGATGCTTCTGCTTTAATGCGAGGTTCAAAAAATGCTAAAGTTGAGGTTAAATTCATCCGTCAAGGAAAAACAGAAAATGCTACGATTGTGTTGGACGAAGTGGAGGTAAAAGCCGTTCCGTTTTATGGAAAAGTAGATGACAAAACCGGATATATCGTTCTTTCGCAATTTAACCGAAAAGCCTCATTTGAAACACAAGCTGCTTTGTTGGATTTAAAAACACAAGGAGCCGAAAAAATTATTTTAGACTTACGCGGAAATCCGGGTGGATTGCTCAACGAAGCTGTGAATATTTGCAATCTTTTTGTGCCAAAAGGCGAAGTGATTGTGACCACCAAATCAAAAATTGAAAAACACAACCAATCCTATAAAACCACTCGTGAACCCATTGATTTAGATATTCCGCTGATTGTTTTGGTCGACGGAAAAAGTGCTTCTGCCAGTGAAATTGTGGCGGGTGCTTTGCAAGATTTAGACCGTGCCGTTGTGGTGGGAAGTCGCAGTTTTGGCAAAGGTTTGGTGCAACGTCCGTTGGATTTGACGTATGGAACGCAAGTTAAAGTGACGATTTCTCGTTATTATACGCCCTCCGGAAGATGTATTCAGGCGTTGGATTATTCTAAAAAAGATGCCGATGGAAAAGCAATCAAAACCGATGCAAAAAACTTTAACGCCTTTAAAACCAAAAAAGGAAGAACTGTGTATGATGGTGGCGGAATTCAGCCCGATGTGGAACTGGCAGAAACAAAGTTGAGTTCTATTACGGAAGCTCTTCAACGGAATGATGCTATTTTTAATTATGCTACGGTTTATTTTTATAAAAATCCGAATTTAGGAACAAAGATTCCAACCATTTCCGATGCTGATTTTAATGAATTTAAAGCATTTTTGAAGAAAGAAAACTTCTCATTTGACACGGAGACAGAAAAGCAATTAAAAAAGACATTAGAAGCTGCTCAAGTTGAAAAAATAGATGAAAACATTAAAGCCGAATACCAAAATTTGATGACTGCATTGCGGAAAAGTGAAGATATTCAGTTGAATAAAAATCAATCGGAAATTAAAGAACTTTTGTTAGACGAATTAATCAAACGGTATCAATACAAAGAAGGACTTTATCAATACTATATTCAAAACAATTCTGAAGTTAAAAAGGCAACTTCCATTTTGGCAAACGCTTCCGAATACAATAAAATTCTTTTAAAATGATAAAAACGTGGGTTTTGGGCATTTTGTTACTGATGAGTTTTGGACTTTTTGCTCAGGAAGAAATTGTTCAATCCATTTATTTTGAAACAAACAAATCGGATGTTGAATCGAAATACGCAACCGAACTGGTTAATTTTATTCAAAAAACAGACAGCACAAGAGTTGAAAGTATTGAAATTTTTGGCTATTGTGATGATGTTGGAAAAGACGATTATAATCGAAAATTATCTACAGAAAGAGCCAATAAAGTAAAAGCCGAAATCACGAAAAGCGGTATCAAAAGCAAAATTATTGTGACTATAGAAGGAAAAGGTCGTATTTTGATTGATGATGATATTGTGGAGAATCTTCCTGAAGTTCGTTCCAAAAACCGTCGGGTGGATGTGGTTTTAAATATGAAACCTCAACCCGAAGAAGAGTTGAAGATTCCAGGAGTTTATACGATGTTTAACAAAGAAAACATTGTGGGCGACCGCATCATGCTTTCGGACATGATTTTTGAAAGAGGAAGTAGTAAACTCACGCTCAAAAGTAAAAACCAGCTCGACAAAATAGCCCGCATGCTATTGAAAAATAAAAATATCAATATAGAAGTGCAAGGTCATGTGTGCTGCACGCCTCCTAATCACAAAGAAGCGATCGACAAAGGAACTAAAAAACGAAAACTGTCGCACAACCGTGCAGAAGCAGTTTACAAATACCTCATCCTAAAAAAAGTACCTAAAACCAGAATGACTTTTAAAGGCTACGGAAACACAAAACCATTGGGCAAAAGTCCGGAATTGGATAGACGGGTGGAGTTGGTGATTACGAAGGTGTAGGTAGGGGTTTGATTTTGTTTTAAAAACGAAACAATAATCTTATAATCCATACTTGTTTTTTAAATCACTGTAAACATTCTCAGCATCGGTGTAATGTTTTTTATCTAAACCAACTTGGTCATCCAATTGCTTTTACAGCCTCTATTTGTGCATCATCTTGTGGATGAATGGTTATATTAAGATGTGCCATTTCTAATTTAATATAGTTATTACAAATATAAGAAATAAAATGAATGGTGGTGTTATTGAATACTATACAAACTATTTCCTCTTCATCTGAATGTGTGGAATATCATCCTCCAAATACACCTCACTCGTTTTTACAAACCCTAAATTTTCATAGAATTTTTGAAGGTATAATTGAGCAGAAATGGTAATGTTGGTTTCGTTTAATTCTGATTTTGTTGCTGCAATGGCTTCTTGCATCAAATCGTAGCCCCATCTTTTATCGCGGTAAATTTGCTTCACCACTACTCTGCCGATGGAAGCTTCTTCAAAATAATCGCCGGGTTTAAAAATGCGGACATAGGCCACGACTTGGTCTTCCCAAGTTCCGATAAGGTGAAGTGCTTTCTCATCTTTTCCGTCAATGTCTTGGTAAACGCAATTTTGCTCCACTACAAACACTTCGCTACGCAATTGCAGGATTAGATATAGTTCTGACAAAGAAAGTTCGTTAAATTGCTTTATTTTGAATTGTAGTTTCATTAAAAAATGTTTGTTCGACAGATTATATCATTTCTTTTACCACTAATTCACTAATAATTTGGGCGTTAAGCAATTCGTTATAATTCGAATTTTCATCAAAGATGAACTAATATAGCTTTGCCAGTTAGACTTTTATTTGTGAATTCGTGGCTAATTTACCAAGTTAATTTTGTTTAATATTAATAATCAATTCTATTAAACTTGGTTAAAACAGTTTCACAAGTTACTTCCTGCGAATTTAATGAAATTTGAAGATAATTTTCCAGAAAACGAAACTTATAAAAGCTTCACCGATTTGATGATAGATTCTAACTCGTGCATAATGTCACGTTTTGCCATGGAAGGATTATAGCAAAAACCTTCAATCACCAAATAACGATTATTTTTTTCGTCTCTGATGGCATAATTGATGAAAGGACCGGCCATAAAATCGTTTTTCAATTCCCATGTTCCTTTGGTTTCATAGGTTTTTTTACCATCCAGCATAATATTGAACAAATAAGGAGAATAGGCAGCTTCGGTAATCATGTAGGTGTTTGGAAGCGTTCCTTCAATATGTTTCTGTCCAATGGAATCACGCATTTGAATAATGTTGGCAATAGTATTTGTATCTTTTTGAATCGTATTTAACGGAACTTCATAGACCAACACACTGGCATTTCCGGAAGGAAGTTCTTTTCTAATCCAAAAGAATTTATCTTCTTCAATGATGTAACGATAAGCTGTTGGAAGTTTTAAACTCGCCTTAAAATTCTTTTTGATTCTTTTATCGTCAAGAAGCGATTTTGAAATTCTGCGTTGATTTTCGGCAATATCAGATTGCTTGAATTTAGCAATGATTTCTGGTGAATGTTTTTCTAATAAACTAACAATTTCTGCAACAGAACTGCCGGTAATGTGAGCTACATTTTGCGGTTTAGCAAACTCGTTTTCAACCAATTCAAAATCATTGTTTTCTTTTTTTAAAACAACCAAAATATTTCGGCTGTTGGTCATAAAACCTTCAAATAAATTGGGAGCGTATTGTTTGATGGTAAACAAGGGTTCTTCCTGTGGTAAACCATCTACCGGAGCGGCAAAAATGGTTCTAATGCTGTCACCTACTTCCCCATTCCAAAGTTGGTTTTCGATAATAACCGACAAATGATTGATTTTTCCGGAAGATTCTTTTAGAATATCTTCTCTATTTTCCTCTTTACAAGAAGTAAACAATGAGACAACAAACAGTAAAATAACAATTCTTTTCATGATGGTGTTTTCTGGTGAAATGAACCTTTTTTATCCGCTGATTTTAAGTTTCATTCCCGGTTTAATATTTTTACCACTAATACCGTTCCATTTTTTTAAATCCGAAACTGTTACGCCTTTAATTTTTTGGGATATGCTGAATAAGGAATCACCTTTTTGCACAATATATACTTTTTCAGATTTGTAAGGTGACTGTTTTTCAGGCTTTTTTGCTTTTACTTCTGCCACAACAACTTCTTCATCGGCAGGAAGCATAATTTTTAAAGTTGAACCTAATTTAATATTGTTATCTTCTAAATCATTCCATTCTTTCAATTCATCAATCGTTACACCATATTTTTTTGCTAATGAACTCAAATTTTCACCGCTTTGAACAATGTGATTTTCTGTTTTTTGCTTCACTAAAGCAGTTACAATTAATTTTGAACCAGACTGAATTGATTCTTCTTCCAGGTTATTCCATTCTTTTAATTCTTCACTCGTTACATCATATTTTTGGGCAATACTGAATAAACTTTCGCCTTTTTCAACAACGTGAAACTTTGCTGTTTCAACTGATTTTGCTTTTACTTTGATTGTATCGTTTGAAACAATTGCTTTGGATACAGGAGTTTCAACAACTTTTTTAGGAGCAACCGCTACTTGTTCTTCTACAACTATTTTTAACCTTTTACCAGGAACAATGTTGTTAGACTTTAAACCATTCCATCGCTTTAATTCTGTGACAGAAACACCATTTCTTTTGGCAATTAATCCTAAGGATTCGCCTCGTTTTACTTTGTGATATTTTGTATTAGAAATAACAGATGTTTCGGAAGAAGCAACCATTTCTTGTGCAGAAAATGGTTTTTCTCGTTTGTTAAAATCGTAATCGCAATACGCATAGATTTGATTTTCATTGGAAGTAAACACAGCTACTTTATCCAACGGCAAGCGAACAAAATGTTTTTTATCTGTTTGGTATGGAATAAAATCTCTTTTATACGATGGATTTAAAAACTGCAATTGTTCCACCGAAATATCTAACAATTCTGAAATTTGTTTGAACGACATTTTATTTTTAACCATAATGGTATCAGTCGCAAAATGATTTACAATTGGTTTATGTGGCACGATACCGTGTTCTTTATGGTATTCAAACACATACATTGTTGCCAAAAAAGCAGGAACATAGCCTTGCGTTTCTTTTGGCAAATACGGCCTGATGTTCCAATAATTTTGTTTCCCTCCAGAACGACGGATTGCTTTACTCACATTTCCGGGTCCGGCATTATAAGAAGCTAAAACCAAATCCCAATCACCAAAGATTTTATACATGTTTACCATGTATTGACAAGCGGCATCAGTTGCTTTCAGCATATCGCTGCGTTCGTCTGTATATGTGGTGATGTCTAAGTTGTATTGTTTTCCTGTTCCGTACATGAATTGCCACAAACCGGTTGCTCCCATTCTTGAAACGGCTCTTGGATTTAAAGCAGACTCAACAACAGCTAGGTATTTAATCTCTAACGGAACATTATATTTTGCCAATGCTTCTTCAAAAATTGGGAAATAATATTGCGATAAAGCCATCAAACGTTCATACGATCTCTTTCTATTTTTGAGATAGTGTTTGATGATATTTTCTAAACCGGGATTGTATTCAATATGAAAAGCAGATTTTGCATCTAGTGCTTTTAATCGCTCTTTCAATAATTCGGTTGATAAATCAAAATCAACTTTTTCGTCAATATTTGTGTTTTCGATGTCCGCAATCATTTCGCTGTACAAATCCTGATTGCTCAATTCGGTCATCCAACGTTCCTCAACACAAGCAGCAATGTCGTGTTTTTGAAAGGTTGATTTAATAGAATCTAAATAGGATAATTTTGGTTCTACAGACACATTTACATCCGCAAGTGTTGATTCTTGGGCATAAAAAGTAGTCGCAGAAAATAGAACAACGAGGAGTGTGGTATTTCGTAAATTCATTCTTTCTATGTTAATGTTTTATTTGTCAATAGGTTAAGCGTACTTGCAAACATAATTAAGTTAAACGTTATAAATTGTTTATTTATTGTTAAAAAACTTTTTTTTAACTTAAAATAGCTGCAATGCCTGGTAATGTTCGTCCTTCAAGCATCTCTAACATCGCTCCTCCACCGGTAGAAACATAGCTCATTTTTGGCTCTAACCCGAATTGTTTTACGGCTGCTACAGAATCTCCTCCTCCAACTAGTGAAAAAGCTCCGTTTGCAGTTGCCTCGGCAATATAATTTCCTAGTGTGATGGTTCCTTTGGCAAATGTTTCCATTTCAAAAACACCAAGCGGACCGTTCCATAAAATTGTTTTGGAATTCATGATTACCTCTTTGAAATTTTCTAACGATTTTGGTCCGGCATCCAAACCTTGCCATCCGTCAGGAATTTCGCGAACGTCAACAATTTTGGTATTGGCATCGTTTGAAAAAGCATCGGCAGCCACTACATCAACAGGAATGTGAATGTGTACGTTTTTTTCTTTCGCTAAATGCAAAATATCTAATGCCATTTGCATTTTATCGTCTTCGCAGATTGAATCGCCTACTTTTCCGCCCAAGGCTTTCACGAAAGTAAATGTCATTCCTCCACCAATAATCATGTGATCTACTTTGTCTAAAATATTTTCAATTACAGTGATTTTTGACGAAACTTTTGATCCGCCCAAAATGGCAGTAACCGGTTTTTCACTATCTTTTAAAACTTTGTTTAAACTTTCAATTTCTTTGGCCAATAAGGTTCCGAAACATTTATCATTTGGAAAAAATTGAGCAATGATAGTTGTTGAAGCGTGTGCTCGGTGGGCTGTTCCAAATGCATCATTTACATAAATATCGCCTAATGAGGCTAATTTTTTTGAAAAATCAACGTCTCCGGCCTCTTCTTCTTTATAAAAACGAAGATTTTCTAATAATAAAACTTCGCCTGGTTTTAAATCGGCTGCGGCTTTTTCGGCAACACTTCCAATGCAGTCAGAGGCAAATTTCACTTTAACTCCAAGAACTTCTTCTGTTTTTGAAACGATGTGTTTGAGCGAATATTTTTCTTCAACACCTTTTGGTCTTCCTAAATGTGACATTAAGATAACGCTTCCCCCGTCGGCTAAAACTTTATCGATGGTTGGTTTTGCTCCTTCAATTCGATTGACATCGGTTACATTAAAATCTTCATCTAACGGAACATTAAAATCAACACGAATTAATGCTTTTTTATTTTTAAAATTGAAGTCGAACAACGTTTTCATGGTTAATGTTTTTTTAATTTTTTAATAGTAACGACAAATATAAAATTTTAGAATTTAAAATGGATTGATAATAATCATGTTTACGATTATTTGTTCATATTTACAACTAAAATCCACATTTCTTCGGTGTATAAATTATTTAATTTATTCTCAATTAGTTTATCTGCTTCTTCTCTGGAAGTTACATATCCCAAATAAACATACATGTAATTATTGGTTGGGTTTACAAAATAATTTGGATTAAGTCCATTATCTCTCAAGACTTTCATAAACCGTGCTGCATTCATTCTTTCATTAAAAACATTAACAACCAAATAATATCCTTTTGGCGAATCGATATCGTTTAAAATCTCTACTTCTACTGGTTTGTTTTCTTTAGGTGTTTCTGTTTTAACTGCTTCAGGAGCAACAACAACCGGTTTTGATTCTGGTTTAACTTCGGCTGTTTTAGTAACTTTGGCAACATCCGGCTTTATTGAAGTTTTTGGTTCTTCTGTTTTGACAACAATTTCTTCTGTTTTGGAAGTTAATGGTTTTGAAGCATCTTTTTTAGTATCTGATTTTGAAGCTACTACCGGTTTTGTCTCTTCTTTTGCTTCTTTAACTTTTGTTTTCTCTTCTTCAACAATTGGTTTTGACGCAACCACAGGTTTTGTTTCTTTTTCTTGAGTAATTTTTTCGTTTCGTTCAGCAATTGGTTTTGTGTTTTCCTTGGAATCTTGAGCTAAACCATCTATTGCTTTTTGAGCTAATGTAGCAGACAGAGAATCTTCTGCCGTTTGACCTTGAACTATTTCTTCATTTGTTGTTTTATCAACTACTTTGAACTTACTGTCTTCATAAACCAATTTAGTATTATCTTCTTGCGTTTCTACCGCTGGTTTTGTTTCAATGGCCATTGCACTAAAAAAAAGATAAAAAACATCTCCAGAAGATTTGAACCGCACAGTTGCTTCATCCAAATTATTACCAATAAAACGGTTATTGTAGTTTGATAAAGTGGTTAAAAACGAGTCGTAACCCAAGGTGTTTTTGCTATCGGGAATGCGGTATTTAAAATGTTCATCTTCAATGGTAATTGAACTATCAAAAAAATTGCTGTAACGTCGAGTTACGGTTTTAACATTTGTAAAATCTTTGTTTTTAGTTGATCCAAACATGAATAAATCGCCATCAACTTTAAAATCTCCTTCTAAGGCTGCACCAGCTAATTTTACTTGAACATTTCCTTGTGGTTGGGTTTTGAAACCTTTGAAAATCACATTGACACTTTCACTTGATGCACCAGCAAAACCATCATGTGAAACAATGAATTTTTCGCTCATTGATGCATCTTCATACACAAAAATCATTGTCCAACCCGCAGCAGAACCACCTATAAGCGTTCCTTGCGTGGCACGAATGTTTGCAACACTATAAAATCCGAATGGGTTTTCGAGTGCTTTAACTTGTTCTGTTATATTAGCATAAACGGCATACGGTGCGGCATCTTTAAATTCTTTTTGCTTTAAACCATCAAAAATAATTTCACCTTTAATTGCTGTATATTCTTTTTGTGTTGGAAACTTCACTAAAACTTCCTCAAAAGGTTCTCTAGTGTTATCAAAAGCCACAAATTTATCTTCTCCTTTTTTATAGCCACTTTCATATTTGTACGTCGCTGACCAATATAATCCGGCATAAACAATTTTTTTGGAGGCTTCATCTTTTTGAAATAATGCAGCACTACTCGATGAAAAAGTTTGTTTATCGGTATCAATATCAATGTATTCCATGTCAACTTCATCGTTAGTGATAGCATCAATACTTTGATCGTTGTAAGGGTCGTTTGGAGAATTTTTTTTATCAATTCTGTTCAAAATAGAATTGGCAATAATAGTCATGTCACCTTTTATATTCGCTTTGTATCGCTCTTTAAAAGGGACGGCCATTTGAGCATGGCATAAATTGACAGATATAAAAAACAGTAAAAAAAATAAATTTTTATATCTTATTCGGTTCGTAAATTTACTCATATTGCAAGGAGCAATTTTAGATTTGGGACTACTAATTTGGGCTCAAAGGTACTAAAGACCAACGACAAAAAGCATATTTTACCGATTAAAGTGCCAAAAATGGTTTCTTTTTTCATACAATCATACTAATTTAACTCGATTTTGTTAAAATTTGAAATTCAACATCAAAAAAACAAACTCGTTTATTGGCAAAAAAAATCATTTATATTTGCTTTATGCAATTTACTCAAATATTAGGCCAAGACCATATAAAAAATCATTTAACCCGAAGTGTTCAGTTGGGAAGGATTCCGCATGCACAGCTTTTTGTTGGTCCCGAAGGTTCTGGAACATTGGCTATGGCGATTGCTTATGCTCAATATCTTTTGTGCAGCAATACCGGAAATGAAAATTCAGGCGGAAACGAAGCTTGTAATCTTAAATTTCAACATTTTGCACATCCGGATTTGCATTTTATTTACCCAACCGTTACTACAGATGATGTTAAAACCAAACCCAAAAGCATTGATTTTATTCAGGATTGGCGAAGTTTTTTAAATGAAAATGTATACGGTGGTTTATTTGATTGGTTTAAGATTTTGGGTGTTGAAAATAAACAAGGTGAAATTCGTGTGGATGATGCTCAGGAAATTGTGAAAACACTTTCTCTTAAATCCTACGAAGGCGGTTATAAAGTGATGATCATTTGGATGGCCGACAAAATGAACATTGCTGCTTCGAATAAACTTTTGAAAATTTTAGAAGAACCCACCGACAGAACCGTTTTTATCTTAATTACCGAAAAAGAAGAAGATTTGATTCAAACCATTCGTTCACGTTGCCAAGTGTTGGATTTTAACGGACTTCCGGAAAGTGTGATTGCCAATGCTTTGATAGAGAAACTAGAACTTGACCCAAAAGCAGCCACAAAAATTGCTCACCAAGCACAAGGAAATTATAACAAAGCCTTAAAATTGCTTAGTGATGACAACGAAGATTTACCGTTTGAACAATGGTTTGTACTTTGGGTTCGTGCCGCCTTTAAAGCCAAAGGAAACGCCGCCGCTATTCACGAATTAATTACTTGGAGCGAAGAAATTGCCAAATTGGGTCGTGAAACGCAAAAGAAATTTTTATCGTTTTGTATTGAAATGTTCCGTCAGGCGTTGTTGTTGAATTATCAAGCGACATCGTTGGTTTATTTAGAACCGAAAGTGGAAAAATTTAAATTAGAAAATTTTGCTCCGTTTGTAAATGGAAATAATATCTTGGATATTTATAAAGAACTCAACGATGCCATGTATCACATTGAACGCAATGGCAATGCGAAGATTATTTTAACCGATTTATCAATTAAATTGACTCGTTTAATTCATAAAAAATAAACGCATGAACAATCCCGCCTCTTTTCTGATCTTGTTACTTTTGACCGTTACTTTTTTGCAATCCGGCTATGATAAATTGTTTTATTGGAAAGACAATTTGGCTTGGTTAAAAGAACATTTTTCTAAAACTGTTATTAGAAATATGGTTCCGCAAGCCTTGGCTTTTATATTGCTTTTGGAATTAGTAACTGTAATTTTAGCCATTGCCGGTATGATTCAAATGCTTTATAACGGCAACCGCGAATATGGTTTTTATGCCGCCATAATGAGTTGTGTAACCTTACTTTTTTTACTTTTTGGACAACGTTTAGCCAAAGATTATGATGGAGCAAGAACAATTGTGATTTACTTTATTCCTGCTGTTTTGGCGGTGTATTGGTTGAATTAATAGATTTAAAAAGTTAAATCAAATTATAAACTCGCTTTAAACAACCGTAATTCTCCCCAAGTAAACTTCTCGCCGACTTGTTCTTTTAATGCGTTTAATGATTCTTCGTTGTATCCTTCAAATGCGGCGGCTAATTCATTTATTTTGTCTTCCGGCAACACATCGGTTATCGAGATGGTTTTGGCTTCAATTAGCTTGGCTAAATGGCCTTGAATTGTTTGTGGCGTTAAAACTCTGATTTTTGCAATTTCTTGAATGGAATTGTTTTGTTGCCAAAGTTCATACGTTTCTTGAACGGTTGACTTCTTCGGTTCTTTGTTTTTTTTCTTTTTTGGAAGGTATTGATACGGATCAAAATCAGCTTCTTCCTCTTCTTCGATTAATGTGCTTTGAATGGATTTATAATGTTCAACAACGTTTTCAACCAGAATACTTCGGTAGTTTTGAATTTCGTTGGAAGTTAAATTCTCCTTGTTAATTTCTTTCCCCTCCGATAAAACATCCACCATTTTAATGGCTTTAAACAATTGAAGAACCGTTTTTAATGTGCCTTCTTCTAATTCATTCAACTCGTTATAGAATTCCTTGACTCTTTTTTTACGTTTGATTTCTTCCATTTTCAAAAGCAAATCAAACATAATTTCATTCAATTTTGGAAGAAAATAATCTTTAGCCGCTTTGACCCTTTCAGCAATAAAAGGAATATTGACATCATCAGCGTGAAAAAGTTTGTCTAATTGCAATCGGAATTTTCTAGCGGGTTCTTCTAATAACGCAATTTTTCCTTCTTGAATTTCTGCCCAATTTTGATGTTTCGATTTCTCTGATTTTTCAGCATCGGTATTGTAACTATAACGATGATTTCGCCATTGTTGAGCAATCGCTTCCCAATCAAAACTGTTCTTAATATATTGAAGAATAAACCGTTGCGTTTCTTTTTGTAATGCATTCACGATCGTTTCTTCATCTGCTTTATTTTCAGCATATTGCATTACTTCTTGGTCGTTGGAAATGCCATTCATTTGAATCGGTTTCAACAAAACCAAACCTTCCAGCGATCGCAATCGCGACAATGCAACATACGCTTGTCCGGGTAAAAAGACTTGAGAAACATCCAAAACAGCTTTATCAAACGTTAATCCCTGACTTTTATGAACCGTTATTGCCCAAGCCAATTTTATCGGATAATGAACAAATGTTCCGAGTGTTTCTTCATCAATTTCTTTCGTATTTTCGTTAACGGAATAACGGATGTTTTTCCACTCGTATTTTTCAACTTCGATGGTTTTATTTTCTTCCGGAAAGTGAACAATTATTTCAGCTTCGGATAATGATTTTATGAAACCCATTTTCCCATTAAAATAATTTTTATCCGGCGACAAATCATTCTTAATAAACATAATTTGAGCACCCACTTTCAACTGAAGAATTTCTTCTACGGGATAAATTTTTTCCGGAAAATCGCCTTCAACTTCGGGTTTATATCGATAACACTTTCCTTCTAATTCTTCTAATGATTCGGCATTAATCGAATCGGCTTTGGCATTATGTGTTGTTAATGTGATGTAACCTTTATTGGCTTTGATGTCGAAGTTTGGTTTTACAAAATCATTCAAAACCACCATATCGTGCTGTGTAATTGTATTGTTTCGAAGGTTATTTAAAACGGATATAAACCGTTCATCTGTTTGACGAAAAATCTTAGATAATTCAATATACAACGGCGGTCTTTCCTGAATAACTTTTGCATTAAAAAAGAAAATCCCACGATAATATTTTCGTAAAACTTGCCATTCATCATTTTTTACAACGGGTGGCAATTGCAGTAAATCACCAATAAAAAGTACTTGCACTCCGCCAAAAGGAATGTCTCTTCGACGAACTTTTCGTAACATAAAATCGATAGCATCTAATAAATCCGCTCTAAGCATACTGACTTCGTCAATAATGAGCAATTCCATATTGAGCATCACGGCTTTCTTTTGGCCGCTCATGCGAAAATGCTTAACTAAGGTGTTTTTGGTTTCAAATTTCTGGTATTCAGAAATGCTGGAACCGGCAATATATTCCGGAATAAAACCCCCAAACGGCAGTTGAAACATCGAATGAATTGTTACTCCACCCGCATTCAATGCAGCGATTCCTGTGGGAGCAACCACAACCGTGTTTTTATGAGTAGTTTGAATGATTTTTCGCAACAATGTAGTTTTTCCTGTTCCGGCTTTCCCGGTGAGAAAAATGGAGCGTTGCGTTTGATTGATAAATTGCAAGACTTGGCGTGCATCTTTTGTAATTTCCATGTGGCGTTGAGTTTAAAGGTGGAAATTTACAAATTTTTGAATAATTGAAAAAGCCATAGTCTAAATTTTGTTGAAATTTGTTTGGTAAAAGTATAAATAACTAATAATGGCTGTCTCTTTGAAAAAATTGAATTTCACAAATTTAAAGAGATTTAAATAAATCTGTTTAAAAAGATAGCCACGAATTTCACTAATTTACACAAATTAATTCGTGTAAATTAGTGAAATTCGTGGCCAAAATGAATAGCAATTAGTGTACAGCTCTATCTCAAAACAAGAGACTTGAATAGCAATAAATTGATTGCTTATTTTTTAGTAGAATCTACTTTTGCATCTGCTTTTTCGTCTTTTTTATCATCCGAAGAAGTTGATTTGTATTTATCATTCAATAATTTAATTACATCATTTGTGATATCATATTCATCTTTTGCATACAAAACAGTTGCAGCATCACCAGTTCCGTAGATGTAATTGTATCCTTTTTCTTTACCGTAGTCTTTGATGAATTTTTTCACATCTTTTACTAAGCTGTCCATTTCTTTACCGCTTTCTTCTTGTAATTGACGCATAATTGCTTGTTGAGCATACGATAACTCTTGTTCTTTTTGTTGCAACTCAGCTCCTTTTTGTTGAGCCCATTGCGGACCATAGGTTTGAGCATTTTTTTGAAAAGCAGCTGCTTCAGTTCTAAAACGAGCAACTTCTGCTTCAAGTTGCTTACCCATTTCTTCGCCTTTTGATTTATATTTTTCCTCGATATCTTTTGCTTCTGTGTATTCATCCAAAAGTTTTGAAGTATCTACATAAGCTGTTTTGAAATCTTTTTGATCGGCTGCTTTTTCACACGATGCCATGGCCAAAAGTAAGCCGAAAACTAAAATTGATTTTTTCATTATGATTGTCTGATTTATAAAATTTTGGTAAAAGTAGTAATTCCAATTTAATTGGCAAATTTGATTTACATTTTCAAAAATTACGAAGTATAAGAAAATGTAATTGTATTTAAGCGGTTTATAGTTTTAATTTATTTGGTTTTGATTCATTAGATTCGCTTAAATCAATTAATAGAATTAAATAGACAAAAGAGCTGTTCGTTAATGAAACACTTCGATAATGAGCCTTAAAATGATTTTTTAGCTGTTTTTGAAGATATAAATGTGTGAAGAATACTCTAAACTCTTTCTTCCTTTTAAATTTGATTGTAAACCAATCCAAAATGCTTTAAACGGATTCATATTACCGGTTTTGTATTTTTCAGATAGTAAACTCACATAAAAACTATCGAACCACATAGGTTGAACTTTTTTTAGTTTTAAATTTTCTTGAGCAAAAAGTTTTTCCATTGCTGTTTTAGAGAAATGCCAAAGATGTCTTGGCACATCATAAGCCGCCCAAAATTTTCCGTAATGATTTGCATCATACGATTTGAAATTGGGAACAGCAATAAAAATTACGCCATCCGGTTTTAGTAATCTTTTCAGTTCTTTAATTTGAAATTCCAAATCCGGAACGTGTTCTAAAACGTGCCACATTGTTATAACATCAAAAAAATGATCTTCTAATTCAGGATACGTATCGATTATGCAAATTCCTTTTTGTTTTGCAAGAGCTTTTGCTTTATCGCTTGGCTCCATTCCTACCGCCTTCCAATTTTGTTGTTTGGCTTCCGCTAAAAAATCTCCTGTACCGGAACCGATATCTAAAACACTTCCTTTTTCAACACTCCAATATTCTATCAAACTTACTTTGTCGCGAATTGCTTTTCGTTTTATAAAATGATAGACTTTTTCAAACAAAGATCGTTTGTTATCTGTATGTGAAATGTAATCTTCGCTTTCGTAATAATTCGGTAAATCCGATAATGCAGGTTGCGGATACGTTTTTAGTAATTGAAGATTTTCATCCATCAACAATTCAAATTGTTCTCCCGAAACGGAATAATCTTTTACTTTAATATACGGTTCTTTTGTAAAATTCATTTTAATTAATAAAGTGTTTTTTTCTTACGGAACACTTTGTGTTTGTTGGGTTTTTCAAAATAGTTTCACGTGGAACAATTGAAATTAATGGTACGAACTGATCACTTCAATCTGCCAACTGATTACTTCCTATCTTCCCATATAAATTAATAAAATAGAAATATCACTCGGATTCACACCACTGATTCTAGATGCTTGCGAAACAGTGACAGGACGAATCTTTTTGAATTTTTCCCTTGCTTCATACGACAACGATTTGATTTTATCGAAATCATAATTCTCAGGAATTTTGACGTCTTCCAAACGTTTTAGCTTATCTGCGTTGTTGCGTTCTTTTTCAATATAACCATTATATTTCACTTGAATTTCTGCTTGTTCAACTGTTTCTTCATCCAAGTTATTAACGGCGATATATTCTTTTACTTTATCAAATAAAACAATGTCTTCCAAATCTATTTGCGGACGAGAAAACACTTTATACATCTTATCTGATTGAACCATTGGAGAGCTTCCTTTTATTTCCAAAACAGGATTTGCTTCTTCAGGTGAAATACTTGTTTCTCTGAAAAAAGAGACCATTTTTTCTGCTTCATTAAACTTTTGATTCATTCGAATTAAACGTTCTTCTGAAGCTAATCCTAACTCAAATCCTTTAGGAGTTAACCGTTCATCGGCATTATCTTGTCGCAATAACGTTCTGTATTCTGCTCTTGACGTAAACATTCGATACGGTTCTTCTGTACCTTTTGTAATTAAATCATCAATTAAAACGCCGATATAAGCATCATCTCTTTTCAAAACAAAAGGGTCACGTTCTTGCACTTTAAGAGCAGCGTTGATTCCTGCCATTAAGCCTTGTGAAGCGGCTTCTTCATAACCCGTTGTTCCGTTAATTTGACCGGCAAAAAACAAGCCTTCAACCAACTTGGTTTCTAACGTATGTTTTAACTGGGTTGGCGGGAAATAGTCATACTCAATAGCATATCCTGGACGGAAAAATTTCACTTTTTCAAATCCTTCTACTGAACGTAAGGCTTTAAATTGAACTTCTTCCGGTAAGGATGTGGAAAAGCCATTTACATATACTTCAACCGTATTCCAACCTTCCGGTTCAACAAACAATTGGTGTCTGTCTTTATCTGCAAAACGATTAATTTTATCTTCAATGGATGGACAATAACGCGGACCTGTACTTTGAATTCTACCATTAAACATTGGCGAACGATCAAAACCTTCACGTAATAGATTATGAACCGTTTCAGAGGTGTACGTCATCCAACACGATTTCTGATGAATTAATGGTTTGGAAGAATCTAAAAAAGAGAATTTATGCGGTTTATCATCCCCTTTTTCCTCTCTCATTTTGGTATAATCCAACGAACGGCCGTCTACTCGTGGTGGCGTACCGGTTTTCATTCGACCTGATTCAAATCCGAGTTTGACTAAATCTTCGGTAATGCCGTAGGCCGCACTTTCGCCTGCTCTTCCTCCTCCGAATTGTTTTTCACCAATGTGAATTAATCCGTTAAGGAAAGTTCCATTCGTCAAAACAACTGTTTTGGCTTTGATTTCAATGCCTAGAGAAGTTTTAATTCCCTTGATAACATTGTTTTCGATAATTAAACCAGCAACCATTTCTTGATAGAAATCAACATTCTGAGTATTTTCTAACATCAATCTCCATTCTTCTGCAAACCGCATTCTGTCACTTTGAACTCTTGGTGACCACATAGCCGGACCTTTGGACTTGTTAAGCATTTTAAACTGAATAGCTGTCTTATCCGAAACAATTCCGGAATAGCCACCCAATGCATCAATCTCACGCACAATTTGCCCTTTTGCAATTCCGCCCATAGCGGGATTACAAGACATTTGCCCGATAGTTTGCAGGTTCATTGTCACTAACAACGTTGAACAACCCATATTGGCCGCCGCCGCCGCCGCTTCAGAACCTGCGTGGCCAGCACCAACCACAATTACATCATATTTATCTTGAAACATAGTTTTATTGCATTGTTCCACGTGAAACATTTCACGGAAACTTCATTAAATTCATTTATTGTTCCACGTGGAACATCATCATTTTTTCTTCTTCTTTTTGACGCATTAGTTTTTCGTCAGCTTCCGATTTATCTTTATAACCACAATAATGCAAAACACCGTGAGCCATCACTCGTTTTAATTCCTCTAAAAAAGAAACGTTGAATTCTAAAGCATTTTCTTGCACTCTTTCGGTTGAAATGAAAATATCACCTTGTAAAAAATTTCCTTCACTATAGTCAAAGCTAATAATGTCGGTTAACGTGTCGTGATTAAGGTATTCCACATTGATTTTATGCAAATAATCATCATCACAAAAGATGTAATTGATTTCGCCTTCTTCTTTGGCTTCCGATGAAATTATCGCCGAAATCCAATTGGAAAACAACTTTTCATCACCTAATTCAAAATCTGTTTCGTAGTTAAAACTAATCATTCTTCTTAAAGTATTGCTGAACCTTTTGGTTATAATTTGGCCGCAAAGGTAAGCTTTGTCGATTTAAAATTTCAACACTATTCAAATATTGTTGTAATTCAGGCGAAAGTGGTTTAACCGAATTATTGAATTCTTTCTTGTTTGTTTCTGATTGACGTTTAGTATCTTCGCCTTGTTGTTGAACTGCTTTCTCGAGTTTCAACATTTCATAATTGATATTCAACATCCGCTGAAGCACTTCATTTTTAAAACCTTTATTCAGAATTTGCTTCTCTGCATCTTTCATTTGATCCAACACTTTTTGTCCACCAGGCGTTAAACCTTGCTTCTTCAATTCGTCCTCCAACTGTTGACGTAATCGACGTTGTTCTTGAAAAATTTCCATTAATTCACGAGCATTTTCTTCACCATCATTATTGCCTTGACCGCTGCCGCTTCCTCCACCTGGTTTATTTCCCTTTTGATTCCCTTTGCCTTTATCACCATCTTTGCCGCCTTCTTTTCCACCAGGTTTTTCACCTTTCTCACCGTCTTTTCCTTCACCGGGTTTCTCGCCTTTTTCTCCATCTCCTGGTTTTTCACCTTTTTCCATACCTTCTTTCATTTTCTCAGAAAGACCTTTTTGCTTTTGAATAATATCAGGTAACTGTCCACCTTTACCTTGACCGGGTTTTGGTTTGCCGCCTCCTGCACCCATTCCTTGCATAGACATTTGCATGTTATTCATCACATCAGAAAGAAAATCAGCTAAACGATTAGACGCTGCAACCGTGTATTGTTGGTGCGAAACCCCTTTAGAAATAATCGCTTCCGCCAAAGATTCAAGCGATTTATCAACGTTGTAATGTACGTTTCCGATTTCTTCTGTAACTTTCTCTGTAATCATCTCATTTCGCAACGACATCGCAAACAAACTATCATCAACGTGTTTAAATTGCTGTTTCAAATCCTGCTGAATTTTAAGGTATTTGTTATAAGACGGAGCTCCTTTTTTTAATCCTTTGAATTGTTTCATCAGCTCTTCTTGCGAAAAAGAAAAAGCTAATAAATTATCTAAAATCTGACGCATCATTTTAACGTCTTCTTCCATTTGTTCCATTTCTGCACCCGCCATTCCTTCTTGCATTTGCATACTCATTTGCTTCATTTTTTGAGCGGCACTTTTTTGTTTAGGCTTGGCTTTGTCTTTTTGCTCTTTTTGAAGTTCCTCCGAAGCTTTTTCCATATCTTCTTCGATGCTTTTTTCTTGTTTTTCGTCCGATGGGATTTCAACCGGCGATTTCAATTCTTTGTTTTCTTTTTCTAACTGACGCAATTCTTCCTGAATTTTGTCAAATTCCTTATTAATTTCGTCCTGCTTATCAGCAGTATTTTCTTTATCTTCTTTTGATAATTTGTCTTGTTTGTCGGCTAATTTGTCTAATTTTTTGATGAGTTGTTCGGCTTTCTTTTCAACATAATATTTCTTAGTCAGTTCAACCAACTGTTCTAAATTTTTCGATTGATTTTTAGAATTTTGTTTAATTTTATCTAACTTTTCTTCAATGTCTAAATCCTGAATTTTCTCCGAAAGTTTTTGAAGTTCGTCTAATAATTTCTGATTTTCTTCCGATTGTTTTTCAGCATTTTCCGCACGTTTTTCAAGTTGTTCTTTTAATTCATCTTTTTCTTCTTTATTCAATTCTTTCAGATTATCCTTCAAATCTTTTGTAAATTCTTTCATCATTTCCTCTTGTTGCTTTTGGCGTTTGATGAAATCATTTATTTTTTGTTTGTCTTTAAATTCTAAGCTTTCTTTTTCTTTACTCATTTTCTGAAGCTTATCTAACTCAGACATCTGCTTATCTTGATTTTTTAACGATTTTTGAATGCTGTTGATATTATCATTTTGTTGTTTGAATTGCTCATCTTCCCGTTCTTCTTCCGTACTAATTCGATCGGAAAACACAGAAGATTTTGAGCTTTTATAATTGTGAATCGCGTCATTATCAAACACTTCAAAATAGTATTCATACGAAACACCTTCTTCTACCGGAAGATTTCCCGGGAAAGTGTAAATGAATTGATCAAAGACATCCTTCTTCACCGGAATAGCCGATTTTAAAGCCGCTTTTTCATTGTTTTTAGGATAATAGACGATTTGCAATTTAGAAAGTCCAATGTCATCCGAAACTTGACCAATTAAAATATTCTTCTCAATTCGCAAACTATCTGGTGCATTGTTGACCGTTATGGTGGGAAATTGATCTTTAATCGTTGAGATTTGATAGTTTAATTTCTCGTAATGTTTAACTTTATTATTTGAAGTAAGTATTTGATATTCTGTATTTTGAAGAACATTTTTAGAAAATTTGAATTCATTATTCTCCTGAACAAAATTTTTAAAACCCGAACCATCAGCATATTCAATTTTTGATGTGGAAAGAGCATTAATTTTCCAACTCACTTTCGTTCCTTCTGGTACAATCGCATTACCGGAACCTTTGATTATTTCGGCTTTTCGATTCAGATACGATGGAAATTGCAAGACCATTTCAAAATTAGAAACAGTTGGAACAGCCACAACCGAAAGTTCATAATCATCCGAAGAAACTGCATTCGCTTCAATGTGAAATTCAATATTTTTGGATGGTTTTGTAAAACGATATTCAAAAACGCCAGGTTTTGTGGTTTCCATAAAATAACTTTCGTCACCAATAAAAATCATTGCATTTTCGGGAATTATCTTTCCTTCAGATTTTACCTGAAGAACATAATCCAACCCTTGTTCTGTTTGTAAATTTTCATTTAAAACCACAAAAGAAAACGGAGCCGGTGGTGAAAATTTTTCGTTATATCGCACCACTCGATTCATACTATCAGCAATAATATCGCTGTTTCCCGACAACATAAAGAAACTCAAAAACAACAATGGAACAATCGCCCACGGAAGGTATTTTGTATTCTTTTTAAAATTGATGGCGTTGCTAAATGGAATCGGTTGCAAACTTTTCCCCTTTTGTTCGATGGAAGCTAAAAGTAGCTCTGATTGCTGGTTATTTTCGGCTAATTGCAGAAAGTTAGTCAGTTTGTCATTCACTTCAGTGAAATGATTTCCAATGATTTGCGATGCTTGTTGGTAATCAATTCCTTTTTGAAGTTTAACCAACTTAAACAGCGGAAACAAAATAAATCGCGATAAAAGAAACAATTGAACTGCGATAAATAACCAAAATAATATTGTTCTTCCTACTGGTTTTAACCAAAGAAAATATTCTACAAAAAGCGTAAAAAAGAAATACAACAACCCAAAACCAACAAATAAGATGACTCCTTTTACAAGTTCGTTGGTGTAATATTTTTTTATGAATGCTTCTAACTTTTGATAAATCAGTGACTTTGTTTCCAAAATAATGAGGCTTTTACTTATAACTGATAAAAGTACAATTTTATTCGATAGTCAAAAGTTAAAAGTTTTCTAATGAAATTAACAGTTTCATTCAGTTTTTTGACACGGATTTCACTGATTAACACAGATTATTGTCCTGCAAAAATTTCACCGAGAAAAACATAACGGCAATTACTTCTAATCTAAAATTGTAGCTCAATCTTCAACGTCTCCCCCTCCTTTGGAGGGGGTTGGGGGGAGGTTTTTGCCACGAATTTCACGAATTAACACGAATTAAAAAAAGTCATAACACTCAACTTTGTTTTTCCTCTGATAAGGCAAGGTTATTTTTCAAAACACTTTTCATAAATAAAATTCATAAAATGTATCTTTGCAAAAAATTTAATAAAATGTCAAGACCTGTACGCGTTCGTTTTGCACCCAGTCCAACCGGACCATTGCACATTGGTGGTGTGAGAACAGCTTTGTTTAATTATTTATTTGCGAAAAAAAATAACGGTGTTTTTTATTTACGAATTGAAGATACCGACCAAAATCGCTTTGTTCCCGGAGCTGAGCAGTACATTTTTGAAGCATTGGAATGGTTAGGAATTGCTCCATCAGAAACAGTAAATAAGAACGAAAAGTTTGGACCGTATCGTCAAAGTGAGCGAAAAACGTTGTACAAACAATATGCCGATCAATTGATAAATTCTGGTTGGGCATATTATGCTTTTGATACTGCTGATGCGTTGGATTTACACAGAAAACAGCACGAAGAGCAAGGAAAGACATTTATTTATAATTGGCATAATCGTGAAAAATTAGATACTTCGTTGGTGATGTCAATGGAAGAAACGAACAGAAGAATTGCTGCCGGCGAAGATTTTGTCATTCGATTTAAAACACCTGTTAATGAAGTTTTAGAATTGAAAGACATCATTCGTGGCGACATAAAATTTGACACTAACTTATTAGATGACAAAGTGTTATTTAAAAGTGATGGAATGCCAACGTATCATTTGGCCAACATTGTTGATGATCATTTGATGGAAACATCACACGTTATCCGTGGCGAAGAATGGTTGCCTTCGCTCCCACTTCACCATTTGTTATACAAAGCTTTTGGTTGGGAAGCACCTGAATTTGCACATTTACCATTGATTTTAAAACCTATCGGGAATGGAAAATTATCCAAAAGAGATGGTGATAAAATGGGCTTTCCGGTTTTTCCTTTGGAATGGAAAACTGAAGAAGGAATTTCATCCGGTTATCGTGAAACGGGTTATTTTCCGGAAGCTGTGATAAACTTTTTAGCCTTATTAGGTTGGAATGACGGAACTGATCAAGAGATATTTTCATTAGATGAATTGGTTGAAAAATTTGATTTAAATCGCGTTCATAAAGCCGGAGCTAAATTTGATCCGGAGAAAAACAAATGGTTTAATCATCAGTATTTGCAAAAGCAAAGTGATGAAGAATTAGCGGCAAGTTTTTCTTCAATTTTAAACGAAAAAGGAATTTCTGTTGAAAATAATAAACTGATCAAAATCGTTTCTTCTATAAAAGAACGAGCGAATTTTGTATCCGATTTCTGGGAATTAGCAGATTATTTCTTTGTTGCACCTACTTCGTATGACGAAAAAGCTTCAAAAAATTGGAAAGAAGAAACACCAGCTTTAATGAAACAAGTGATTGAAGTTTTAGAATCGATTGAGGATTTTACATCTTTAAACATCGAAACAATTTTGAAAGATTGGATGAACACCAACGAAATTGGAATGGGAAAAGTAATGCAACCACTTCGATTGAGTTTGGTTGGAGCTTTAAAAGGTCCGCATTTGTTTGATATTATTGAACTTATCGGCAAAGAAGAAACCGTTAAAAGAATACTAAAAGCAATAGAAAAAATTTAATTTTGTTAAAAGGTTTTACTTTTGTGACATGTTAAATGCAATTCGACATTCTAAAATAACATCTTTTGTTTGGGGATTTATGGCATTCTACCTGTTGAATATCAGTGTAGATGTTACTTCTTTATTTGATGAAAAAGAGCAAAATCATAAAAACTACAACGAACAAG
The DNA here is from genome assembly GCF_057652995.1 of Flavobacterium sp. T50_26. Classification (NCBI taxonomy): domain Bacteria; kingdom Pseudomonadati; phylum Bacteroidota; class Flavobacteriia; order Flavobacteriales; family Flavobacteriaceae; genus Flavobacterium; species Flavobacterium sp. T50_26. Next base: position 54,803 of record NZ_JBYFCC010000018.1, read on the forward strand.
AAAGTATAGTTGAATTAGTTTTTGAAAAAGTCTTAGGTTTTGAAGAGGCTATTCCTGAAAATAATTCAAACGACAGCGAACAAAATCCAACAATGAAAAAAGGTTTTTCGATGGATAAGTTTGTGTTGCCTTTTTATGAAATCAATACCAAACTAATCGTTTTTAATCCGATAAAAAAGAGTTTTCATTATTCTAAAATTATCTTCTTAAAACCTTCGCTAGAAATTCATTCTCCTCCACCTGAAGTTTAATTTATTTTATTCGTAACAACTTGTTTTCCAATCGGAAACAGCTTAAATCATTCGTATAAATTAAAAATTAAACAATTATGAATACAGTTAGTTTGAAGCAATATCTATGCTTCTTTTCAATACTTTTTTTAAGTCAAATCACTTTTTCACAAACCGAAAACACCATAACAGACAGTTTGTATATCGAAGAAGTTTTAACCAAAACAGAGAAACCAAAAGTACTTCACGCCGAACCTTTATACATCGATTTAATTCGAGATTTAGGTGCCAGAAAAGGTGAAAAAGAATGGAACGTTGGTTTTGGAATTACCGACAACAATGATTATGATGAATATTTAGCACTGGTAGAATATGAATGGGCTCCAATCGATCGTTTGGGTTTAGAAGTCGAATTGCCTTTTACTGTTTATCCATCCAACAAAAACGGGATGGCTCCGGGAAGTAAGCTAAACAGCATAAAATTGGCTGCTCAATATTCCTTTTATGTTTCAGAAAAACAAAAAACTTCGTTAGCACTTGGCTATATTCAAGAATTTGAAATGAATGAATTTGACAATTACGGCAACGGAAAATTATTTGTCGGAAATGTTTATAATCCATTTTTTGTTGCAGCGAAACGTTGGGGAAATAATTTTCACACCCTACTCTACACGGGACCGGCATTTATTCATCATTTTGAAGACAATTCAACGTATACCAATTGGCAAATCAACAGCAATTTTCATTATATGATTCCGGGAACGCGAAATTTCATTGGAATCGAATTCAACAAAGAAGTAACCAAAACCGATTTTGACATGACCATTCGCCCTCAAATGCGAGTTGGAATTGCTGATAATTTATTAATCGGAATTGTTACCGGAATTCCGATTAGTCGAGAAAACGAACGATTTAGTACGTTCTTTAGGTTGATTTATGAACCTGGGCATTAAAATAAAGGCTCCTTTTTCGGGAGCCTTACTTTATTAAAAATAAAAGATAATATTTCCGGCAATTACGCCTAAATTTCCTTTAAGTTTTCCATCGGCTAAAAGAGCAACTTCTTCTTGGTCATTCAAACTATTCAAAATATTGGTTACACCATATTGATAACTCAAACTCAAACGTATATTTTCAAAACCACCGGAAATTCCGGCATAAACATTAAAATTAATTGGGTTTATGTCTTCAATATCTTTAACACGAAGCAATTGATTACCAACAATAAAATTATTTTCATCGGAACTGTTGAATTTTAATTTACTGTTGACTTGCAACACCGGACCAAAATCTAACGAAACCGGACCGCCACCAATTTTGTAACACAGTAACAAATGAATTTGCACAGCCATCATTTTTAAATCCACTTCTTTTTGAGAAATGCCTGAAAAAGTTTCAACTGCAAACTTGTTTTCGGTGAAATTCATTCCGTAGATCATCGAAAAATTGTTGTAGTAATTTCCACGCATAGACAATCCTCCTGTCCAACTTGTGCCGGGTTTTATATTAAAATTATCTGTGTACAAATTGGTTTGATTTATACCTAAACTAATTCCGATATGGTTATAATCGCCTTTGCCATATTGAGCCGAAACGGTGCTTGTAAATCCAAGTAAAACGAATGCTAAAAAATATCTTTTCATGATTTATGTGTAAAGTTGTAACAAACGTACGAGAAATTTCGTATCATTACATATAACCTAAAAACTATTTTTCTATGTATTGGACTATTATTATTCTCGTGTTTGCGTTTTTATTATTGTTAGCATCCTTTTTCACTGTTAAACAACAATCGGCAGCGGTAATTGAACGTTTCGGTAAATTCAGCAGTATAAGACAATCCGGTTTTCAACTGAAAATTCCTGTAGTTGATAAAGTTGCCGGACGATTAAATTTAAGAATTCAACAATTAGATGTTATCATTGAAACGAAAACAAAAGACAACGTGTTCGTAAAAATGAAAGTTTCAGTTCAGTTTAAAGTGATTCAAGAGAAAGTATATGAAGCGTTTTATAAATTAGAATATCCGCACGATCAGATTACTTCGTATGTATTTGACGTGGTGCGTGCCGAAGTTCCAAAATTAAAATTGGATGATGTTTTTGAGCGTAAAGATGATATTGCCGTTGCTGTAAAACGTGAGTTGAACGAAGCGATGACTACTTATGGCTACGACATCATTAACACGCTGATTACCGATATTGATCCGGATATTCAAGTAAAAAATGCAATGAATAGAATTAATGCGGCCGATCGTGAAAAAACCGCTGCTGAATATGAAGCTGAAGCCGGAAGAATCAGAATTGTAGCGAAAGCCAAAGCTGAAGCCGAAAGTAAAAGACTTCAAGGTCAAGGTATTGCTGATCAAAGAAGAGAAATTGCAAGAGGTTTGGTAGAAAGTGTGGATGTATTGAATCGTGTTGGAATTAATTCGCAAGAAGCATCTGCATTAATTGTTGTGACTCAACATTATGATACATTGCAAGCGATTGGTGCCGATACAAATTCAAACTTGATTTTGTTACCAAACTCCCCACAAGCCGGAAGTGATATGCTAAATAATATGGTAGCCAGTTTTACCGCCAGTAACCAAGTTGGTGAAGCGATGAAAAAAGGAGCTATTAAAAAAGCAAATAAAAAAAGTGCTCCTAAAGATGAATTCGGTACGACCGAAGATGAAGAATAAAATGAGAGAGACCTTCGGGTCTCTTTTTTTTGTTTTAATTGGACACAGATTTGAAAAGTTAAATTTAATGGAACACGGATTTGATGGATGAAAAGGATTTACGCTGATTTTTTTTGAAGCTTTGCTTAATGGATTTTCAAAGATTTTTTTGAACACAGATTCGAAAAATTTGAAAAATGAAAAACATATTTCTCACAGAAATCACGGAAAGCACAGAAATTTTAGTTTTCGAATTTTTAAGGATGAAAAAACGGTTAGAAATTCATCAAAAACGAATTAGAAACGTTTAAATTCACTTTCATTGAGCGAAGCATAAAATCACATTTCCTTTTATTTTTTCTTCCTAAAAAACGCTCTAAAAAAGCCGTTTTTGATTGTTTTTGATAATAGAATTTTAAAATCAATAGAAAATACAAATAATAGAAAAAGCCACAGTAATTTGTGGCTATTATAGTTTTTGTTTATGAAAATCTTTCACTGTGTCATTTCGACTAAAGGGAGAAATCACATATCGAAAATAGAATATTCTTTTATCAACTTTGTGTGATTTCTCCTATCGTCGAAATGACACACTCGCTGAAAAAATTTTACTCCTTTGCTTCCACTTTAGCCCAAGTATCTCTCAAGCCAACTGTTTTGTTAAAGACTAACTTTTCAGACGTTGAATCTTTATCGGTACAAAAATATCCCAAACGTTGAAATTGAAATTTATCCTCCGGTTGAGCGGTTTGTAAACTTGGTTCAACATAGCCGGTAATCACTTCTAATGAATTTGGGTTGATGTAATTTTTAAAATCAACTTCTTTGTCACCATCCGGATTTTCGTGCGTAAATAATCGGTCATAAATACGAACTTCTGCTTCCACGGCATGCGGAACAGAAACCCAATGTATGGTTCCTTTTACTTTGCGTTGACTGGCTTCTGTATCACTACCCGACTTAGAATCAACATCATACGAAGCGTGAATTTCGGTGATATTTCCATGAGCATCTTTGATAACATTTTCACCTTTGATGATGTAGGCATTTTTCAAACGAACTTCTGTTCCCAACGTTAATCGGAAAAATTTCTTATTAGCTTCTTCTTGAAAATCCTCTCTTTCGATGTATAATTCTTTTGAAAACGGCACTTTTCTGTAGGTCAAAACCTCTTCTTCAGGGTTGTTTTCGGCATCCAACCACTCTTCTTGACCATCAGGATAATTGGTAATGACTAATTTTATCGGATTCAAAACGGCCATTACACGTGGAGCAGTTTTATTCAAATCTTCACGAACACAGAATTCCAAAAGTGAAACATCAATTAAATTGGTTCGTTTAGCAATACCAATTGTTTTGGCAAAATTCCGAATGGAAGTCGGTGTGTAACCTCTTCTTCTCATTCCGGAAATCGTGCTCATTCTTGGGTCATCCCAAGAAGCAACGTGACCTTCTTGAACCAATTGAAGTAATTTTCGTTTACTTACAACGGTGTGCGAAAGGTTTCTTCTTGCAAATTCTCGTTGTTTCGGACGAACTCTATTAGCATCATAAATTTGATCTAAAAACCAATCGTATAATTCTCTGTGTGGTAAAAATTCCAGCGTACAAAGTGAATGCGAAATTCCTTCGATATAATCACTTTCACCGTGAGCCCAGTCGTACATTGGATAAATACACCAATTGTCGCCTGTTCTATGGTGATGTTTATGCAAAATTCGATACATCAACGGATCACGCATCAACATATTCGTAGAAGCCATATCGATTTTAGCACGTAAAACGTGAGTTCCTTCCGGAAATTCTCCGTTTTTCATTCGCTCAAAAAGATCTAAATTCTCTTCAACCGAACGATTTCTGTATGGACTATTGGTACCCACTTGCGTTGGTGTACCTTTTTGTTTTGCCATTTCTTCCGAAGATTGGCTATCTACGTAGGCTTTGTCTTTTTTGATAAATTCAACCGCCCAATCATACAATTCTTGAAAATAATCAGACGCATAACGTTCTTCAGCCCATTGATAGCCAAGCCATTGCACATCGCGTTTGATGGCATCTACGTATTCTTGTTCTTCCTTGGCGGGATTGGTATCATCAAAACGCAAATTTACAGGCGATTGATAATCAATTCCTAATCCGAAATTTAAACAAATAGAACTGGCGTGACCCACGTGAAGATATCCGTTTGGTTCCGGCGGAAAACGAAAACGAAGTTTATCCTTGGCAAAACCATTCTTTAAATCTTCTTCGATAATTTGTTCAATAAAATTGAGCGACTTTTCTTCTGACATAATCAATAAAATGAGCGACAAAAATACGGAAAAATTTACCTATTTGCCGTAAATGATTTTTTAAAAAAATTCAACCAAAAAGTTAGTCTGTTTCTAAATAATCGACCAACTGCAATTGTTGTTACGGTTTTCAATACAGGCAATTACGGTTTCCCGCAAACCTGCTTACCGTTCATCGATTTTAATGTTAAATTTACATAGTCATCTAAATATTTATATACTTTTAGTGAAACAAATTTCAAAAACAGATAGAAACAGAAAACCATTTATCGTTTTTTTCGTAATTAAGTGTAGTGTAGTGCCTATTTAAATTACAAAATAACAACCGATTGCTTTTGGGGTAAAAGCAGTCCGACATAAAGAGTGTTTTATGGTTTGGAAAATTACCCCAAGAAAATTATTTTTTTCTTTTTTGTTTCTGATGTTGCTTAACGGCATCGGAAATGGGTATGCCCAAACGATAGTAATTGGCACACCTTCTTTAGGTTTCTCTCAAGCTTGTGCTTCACAAGGATTTAATTCATACAATCTTAGTTTTACTTTTTTCCCGGTTTCCAACGTTCAAGCTGGAAATCAATTTATTGTGGAACTTTCTGATCCTTCGGGAAATTTTGGAACGGCAACAACTTTAACCACCTCAACAAGCACTACTTCTCCGGTTAATGTTTCGTTTGCAATGCCAACAACGGTTGCCGGAGAAGCGTACAGAATTAGAGTTAGAAGTACAGCTCCGGCAGTAACAAGTCCTGTAAGTGCTGCTTTTTCTGCTTATTACGCTGTTCACAATCAGCCTTTTTCCATTAATAATAATTCGGGAACGGTTTCTTTTTGTGAAGGAGGAAATATAACATTACAAGTTGATAACACAGGAACTCCGGCTTCACCTCTCTTCTATTCCGGTTTAACGTATAAATGGTTTCGCAATTTTGCTGAAGTTTCAGGAGCAACCGGTCCTTCGTTAACCGTAACTCAATCCGGAAATTATTATGCGATTGTGGATTATGGAAGTTGTGTGATGAATTCCTATTCAAACATTGTTTCTGTTAATGTAACTGCCGGTATAAATTTATCAATTTCATCAGCCGGAAATGTCGATTATATTTGTGATGGAACGCCACGCCTTTTAACATCATCTCATCAAAATACAGGTTACCTTTATCAATGGTTTAAAGATAATGTTGCGATTTCGGGAGCAACCGGACCAACTTACAATGCTGCACAAGAAGGAATTTATAAATTAAGAATTACGTTTGGTGGTTGTGTTTTTGAGTCGAATGCCATCTTTTTAGAATTAATTGAATTGGATATTGATTGGAATGTGGATGCGAATGAAGTCATCATTCCGGGCGAACAACTTCAAATTAATTCGGTAAATAATGCAACGACGCCAACTTATCAATGGAGAAAAGATAACGTAGTAATTGCGGGTGCGACCACTGCAAATTACACCGTTACACAACCCGGAACGTATCAATTAACTGTAACTGAAACACAAGGTTGCACGATTTCTGAACAATTGACAGTTGTGGTTCAATATCCAATTGGGTTTACGATAACTATTCAAAATTCCGGCGATTATCAATCTTGTAATGTGACGACTTCTACGTTGTCGTTGAGTTCGATTATTGCACAAACTTCTTCCGGAAATGTAACTGTTTCTCTTCCAAATCCGAATTTTTCGTATCAGTGGTTATTGAATAATGCACCAATTGCAGGAGCTACCGGAACAACACACACTATTGATGATGCAACAGAAAATGGATCGTATAAACTTCGTGTTACCATTCCAACCTTTGCTCCGATTGAATCAAATGCCATTTCGATTGCTTTGCAACTTCCAACTCCGGTTTTAACTGCGGTTGGAAGTTTGTGTGGAACTAACTCAGTTCAATTAAACAGTTCTGTAACCAACAGCATTTTTACATACAAATGGTATCGAAATAACACGTTAATTACAGGAGCAATTCAACCAAGTTACACTACCAACCAAGCCGGAAATTATCATTTAGTGATTTCGTATGGAGCTTGTTCGATTACATCCAATACAGTGAATTTAGAACAAAACAGTATTACAGCCAATTTGAATTTACCGGCAACATCGATAATTATTCCAGGAGAAACAAAAACCTTAATCGCCACAACAAATGCTGTAGATCCAACTTTTGAATGGTTCAGAAATAATGCAATTATTTCAGGACAAACCGGTTCGTCAATTAATGTGACACAAAATGGTGTTTACAAAGTAATTGTTACACAAACAACAGGTTGTAATGCAACGCAAGAAGCGGTTACCGAATTGGTTTATCCGGATTCTTTCAATGTAACGATTGCGGCAAATGCTGGTTATTCGCCTTGTGGAAGTGAGGAGGCTACTTTGTCAATTACTAGTTTTAATGCAGTTAGTTCATCTGAAACAATATCCATTTTAAATAATTCGTATGGTTATGTTTATGAATGGTTTAAAGATGGATTATTAGTACTTTCATCATCGAGTACAACCTACACCGTTCCTTCTTTTTTAGAAAATGGTTTATATGAATTACGCGTTACCATTCCAACCTTTGCCCCAATTGAATCAAATACCATTTCGATTGCTTTGCAACTTGAAACTCCGGTTGTAACTGCTGTTGGAAGTTTATGCGGAACAAACTCCGTTCAACTAAATAGTTCTGTAACCAACAATATTTTCACATACAATTGGTATCGAAATAACACCTTAATTACGGGAGCAATTCAACCAAGTTACACCACGAACCAAGAGGGAAATTATCATTTAGTGATTTCGTATGGAGCTTGTACAGTTACATCAAATTCGGTGAATTTAGAACTAAACAGCATTACAGCAAGTTTGAATTTACCGGCAATATCGATTATCATTCCGGGAGAAACCAAAATCTTAACCGCTACAACCAATGCTGTAAATCCAACTTTTGAATGGTTTAGAAATAACGCAATTATTTCGGGACAAACAGCTTCGTCAATCAATGTGACGCAAGACGGTGTTTACAAAGTAATTGTTACACAAACAACCGGCTGTGATGCAACACAAGAAGTTGTTGCAGAATTGGTTTATCCTGATTCATTCAACGTGACAATTGCTGCAAATTCAGGTTATTCTCCTTGTGAAAGTGATCAAGCAACGTTATCAATTACAAACTTTAATGCGGTTAGTTCATCTGAAACAATGTCCATTCTAAACAATTCGTATGGTTATGTTTATGAATGGTACAAGGATGGAGAATTGGTGCTTTCATCATCCAATACAACCTATAATGTTGCTTCTTATTTAGAAAATGGTTTGTATGAATTACGAGTTACCATACCAGGTTTTAGTGCAATTATTTCTAATACTGTTACTATAAAATTAGGCATTTCAGATAATTTTACTTTATCAACCGAAGGAACTTTATGTGAATCGGGTGGAAGTGTCACCTTATCATCAGACATCACAAATCCGAATTATATCCTAACGTGGTTTTCGATTGAAAACAACTCTGAAATCGGCACAGGAAATTCAATTACAGTAACTGAACCGGGAAATTATTTTATGACGATTGATTTTGATGGATGTTCCTATTCCTCAAACACAATTGCAGTTGAAGTGATCACAACAGACGGAATTACTTTAAACATAGCCGATGCAATTACCGTCATTCAAGGAGGTTCAACCGAAGTGATTGCAAGCGGAGTTGATAATTACACTTGGTATTTGAACGAAGAAATTATTGCCATTGGAAATTCATTTTCAGTTTCACAAGCCGGAACATACATAATTATTGGAACGATTGGCGATTGTGAATTCACTAAAACATTTACAGTTACTGTTGTTGAAAACACAAGCATTGTTGTGCCAAATGTAATTACGATGAACAACGATGGAATCAATGATTATTGGTCACTTCCGAACGAATATATTAATAAAGAAGATGTTGAGGTGATTATTTATTCACCAAAAGGAAAAGTAGTTTTCAGAGCTAGAAATTATCAAAATAACTGGCCAAATTCAACTTTAGAATATGCTAAATCAGAACCGGTTTTTTATTACATCATTTCTGAAAATGACGAAATTATTAAACGAGGATCCATTACCGTAATCGAATAAAAATGATAAAAAAGTACGTAATCGTTTTAATCTTAACAGGATTTGTGTTTGCCGATTTGCAAGCACAAGATGCTCCTGTTTTGACGTTTACGATACCTACGCAAAACACTTTATTGTTGAATCGATTTATGATGAATCCGACTTTTTCGGTAGTTCGTGAAAACGATTCGTATCTCACACTTTACCACAGAAATCAATGGATTCAATTTGATGATTCGCCGGAATTATATATGCTTTCTTATTCCGGAAAACACGGTGAAAGAGCAGGAGTAGGGATTGGAATTTATCAACAGAATTTAGGAATTATTACCAGTTTTGGAGGAGTTGGAAATTATGCGTATCAAATTCCGATTCGTGAAAAAATAAAGTTGACTTTAGGTTTCAACATCGCTTATTACAACAGTGGTGTGGATAGAAACAGAGCGGTAACCAACGAACCTGATCCGGCCATTATGGCGTTGCGAAACAATTCAATTTTAACAGTAAAACCGGGTTTGAATGTAACCTGGGGAAGTTTTGACTTTGGAGTTTATGCCGAAAATTTTGTGGATTATGATTTTAAATCCAGCGAAATGGTTCAAGATTATTCGCAAAAAACGTACACCGGACATGCGATGTATCATCATCAAATGCAAAATCAGGAAGGGTTGTTTGAAAACGGTTTTTTCAGATTAATTGCTCGAGGAAAAATGAATCAGACGGATGATTTTGTGTATGGAGGTTCGGTGATTACCAACTTTCCAAATTTAGGTTGGGTGCAAGCCGGAATTGATGATTTTTTTGGAGTAAATATTGGCGTTGGAGCTCATTTTACCAAAAAATTGTCTTTAGGTTATACCTATGAAAGAGTAATAAATGATGGTTTAGTGAATTTTGGTCCAACGCACGAAATTACACTTTCCTATCGATTTGCAGGAAAAGAGAGCGAAGAAACATACAACAGAAAATCATCAAAAAAAAAGCCGACAGCAGTTGTTAGAAAGCCAAAAGTGTTGAAAGAAACAGAAGAATTTGAAGAAGAATACGAAGACGATTTTGCAGAAGAAGAATATGAAGATATGGCCGAAGAACCAATCATCATTGAGCCTGCTCCAAAGAATAAAAAATCGGTTTTGAAAAAGAAAAAACCATCAAAAGCGATTGCAGAAGTTGAAGAGGAAGAAGAATATGATGAAGATGAAACAATGAAATCCTATAACAAAGACATCGAAATTGAAAAATTAAAAATGACGTTGGACGAAAATAATTTAAAACTATTGGAAATCATTGTCAAACAAGATTCGCTTGAAAATATGAAGAAAGCCGATTTTGAAAAACGAATTGAGAATATGATGCAATACATCGAACGATTAGAAGTAACCATTGCCGAAAAAGATTGCAATTGTGATCCAAAAACAACAGTGGTTACAGAAGAAAAAACAGTAGAAACCACAACAAAAACAACTGTGAAAAATGGCGAAACAGTTGTAGTGAAAGAAGATAAAAATGATTTGAACAGTAAATTATCGGCTATGAAATCATCAACTAAAAAAGAAGAAATTAAATTACCATCAACTAAAAATAATTCAAAAAATACTGATTTGGAATCTAAAATTTCCAAACTCAAAAAAGAAGAACCAAAAACAAATACCAATTCAAAATTTTCCCTAACAGATGAAGAAATCAAAGAGTATTATTCCAGACTGACCGACAAAAAAAGAGCTACTGCCAAAAAAGGAAACTATTTGCAGGTAGATAATCAAGAACCCGGATATTACATTATTTCCAATGTTTTTTCTGATCCTGCTTTTGCTGATGATTTTATCAATAAGCTAAAAAAGCGAGGAATTAAAGCCAATTATTTTATTAACCCAAAAAACAATTTCAGGTATGTTTATTTAAAAAAACATTCAGAATGGAGTGAAGCCCTAATCTCCTATTACACGAATGTTGACAACACCTACTTTGATGAAATTTGGATTATGAACATTAACATAAAATAAACACCCCAAAATGAAAACGCCCCAAATACCACAATTAAAAACAATCTTCCTACTCGGTTGTTTTTTGCTAATTAACTTGGTAGCCTATGCCCAGGTTCCCGTTCCTTTTACGGTTCGCTATGAACGAAATTTAAAAGGAGATATGACGTTGATTTCAAACGGAATTGTGAACAGACAAACCAATTCCAACACGCCAAATGATCCGTATAATACGGTTGGAAATTCATCGGAATACAATGATAACCTCGATATGCGATACATTGATATTGATGGTGATCCAAGTACGTTCAGTTCAAGTAGTGCATCATTACTTTTGCCTGCTAGCGGATGTAACAAAATTGTGTATGCCGGATTATATTGGTCGGCAACTTATCGTTTTAACAACGGTTATTCCACTTCTCCGGGAGATGGTGATAATGTGCGTGAAAATGATTTTAACCAAGTGCGATTAAAATTGCCGGGAGGAGCTTATCAAAACATCACCGGACAATTAATTTTTGACGGATTTACAAATCCCGATTTTATTGCAAATAGTCCGTATTCTTGTTTTGCAGATATTACTTCATTAGTAACAGGTTTAGCCAATCCGGAAGGAGAATATACAGTAGCAAACATCAGAGCTACGCAAGGACAAATTAATGGAGGAGGAGTTTCCGGTGGATGGACAATTTTCTTTGTGTATGAAAATCCAACGATGACCGGAAAATTTATTACTGCTTATGATGGTTTCGCAGGAGTGCGTGCAACAATTGGTCAAACGGATATTTCTTACTCCGGATTTACAACTTTGCCACCGCCGTTTCCGGTAAGAGCAAAATTAGCATCAGCAGCTTTAGAAGGCGATAATAGAATTACGGGAGATCAGTTGTTATTTAGAGCTGACTCAAACGCAACTTTTACCGCGTTGGGAAATACATTAAATGTAACCAACAATTTTTTTAATAGTCGATTAACACTGAATAACACCGACTTTGTAGATAGAGTTCCAAACAGTTTAAATACATTGGGATACGATGGAGATATTATTACAGTAGCTAATCCGCTTAACAGTGTAATTCCGAATAATGAAACAGGAGCAACATTGCGAATTACCTCAACACAAGACACTTACTTTATGTTCTTCAATGCATTTAATATTGAAGTCATAGAACCGGATATTAAATTAGTAAAAACTGTCGAAGATTTAGCAGGAAACGACATCGGTGGGGCTGATGTTAACCTAGGGCAATTCTTAGATTATGTTGTTACATTTCAAAATGTGGGTAATGATGATGCGACCAACACAACCATTCGTGACATTTTACCAATCAATACCAGTTTTATATCAGTAGATTTAAGTGGAGCTCCTGGGGTGACTTTCACACACGATCCTGCTTTTGATGAATTGGTTTTTACTTTACCTAATAATTTAGTAGAAATAGGTGATCCTGTTTATACCATTCGCATTCGTGTGCAAGTGGCAACAACGTGTAGTGAATTGGAAGATGCTTGTTCAAATTTAATTCAGAATCAAGCTTATACAACCTACCGAGGCGTTTTAAATAACAATTGGATATCAAATGACCCAAGTTTTGCCGGACTGGACAGTTGTGGATTTGGTCAACCGGGTCCGGCGAATTTCTTGGTCGATATCGATGATTGTATTTTTGAAAACGAAGCCTATTTGTGTGGAACAGATATTACACTTACCGCAGCAAATGGTTATGAAACGTATACTTGGTACAATAGTGCCAATGAAGTAATCGGAAATACACAAACAATTACTGTTTCCAACGTGGGAACTTATACTGTGGTAAATACCGCAACTCCTCCGTGTATCGGAATCACTCAAACTTTTAATGTGTTATTATTTGGAGCAACACAAACCAACCCGGTAATTCCTTTTGCCGATGAGGTAGTAATTTGTCCAAATAATGGAGAACAATTGCCTTATATTTTCTTGTGTGGAACGAACGATAGTCAGCTCATTCAAACCGGAATCAGCGATGCAACCAGTATTGTTTGGGAAGTATTGAATGAAGCCAGTTGCCCTCCGGTTGGCATTGATACGTGTGCCAATAATAATCCGGCTTGTTCGTGGAATCAAGTAGGAACAGGTGCCAACTTTAATGTAACCACGGCCGGACAATATCGCTTGACGATTAATTATCAAGATGGATGTTTTACACGTTTTTATTTTAATGTGTATACGAATTTATTAGACATTCAATATGTAACAACTAACATACTTTGCAATACGCCGGGAAGCATCACGATTACTAATCTTCCGTCGGATTATCAATTTCAATTGATTGATCAGATGACCGGAAACATTTTAGTTCCTTACCAAAATAATCCTGTGTTTACTATTTCAGATGCGGGAGTTTATACGGTTCAAGTTACACAAATTGGTGTGACAGACGGATGTGTATTTGAATTACCAAACATCGGAATTCAACAAAATAATTTTCAAGTAAATTTGATTCCACAAAACACTAATTGTAATGGTTTTGGAAGTATTCGTGTGCAAGCAACTGGAGCACAGCCGCAATATCAATTTAGTATTACCAATCCAATTTCTGCAACAAGTGGATGGGTTGTTGATAACGATTATACCTTCAATAACTTAAATCCGGGAACTTATACGGTTACAGTTATTACAGAAGATGGTTGTTCATTTACCGGAACTGTTACAATTGAAGACCAAAATAATTTGGCCGTAGTAGCTACCGTTACACAAAGTATTGGTTGTAACGATGGTGAAATTACAGTAATTGGTTCAGGTGGAAACCCTCCGTATTCGTATGCTATTGGTACAATTGATGGTGTAGATCAAAACCCAACTTCTGGCGATTTTCAGCCGGAAAATACATTTATAATTACCACTCCGGGAACATATGCTTTTATCGTTGTAGATTCTAATAACTGTAGTGCTACTTCAAATCCGGTAACGATTACGATAACTCCAGATGTTGTTTTTACAACTTCAACTCAAAATGTTTTATGTAATGGAGGATCAAATGGTATAATCACTTACACCGTTACAAACACGAATGGTTTTCAAGTAACGTATCAATTACTTGATGAAAACGGAAACATCATCAGCACCAATAATTCCGGTATTTTCAACAATTTACCAGCGGGAGATTATACGGTTGTGATGATTCAAACTCAAGGAAGTACCGTTTGTGATTTTTCTACCGATTTCACAATTACTGAACCAACGCCAATGACTGGTGTTGCTGAAATTACCGAAAATTATACTTGTATTACCAATGCGGGAACTATTAACATTGTGCCGGGAAGTATCACAGGTGGAACTGCTCCATATCTATTTGGTATTGATGGTGTGAACTTTGTTTCTTCTTCGGAATTTGCAGGTTTAACATCAGGAAATTACACCATCTATATTCAAGATGCGAATGGATGTATTTTTACAACCAATACCATTTCCTTAGTTGCACCAAACCAATTAACGGATTTAACTTTCAGTGCAACTGCTTTAAAGTGCCCGGCACAAAATGCAACGGTTACAGTTTCAACAGTTGGCGGAACAGCTCCGTTTACTTATCAAATTATTGCTCCAGCCGGACAAATTGTGAACAACGGGACTAATCCTGTTTTTGCTGGATTAACTGCCGGAACATACACGTTTGAAGTAACTGATAGTAATGGTTGTACGTATCAAGAAACTTACACCATCAACCCGTTACCAATTATTGATGTAATTGGTCAAACGATTAGCAATGTGGTTTGTTTTGGAGCTTCAAATGGAGCTGTTACTTTTACAGTAACCAATTCAAATCCATATAATTATCAAATCGTAAATAGTGCAAATGCGGTTGTTGCATCAGCAAACAATTCAAATTTATCGACTATTTCGCTAACAGGTTTAACTGCTTCAACTTATACGATAACGATAACAGATACCGTTACTAATTGTACAGACACAGCAACTGCTATTGTTGAAGCACCAAGTAGTGCGTTGGCTTTCACATTTGTTGCCAATCAGATCAGTTGTAATTCAAACGGAAGTGTAATTATTACTGCTACCGGCGGATGGGGAAGTTATCAATACCAATTAACTCAACCTAACGGAACTGTTCTTGGGCCGCAATCAAATGCTACGTTTACAAATTTAACACAAGCCGGAACTTATACAATTTCGGTTAATGATATAAATGGTTGTGTTGTGAGCAACACATTCAACCTAACTACGCCAACAAATCCTGTTGCTGTAATTGCATCGTCATCCGATTTATGTTTTGACGCTAATGGGGCTACATTAGTAATTGCAGTGACGGGTGGTGTAGTTCCTTATACCTTCAGTATCAATGGAAATCCATCACAAAATTCAAACACATTTGCCAATTTAACTCCGGGAAGTTATACGGTAATTGTTACGGATTCGAATGGATGTACCTCCATTGTTTCACAAACTATTCAACCTGAATTAACAGGCGATTTATCGTTAACCAAAGGTTTGGATTGTACAGCATCTCCAAATGCTCAAATTTCAGCTGCAATCGCTGGTGGATTAGCTCCGTTTACCTATCAAGTTTCTTTCAACGGTGGAGCTTTTGGATCATCCACGAATGTGGTTGGAACTAACTTTGTATATTCTACTGCCAATGCCGGAAATTATCAATTTTTGATAACCGACGCACAAGGCTGTACTTTTACAAGTCAAACTATTACTGTTGAACCGTTGACATTACCTGAAATTATATCAGTTGTAGAATTACAAGGGATTTTATGTCACGGAGGAAATGAAGGAGAAATTCAAATCAATACCAATAATGCGGTTGGTTTGGCTCCTTTTGTTTTAGAAGTAATTAATACCACAACCGGTGTAAATTACGGAACTCAAACGTCGGGATTAACGGCCGGAAATTATCAAATTACATTAACTGATGCTAATTCGTGTACCGATACAGCATCTATTACATTGACTGAGCCTAATCCGATTGTTTTCACAATATCAACAGTAGATATTACGTGTAACAATCCGGGTGGTACTTCTTATGGTGAAATAATCGTGCAAGGTGTAGCCGGTGGAACAGCTCCGTATACTTATATTTTAAATAATAATTTCGGATTTATAGATTCTTATACTCCGGTAACCAATGAAAATCATTCATTCCAAATTTTAAGTTTCGGAATTTATAATGTGGAAGTTATTGATGCCAACGGATGTGTTTTACTAGTTGATAATATCATCATTGCTTCACCTCCGAGTGATTTGATTATTGATGTTTCTACTTCAACTTCTGATTGTGTGAACGGTGGAATAGCTGTCATTACAGTAACTTCTGCAGTAAGTAGTGGTTCGTATGAATTTGCTATTTTAGAAACGAATGTTTTACCTTATTCAACAAACTATCAACCGTCAGATGTTGGAACTCCGGAAACTTCTACTTTTACAGGATTAGTTCCGGGTGTAACATACACGTTTGTAGTGCACGATTTAGTAACCGATTGTTATTATTTTAAAACTGCTGATACACCAATCAACACCCCATCCAATTTAACTTCTGTGTTAGATGTGGTTGGAAATGTGAGCTGTACCGGAAGCAATGATGGTTTTGTGAATTTTACATTTGATAATTATGATGCTACGGCGACGAGTGTATCCTACGAAGTATTTAATTCTCAATCGAATATTTCTACCGGAATTACCGGAACATCGTCACCACTTGGTGGACCAATTTCTGTAACAAATCTTGGCCCATTAGCTCCCGGAATTTATTACATTTTATTTACTGAAAATGGCGGAACATTAACCGGATGTAGTAGTGCATCAGTACCGTTTACCATCTCTCAATCAACTAATTTATTGCAAGTAACTGCGAATGTTACCAGAAACGACAACTGTTTAAATAACAGAGGACGAATTACTGCAACAGGCCAATTTGGAACAGCTCCTTATCAATATCAATTGGTAGTTGCCGGTGATCCTGCTCCAACTGTTGCCACGTGGGCGGGAAGTGCAACCAATGTATTCAATGTTGAAGGCGGAAATTATGTAGTTTATATTCGAGATGCCAACGGATGTATTCAATCAGCACCTGTTTTTGTGCCAACAGATCCTTCTCCGCAAATTTCAGCTACTGTAACTAATTTATGTACAGCTGTTCAAGGCGATTTCACCATTGAAGTAACGTTAACAACTGCCGGAATTGCTCCTTATACATTTAGTTTAAACGGCGGAACCTTCCAAGCTCAAACAGTTCCAACATTTACTTATACTAATTTAAATTCAGGAAATTATTCAATTAGAGTGAGAGATTTTAACGGATGTATTCATACCGTAAACCTTACTATTCCTGCTCCTTTGAATTTAACCCCGTCTTTAACTGCTCAAACTTCTTGTGCTAATAACGATGGAATTATTACGGTAACTCCTTTCGGCGGAAGTGGAACTTTTACATACGAATTACAAAACAATGTAGGTGGTGTAATTGTTGCTGCTCAAGCTTCTCCGGTATTCAACGGATTGGCTTCAGGGAATTATGTGGTGGTAATAAATGATACAACCACAGGCTGTTCGGCTCAAGCTCCAATTGAATTAGAGCCTGCAACTCCTGTAACTTTTACTACTGTTCATAATGATGTAAGTTGTAATGGCGGAAATGACGGAAGTATTACCGTGACTTTACCGGCATCCAACGATAATCCGATTTATACATATGTTTTAACAGATGGTGTAAATGCTCCAATTTCTCAAAGCAATGGTGTTTTCACAGGATTAGCGGCTGGAAATTATACGATTACTGTGACTTCTGCCAGAGATTGTTCGTTACAAGAAATCATTGTAATTGATGAACCGGCTTTATTAACAGTTGCTGCAACGGCTACCGATTTTGCTTGTGATGCTTCCAATGTGGTTCAAACATCAACCATTACAGCCACAGCCAATTTTGGAACAGCTCCTTATGTTTACAGCATTAACGGAACGAATTTCTTCGCATCCAACACATTTACAATTGTAGATAATGGAAGTGTTCAAAACATTACTGTTACTGTTCGTGATGCAAATAATTGTTTGGCGACAACTGTTGTGAACATTAATCCGCTACCAACCATTACTGCCGTTACTGCAACAACGGTAACGAATTTAACGTGTACGAATGACGGAACCGTTCAAATTAATGTAACCGGAGGATCCGGAGATTTCACTTTTGAATTATTACCTCTAGGAAGTCAGCCTGCTATCACATCGGGAAGTGGTGTTTTCAGTGCCAATTTTACATTAACTGAGCCAGGAACCTATACTTTCCAAGTAACAGATAATGTAACAGATTGTTATTTTATAACAGCTCCTTACGAAATTGCACCTTTTGATACCATCGAAGCAACTATAATCAACTCATCTGGTGTAACTTGTTTTGGCGATACAGATGGAACAATCACCGTGAATATTTTAGGTTATGTTGGAAATGTAACCTATGATGTAATTGACATTCAAGGAAATACGGTTGCTTCCGGAAGCGGAAATACTGCCATAAATCCATTTATCGTTTCTGGATTATCAGGTGGAAATTATCAAGTGGTTGTAACGGCAACTGAAACACCTTTCTGTACAGCTACATCCAACTTTGCAGTAGTTTTTTCGCCAAGTGAGCCATTGGTTTTAACTGCGAATGAAACGGCAAATGTAACGTGTACAAATAACTTAGGTGAAATTTTTGCCAATGCAACCGGCGGATGGGGAACGTATCAATATGAATTGGTTAACAACATGACTTCAACAACTGTTCAACCTTTTGGGGCCAATTCCTTATTTACAGGGTTAGCTGCCGGAAATTATACTGTTTCTGTGCAAGATGCCGGAGGGTGTTTGGTAAGTTCAATTGTTATTTTGGTTCAACCGAGTTTAATTTCAGCAAATCTTACTTCTACCAACACAAATTTACTTTGTAATGGTGATACGAATGCTTCTGTAACAGCAGCAAATGTAATCGGAGGACAAGGAACGTATCAATACATTTTGAATACGTATGATTCAACCGGAACAACAATTGTAACTAGTTCAGGAGGACAAACGAGTCCAACTTTTGATGGATTAGGTGCCGGAATTTACAGTATCACCATCACCGACGGATGGAATTGTGATTTTACAACTAACATCATTACCATAACTGAACCAACAAGTGTTATTGCTTCATTAACGTTAACAAGTTCATTAACTTGTACAAATGATGCAGTAATCACTGTTTCTGCTTCAGGTGGAACAGCTCCGTATCAATACAGTACAGACGGAATCACTTTTACCAACACAACGGTTTACAATGTTGGCCCTGGAACGTATCAGTTTTTTGTGAGAGATGCAAACAATTGTACTGTGGTGCAATCGAATCAAATTACGATAGAAACTATTCCTGATTTAGAATTGAATTTGAATCTGAATAGTGCCAATATCAACTGTTTTGGTGAAAGTACTGCAACCATTATTGCTAACACAACAGGTGGTTTAGGAAATTACAGTTACACACTTTTAGATGGTGTGAATAACGTAATTGCAGGTCCACAAAGTAGCGGAATGTTTACTAACCTTCCATCCGGAAATTATATAGTTGAGGTGGATAGTGTAGATTGTAATGCAGTTTCATCAGTTATCCAAATCACTGATCCGCAAGAATTGATGATTTCAAACTTAACTGTCAATAATGTTTTATGTAATGGTGGTGAAAACGGAAGTATTGCCATCCAAACCACTGGAGGAACAGGAACAGTTCAATATGCGATTTCGCCTAACTTGAATCAATTTTTCAACACCGGAACATTCAACAATTTAGCTCCGGGTAATTATGATATTATCGTTCAAGATCAAAACGGCTGTTTTATTTTATTGGATATAGAAATCACAGAACCTGCTCCATTAGTTGCAGATGTTGATTTAACATCAGTAGTTCAAAACTTGTGTTTAGGTGATAATGACGGTTCGTTTACCGTTCTAATCACTGGCGGAACAGCTCCGTATTCAACCAGTTTGAACAACCAAGATCCAAGTGCTTTTGTTGAAGGACAATTATCGTTCTCAGGATTAGAAGGCGGAACCGATTATTTCATCTTCGTCAAAGATGCCAATGGTTGTGAAACAATTGCGTATATCTTCTTAAATGCTCCGGTAGAAGTAATCCCAGCCATTGAATCAGTTGTTTATAATTGTACAGGAAATGTGCCGGGTAACATCGTAACCGTTTCTGTCAATCCATCAGCTGTCGGAAATGTTCAATATGCTTTAGATGGTGGAACGTATCAAGCTTCAAATGTGTTTTTGAATGTTCCTGCAGGAAACCATACTATTTCAGTTCAACACACCAATGGTTGTACTAAAACAGTTGATGTGAATATCGAAGATAATCAGCCGTTGAGTGCAACTTTATCAAGTGTTCAAAACGTACTTTGTAACGGAGATTCAACCGGAAGCGTAACCATCGACGTAATAGGTGGAACCGGAACAATTGAATATGCAATTTCACCTAACTTAACCACATTTACAACAAACAATGTGTTTGCGAACTTAGCTGCCGGAACATATGATATTATCGTTCGAGATGGAATTGGATGTAGTGTAACGCAACAAGTTGTCATTACCGAACCAACTGTTGTGACTTCAAGTGTTTCTGCTTTAGTGCAAGAATTATGTACAAATGATGGTAACGCAAGCATCACAATTGCTGTAAATGGTGGCGTTGCTCCGTACTCAACAAGTTTGAATAACCAAAATAATTTTGTTGCGAATCAATTTACCTATTCTAATTTAACTGGTGGACAAACTTATACCATTTTCATTCAAGATGCGAATGGTTGTATTTCATCATTACCGGTAACATTAGATGCTGCAGTAACTATCGCTCCAAGTGTTGATGTAACGTATGTTTGTACAGGAAATGTGGTTGGAAATGCAGTCACAGTAAGTGTAAATTCAGCGGTTGAAAATGATGTAACTTACTCATTAGACGGCGGAGCTTTCCAAACATCAGCAACTTTCAACAATGTTGCAGTTGGAAACCATACCATCAGAGTGAGACATTCAAATGGATGTGAACAACAAGTTCAATTTACAATCACACCGTCAACTCCAGTTCAAGCTGTATTTACTCAAGTAGATGTAACTTGTCATGGTGAATCAACCGGTTCATTCCAAGTTTCAGCCTTTGGTGGCAGCGGACAATTAGAATTTGCTGTTTCTCCAAACTTAACTGTTTTTGGTTCAAACCAAACATTTACCAATTTACCAGCCGGAAATTACACAGTTATTGTTAGAGATGAAATTGGTTGTACTACCCAGTTAAACATCACCATTAACGAACCAACTGCATTAGATGTTTCCTTAGTAACCATGTTCCCTGATTTATGTGCTGGTGACAATGTGGGTGCGATTGAAATCGATATAAATGGCGGAACTGCTCCATATTCAACTAGCTTAAATAACGAGAACAATTATACTCCAAACCGTATTTTGTTTGAAAATTTAGCTGGCGGACGATCGTACACTATTTATATTAGAGATGCAAACGGATGTGTTACAACATTGGACGTTGATGTTGATGGAGGAATATCTATTTCTCCCGGAGCTGATATTGTGTATGGTTGTGTCGGCGATTCAGCTTTTAACACCGTAACCATTAAAGTTAATCAAGAAGTTCAGTCAGAAGTAACGTATTCGTTAGACGGCGGAGCCTATCAAACCGGAAATGTATTTACTAATTTATCAAACGGAAATCATTCGGTTACCGTTCTTCATGAGGATGGTTGTTCGGAAACGGTTGGATTTACCATTTCAAATTACATTCCGATTGCATTGACTTTAACTGAAACGTATCAAAATCAATTTACAGCAACAACAACCGGTGGAACTGGTGTTTATACCTACTATCTAAACGGCGTGAACTACGGATTTAATGATGTTTTCCAAATATTAGCTACCGGAACCTACACGGTGGTTGTAGAAGATGAAAACGGTTGTACTGCCGAAGCTCAGATTTATATTGAGTTTATCGACATTGATATTCCAAACTTCTTTACACCAAATGATGATGGTGATAACGATACGTGGGTTCCAGAAAATTTAGAAGGATTCCCAAAGGCACAAGTAGAAGTTTTTGACCGCTACGGAAGAATTATCACGCAATTTGGACACAAAGGCGAGTGGGATGGAACCTACAACGGATCACTGTTACCTACCGGTGATTATTGGTACACCATCACGCTAGACGGAGGAAGACAATTTGTTGGAAACGTTACCCTTTACAGATAAAAAAATTAAAAAATACCAACTCCAAATTGCCACAAGTTTGGAGTTGGTTTAACCCAAAAACCTACAACCATGAAAAAAATAGCCCCATTTTTCATTTTGCTAGCTTTTCTAAACGGAAAAGCCCAGGAATTAAACCTACCTTCTTTTACGCAATATTTAGCCGATAATCCTTTTTTGATTTCTCCGGTATATGCCGGAATTGGTGATAATGTAAAAATTAGAGCCAACGGATTTACGCAATGGGTTGGAATCAAAGATGCACCCGAAAATATGTCGCTTGCTGCCGATATGCGAATTCACGATCAATCAGGAATTGGCTTGTATTTGTATAGCGATAAAAACGGAAATACGCGTCAATCCGGAGCAAAAGTGAGTTTTGCTCATCATATTGTAATTGATAAATATGCAGAACAATTTGTTTCGTTTGGAATTTCGTACGCTTTAAATCAGTTTCGAATTGAAATTGAAAATTTTACTGGACAAGACATGACAGTTACCGACGATAGAAGATTAACCAATCACAATGTAGATGTAGGTTTTTTATATCGTAAAAATGGTTTCTACGGAAGCTTTACCGTTGCCAATTTATTAAACAAAAATTTAGATGTTTTTAATGATATTGAACCGTTGGAACTACGTAATTATCAAGTTTTTACAGGTTATAAATGGAGAAGTTCATCCAACAGCGATTTTGAAGTAGAACCTTCCGGATTTTTTCAATATTTTGAAAGTGATCAAAGATCAACAACAGATTTGAATTTGAAGCTGCGTTTTTATAACTTTGATGATTATTACTGGGCAGGTGTTTCCTATCGGTTTTTAAATGATCAATTGTTAGAGCCTTTGAATATTGGACCGATGTTGGGATTAAAGAAAAGTAATTTTTACTTCGCTTATTCCTATCAAATCACGCTCAACAAATTGGTGAATTACAATTCGGGTACGCATATGGTTACACTTGGTATAGATATTTTCCAAGGTATAAGCAACTGTCCGTGTACTTTTTAAAAACTACAAATGGGAACAATTAAATTACAAAACATCCGAACGTTTTCGTTTCACGGTTGTTTGATGGAGGAAAGCAAAATCGGCTCAGATTATTCAATTGATTTGGAAATTAAAACCGATATGCGAAAGTCGGCCATTTCCGATGAGTTACATGATACGGTTGATTATGTTCACCTGAACAAAGTAGTGGTGGAAGAAATGGCCATTCGTTCCAAGTTATTAGAACACGTTGCTCATCGTATTATTAAACGCATTTTTGACGAAATTCCGGCTGTTTCACGCGTAATTGTTTCGGTTTCTAAACTGAATCCGCCTATTGGTGGTGATGTGGAAGCGGTTACGGTGGTGATGGAGGAGTATAGGAGTTAGAAGGTTGCGAGTTGAAAAGTTGCGGGTTACAGGTTTTCCTGCGTAAAATTGTCATTCCGAAGAATGAGGAATCTCATAAATTTAAGATTAAGTTTACTTTTAAAAAAAGTTTTTTGAAGTTTAGCTTTTTAACTTTAAACTTTTTATTTACATTTGCCATCCGATTATAAGGCGTCGTGGCCGAGCGGCTAGGCACCGGTCTGCAAAACCGTCTACCCCGGTTCGAATCCGGGCGATGCCTCTAAATTAAAGCTTCTTGAAAAAGGAGCTTTTTTTGTTTCTATCATAAATGCAAAACCGTCTACTCCGGTTCTCCCGATAGCAATCGAGAGGGCGATGACTCTGAAAGAGTTGCTAAAAAGCAGCTCTATTTTTTCAATTAGTTTAAAAAAATCAATCAGAAATTCTAACTTGGATAAAACTAGCTTTTGGCCACATTGCATGCTCTTGTGGGATAACTCTATATTGAATTCCAGTAATTATTATTATTTCACCTTTTTTTAATTTCTTTAATTCATTAATAGTATCCTCATTAATAGTATTACCGTCTACTAAAATAGCAGGCTTTTTTGGTCTAACAATTACAAAATTTGTTACTTCAAAATTATAATCAAATAGAAAATCTTCAAAATGAACTGAAATTGTTGCATTTTTAAGTTGTGTTAAATTCATATTAACATAACAATCATAACAATTTCTATTGTCTATTTTAGCTAAAAGATGAGGGATATTTTTTATTCTAAAAACATGTTCTTCAACCACTTTTGAATCATCTTCTAGTATAATATCTAAAGTAACAACCATCTCATTTCCTTGTCCGGGAGCAATATAGTACTTACCATTTTCTTCTTTTACCCCTAATCCTGAAACAGTAAATGATTTTGCGTTTGGTACAGCAATTGAAATTGGATTTTGAATTCCTCTATAAACTACATTCAATTTATCAACAGAAACAACCCCTATTTTTGGTTTTGGAACTGACGCAGTATCATTTTGTGCCAGTAAAAATTGACAAAGAAGTAAACATAATATAAGGAGAAATTTTTTCATAACCATCAATCCTTCATCCTCTCCAACTTCTCCTTAATCATTTCCTTTTCCTTCGGAAAAAAACCTTGAATAATTAAAAAGAACCCGAAAATCATTAAAATTACACTGATAACTCGTTTGATTTTATAAATAATATAAGGCGTTAATCGATTTTTTAGTTGTTTGGCTAAAATAATTTTTACGACATCGGTAATCAAATAAGTGATGATAATAACGGTCATAAACAACACAATTCGGTCAGTTTCCATGTTCATTTGCGGACCAAAGACGATGATGATTCCCACCCAAAAACCTAATACACCAATATTGATGAAATTAAGTATGAATCCTTTGAAAAAAAGTCCTAAATAATTGTTTTTCGGGATTGAATCGGCTACAAATTCCGGGTTGAGGTTTTTCTTTTTACTCTTCTTTTCTTTTATAAAGGAAATTAACCCAAAAACAAACATAATTACACCACCAAAAATAAATAAACTCGGGTCGTCTTTAAGTTTTTCAAGCAATTGATTAGTACTGAAATAAGCAATCAGAATAAAAACCAAATCGCCAAAAACAACGCCAAAATCAAATGTCATAGCCGCTTTAAAACCTTTGGTAATACTGGTTTCTATCAGTACAAAAAACACGGGACCAATGGTGAAAGCCAAAAGAATTCCCCACGGAATGGCAGCTAAAATATCGTTAAGCATGAATGTTTGTTTCAGGTTTCAAGTTTCAGGTTTCAAGTTCAACCCAAACTTTCTAAATGCTAATTTAAAATTTAATATTCAAATTAACACATTTCTTAGTTCATTTCTTTAATTGAACCGCCTAAAACTGTTTTTTGATCAATTTGCTTTGGTTTTCCGTAGATGTAAATATAACCGCCGGCTCTCACTTTTGCATCCACATAATCAGTGGCGTGAATACTGGCATTTCCTCCCGCATTGATGCTCACGGTGGTTTGATTAGAATTAAATTTATTTGCATTTACTTCACCTCCGGAAGTAACGATAACCTCTTGATTTTGTGTAGTTCCGGTAATGTTTATTTTTCCGCCTGTTGATGCTTTGCTGTTGCATTTTTGTACA
Organism: Flavobacterium sp. T50_26; assembly: GCF_057652995.1. Lineage (NCBI taxonomy): Bacteria > Pseudomonadati > Bacteroidota > Flavobacteriia > Flavobacteriales > Flavobacteriaceae > Flavobacterium > Flavobacterium sp. T50_26. The sequence goes on from NZ_JBYFCC010000018.1 coordinate 80,815, forward strand.
TTTAAAGCAATTTTAATTTCTGCTCCTTCTTTCACATTTAAATCAAAATTGACTGCTTTTATTGTTTTTTCTGAATTTACATATGAACCTTCGCTGGCTTCTACACCTTCTAATTTTTTGTAGTAAACGGTGGCTTCAATAACTTCGCCTTTTAATAATTTGGTCAGCGGCATGCGGATTTTTAAATCGCCATTGTTATTAATCACTTCCACTTCTGCAGCTCTGGAACCTTTGATTTCCACTTTATTTTCGTTGGATGGAATGAGTTGAGCTGAGATTCTGTCAAATATTTTTACGTTTGTAAAATCGCCCGGACTTTTGGTGACAGTTTGAGCAAAAAGGGGAGAAGTTGTTAAAATGAAAAGGAAGATGATTTTTTTCATGATGTGATGATTTTGATGATTGATTAGCTCAAAAATAATACCATTTTATAAATTTAAATAGTAAGAATAAAACAATGTTATTATTTTACCATATAAGTCATTTAAGTTTTAGAATGTGAAAACTTATATGACTTATATGGTTCAATTATTTAAAGCTTTTTGTAGTTCTACAACTATTCTTTTCTTCTTATAAAATGAAAATCCAATTGTTTTTTAACTAAATCGGCATTTTTTACTTTAACGTATACTTCGTCGCCTAATTGTATAATTTTTTTAGAAACTTCGCCTACTAACGCATATTGCTTTTCATCAAACACATAATAATCATCTTTAATTTCGCGGATTCGCACCATTCCTTCGCATTTATTTTCGATGATTTCTACATAAATTCCCCATTCGGTTACACCGGAAATTACACCCAAAAATTCCTGATCTTTATGATCTTGCATGTATTTTACCTGCATGTATTTGATGCTGTCTCGTTCAGCTTTGGCAGCCAAATTTTCCATATCGGACGAATGAGCACTTTTTTCTTCATACAATTCTGCCGAAACCGATTTTCCTCCATCCAAATAATATTGCAATAAACGATGCACCATCACATCCGGATAACGACGAATGGGCGATGTAAAATGTGAATAATAATCAAATGCTAATCCATAATGGCCAATGTTTTCAGTAGAATAAACTGCTTTACTCATACTTCGTATGGTTAACGTATCAACTAAATTTTGTTCTTTTTTTCCAACTACATCATTCAATAATGTATTCAATGATTTGGAAATATCTTGTTTAGATTTGAAATTGATTTTATAACCAAACTTTGAAATTACCGTTTGCAAATTGATTAATTTATCTTCATTCGGTTCATCGTGAATTCTGTAGACAAATGTTTTCTTTTGTTTTCCTATAAATTCGGCCACTTTTCTATTGGCCAACAACATAAATTCTTCAATTAAATGATTGGCATCTTTAGATATTTTAAAGAAAACACCAACCGGTTCTGCTTTTTCATTTAAATTGAATTTTACTTCTACTTTATCAAATGAAATTGCTCCGTTTGCCATTCGTTTTTGACGAAGGATTTTAGCTAATTCATCTAATTTTAAAGTAGCTTCTACCACATTTTCATCGACTTTATAATCATTTCCGGTTAATGAAATTTCTGCCGGAATGATATCTTTTTTAGTTTCGATGATGTGTTGAGCTTCCTCATACGAAAAACGCTGATCAGAATAAATCACGGTTCTTCCAAACCATTGATTAACCACTTCTGCTTTTGGAGAAACTTCAAAAACTGCCGAGAACGTAAATTTATCCTCGTGTGGATTCAGAGAACACGCGTCGTTACTTAAAACCTCCGGAAGCATCGGAACAACACGATCAACTAAATAAACCGATGTGGCTCGTTTATAGGCTTCGTCATCCAAAATCGTTCCTTCTTGTAAATAATGGGAAACATCGGCAATGTGAATTCCTATTTCATAATTTCCATTGTCTAATTTTTCAAACGACAACGCATCATCAAAATCCTTCGCATCTTTTGGATCAATTGTAAACGTTAATGCTTTTCGCATATCGCGACGTTTGGCAATTTCTTTTTCCGTTACGGAAGTATCAATTTTGTTTGCAAATGCTTCTACTTCAATCGGGAAATCATACGGTAAACCATATTCGGCTAAAATTCCGTGAATTTCTGTATTGTGTTCACCCGGTTTTCCTAACACTTTGATGACTGATCCAAACGGACTATCGGCTTTAACCGGCCAATCTTCCATTTTTACTAAAACTACATCACCGTGTTCGGCATCACCAATTTTATTTTTTGGGATGAAAATATCGGTGTACATTTTAGCATTGGCAGTTGTTACAAACGCAAAATTCTTTTGAATGTCAATCACACCGACAAATTCAGTTTTGGCACGTTCTAAAATTTCTAACACTTCCGCTTCGGGTCGGCGAGAACTTCTTCGGTTGTAGATGTAGGCTTTAACTTTATCATTATCTAATGCATGATTCAAATTGATGAACGGAATAAACACATCGTCTTCCAGTTCATCACAAATAAAATAACCTGTTTTTCGGGAAGTCATATCGACGGTTCCTTCGTAATATTCGGCTTTGGAAACCATTTGGTATTTGCCAACTTCTACTTCGTGAATTTTATCTTGAGCTTTTAAAATTTTTAAATCGCGGATAATTTCGTTTCTGCTTTTAGTATCATCTAATTCTAAAATAACAGCTATCTGTTTGTAAGTGAATGATTTATTGGTTTCTTTTGACAGAATTTTAAATATCTGTGCGGTAAAATCTTTATTTTTTTTACCTAATTTTCTGGGTTTCTTACTCATAATTCTTTTCTAATAAAGGTGAAAATTACGAATAAGATAGCAGAAAATAGAATTTGAAATACAGATTTATTGAAAATATAACTTTTGTATCTTTATGCAAATTTGAAAAATGAAAGACTTTGTAACCGTTGCCGTATTTAATTTACCTACAGAAATTGCGGTTTTAAAATCTATTTTAGAAAACGAAGGTATTCAGTACTTTTTTGAAAATGAAACGATTGTTTCGATTGATCCTTTTGCCAGTATTGCTTATGGCGGAATTAAATTGAAAGTGCATAGAAATGATGTGGAATTTGTGAAAGGAATTTTGGATAATTTGGATAGTCATTTGCGGGTTGTAGAATAATAATTATGAAAAATTTATTTCAAATTGGTTCCGGTATTTTTATTTTTTTAATAGCATCTTCTTTCAAACATTTAGTAGAAGCTGTTATTTTCGATTTTCTATTAATTTTAAAAGTTGATCATCATTTAAATTTCTATTTGACAAATCTTGTTAGTTATTCAAGTCTTTTTATAGTACTATTAGTATTAGTAAAAAGGTTTGAAAAAAAATTGAAATTAAATTTTGAAAAAAAAATTCTTTTGAAATTATTCATAACTTACTTTTTAATTCAACTATTACAATTTTTCTATAGCTTTTACTTATCGGAATATTTATTTATTAATTACACAGAAAAATATAAACTACAATTCATAGAAACTATTACAAATTCTGCATTCTATATGACACTAAATCCAATTTTTATTTATATATCTCATATATTCATTTTTATTTTCTTTTATTTTAAAATAAAAAAGAACACAGATTTATAAATTTAAGAAATCTAAAAACCTTTTACCTTTTACCTCGAAATCAAAATAGTTTTCAACATTTATTAAATACAACAAAAAGAAAAATTAAATTAATTTAAAATTTATGATGGTTATTATAGCGTGTTCATTTGTACAATAACTTTATCTATTAAACTTGATTTTAAAAGTTGTTGTAAGTTATACAGACTTGTTAACAGGGTTACAAAAAGATAAAATGCTCAAAATGAAGAAAATTTTAGTTTTTATTAACAGTTGTTAACATCCAATTTTTGGTATAAAATATTAATAAGTTTGTTGTGAAAAACTGTTGAAAACCGACTTTAAAAAGTTGATAATTTTAAAGTAAAAAATCAAAACAAAAGTTGATTTATTCATTTCAATTTTTGATTAGAAAAAATTTCCATACTTCTTCAAAATACTTCTAAAATTCTATCCGAATTTATCAACAACCTATGTTAATTTAATGTTACCTCATTATCAAGCGATTATGAAATACTGTTAACAATGGAAAGATTTAACGTTTAGTTTATGATAATTATAAGATTATCATAGGTTTAGTGAAAAGTTAATTAAAAAGAGTTTATTGAGTTTTTTGTCATTCCGACGAAGGAGGAATCTCATCAAGTCATTCACATTATGAGATTCCTCCTTCGTCGGAATGACAAGATTGAGGGTAAGCTGCGACTAAAAACAAACAACAGACAACGTTTACACCAACTTCCACAAAGCCCGAAAAGTAGCCTTAATAAAAATCCATTTTGGTAACGTTAACATTACTTTTAAATCGGAGAAAATAGTGCCTTCTTCGTTCAAAAATTTGAAGATATTTTGAATGGAATTTTTTTGAAAAAGTGTTCCAAAAAGATGAGCTCCCAATTCATTATTTTGATGTAAAACTTCCAACAAAATTAAATCGTAAAACCAGTAACGATTTTTTTGATGAAATTTTGAGAGGTTTTGATTGTTTTTTAGAAATTGCACTAATTTTTCAGATTGTTTTTTACTGTTGAAAAAAGTAAAACCAGTGCTCGCTTTTGTCCAACCGCCGGCCGTTCCTATAAATAAAACGCGTTCCGAATTCTGTTTATGAAAAGGAAAACAAGTCATCGGAATGTTACCGGCTTCTTTTTCTACAATTTCATAATCGGTTATTCCTAAATTTTGAAGATATTTTTCAATTGATTTTTCGTAAATTGATTTTTCTAATAAATCTTCAGAAAACAACGTATATTCAAACAAAGCTTCGGTTTTTGAAGTTGGTAAAACATACATAAATCGAGTGTTTCCATCTTGTTCAATCGTAAAATCCATGAATTTAACTTCTGAATCATCAAAAATTGATTCTTTGGTTTTGATGAACCATCCGATGAAATGTTGTTTTAAATAGGGATACTTTTTTTGGTTGAAAAGAGAATTGACATCGAAAAAACTATTTAATAAAAAACTTCCGAAATAAGTTTGATTTTTTCCAGTGATTTCAACCGAATTTCCAATTGTTTTCCAATTTAAAATTTCATCATTTATAAATGTAAAATTAGATTTGGATGAAATTCTATCGAACACTAATTTATAAAAATCACTACTTCGAATCATTTTATACAAATAAGGATTCATTTCAAATGATTGTTGAAAATCCTGATTTCCTATAAATGCTTTTTCCCAAGTTTTGGATAAGATAGAATCGAATTCGCCATTTGGTTCTTCCCAAAAACACCACGTTCGGTCGTTTTGATTTTTAATTTCTTTGTCGATTATTAGAATCGATTTATCATCAAACCAAGGATCATTCGCCATCCGATATGCCGAAAGCAAACCGGATAAACCAGAACCAAGGATGATGTAATCGTATTTTTTTGACACGGATTTCAGTAATTTTTTTTACAAAGCTACGAATAGTGTTTTGTTTTGCCACGAATTTCACGAATTGGCACGAATTATATAAATTCAATTAATTCGTGGAATTAGTGAAATTCGTGGCAACTATTAAAATCTATTCTTAAAATTCTTAAAATCCTCATTCAACCCTTTAAAATCCAAAACACCTTTTCGGTTCTTCAAATGATCTAAAATAACGAATGATTTTTCAATCCGCAGTTGCGAACTTTTGTATTTATTAACCACGTGAATCAACGTTCGTTGTTTTCCGGGTGTGAGTTGATGAAATAAATTGCTTCCTTCGGGATCGCTGAAAAAAACTTCTTCCATTTCTTCGGATAATGGCATGCCGTATTTGCTCTCATCTTTCACTAATTCCACTTCCACATCATCATTCAAATGCAAATTCAGTTTTTTAGATATTTCTCTATTCAATAAAATGTAATGAAAAGTGACTTTTGGCAACATCGCACAATGAAAAGAAAAATTTTCGTTTAACGTGCAAACCACACGTTTGTCTTTTGCTTCTTTCAGCAATTTTTCAAAAACAGCGGGCGGAATTGGGATGTGTAATTCCCAATATAACGCATTATCATCAAACGAACAAACCTGACCGTTAAATTTCATCCTAACCTGATTGAATTTGATTATTTTTGTAAAGATAAAAATAACAACACAACTAAAATGAAAATCTCTATTGGAAACGATCACGCCGGCCCGGATTATAAAAAAGCCATCGTTGAATTTTTAGAAAAACAAGGTCACGAAGTCATTAATCACGGAACAAACTCAACAGATAGCGTTGACTATCCCGATTTTGGTCATCCGGTTGCCACCGATGTAGAAACCGAAAAAGCCGATTTAGGCATCGTGATTTGCGGCAGCGGAAACGGTATCGCAATGACTGTTAACAAACACCAAGGCATTAGAGCTGCTTTGTGTTGGACAAAAGAAATTGCGGCTTTGGCCAGACAACATAATGATGCGAATATTATTAGTATTCCGGCACGATTTACTTCCATTCCGCAAGCGGTTGAAATGGTAGAAACCTTTTTGAAAACCGATTTTGAAGGGGGAAGACATGCTAATAGAGTGAATAAAATAAGTTGTTCATAACAATTTAAACCATTAAGGAATTAAGGTTCATTAAGTTTTAGTTTCTTAATGTCACTTAATTTGTTAATGGTTTTAAAAAATAAAAAAATTAAATGTCCACCAATCCAAAGATTCACAAACATAATGTAAGAGGAAATAATTTAATTTATTCGATTTTACTCAATACATTGATTACGATTGCTCAAGTGATTGGCGGGATTGTTTCCGGAAGTTTGGCGTTGATTTCCGATGCCTTGCACAATTTTTCCGATGTGCTTTCGCTCATTTTTAGTTTGGTAGCTCACAAATTATCTCGACGAAAAGCTTCCATCAGTCACACATTTGGTTACAAAAGAGCTGAATTGATTGCTGCGTTTATCAATGCCTCCACATTGATAGTTGTGGCATTTATATTGATTTATCATGCAATAATTAAATTAGCACATCCTGAACCAATTGAATCCAGTTTAGTGATTTGGTTGGCACTTTTAGGAATTGCCGTCAATGGATTTTCGGTTTTATTACTTCGTAAAGATGCGGCTCATAATTTGAATATGAAGTCGGCTTATTTGCATTTATTCACTGATATGATGGCTTCTGTAGCGGTATTAACCGGAGGTTTATTGATGAAATTCTATCAAATTTATTGGGTTGATAGTGTGATGACTTTGCTGATTGCTGTTTACTTAATCATTGTAGGAACAGATTTATTTATAAAATCTACCAAAATGCTGATGTTGTTTACACCGGATACAATTGACATTAAAGAAATTGTTCGAGAAGTGCATCAAATCAAAGGAGTTGGAAAATTACACCACATTCACGTTTGGCATTTAAACGAAGAAGAACTGCATTTGGAAGCTCATTTAGACTGTGCAGCCGACATTAAAATGAGTGAATTCAACGATTTATTACACGAAATTGAAGAAGTGCTTTATGAAAAATTCAACATCAACCACGTGAACATTCAACCGGAATTTCAGAAAGTTGATCCGAAGGATTTTATTGTGCAGGATTGATTCTACTTTTACTAACAAAGAAATCACATTTTACCACTATAAATAACTATAATGAATCAAATTCAATATATTCAAAACGCCACACATCTTCCTGTTAAAGGAATTGAAAATACGTTACAACTTCTTTCAGAAGACTGCACGATTCCCTTCATTTCCCGATACCGAAAAGATCAAACCGGTAATTTAGATGAAGTTCAAATTGAGCAAATTTTTAAACTCAACAAACAATTTGAAGAAATCGTAAAACGAAAAGAATCAATTATAAAATCGATTGATGAGCAAGGTCAACTTTCGCCGGAATTAAAACTAAAAATTGAAAATTCTTTCGACTTACAGGAAATAGAAGATTTCTACTTACCCTACAAAAAGAAGAAAAAAACCAAAGCCGATACAGCACGCGAAAAAGGACTAGAACCTTTAGCGAAGATTATTATGGCACAAAACAGCGATGATATCGAATTCATTGCTTCAAAATATTTGAACGATAAGGTCGCTAATGAAGACGAAGCATTACAAGGAGCAAGAGATATTATTGCCGAATGGATAAATGAAAATAGCTTTATCCGAAAAAATTTACGACGATTGTTTCAACGAAAAGCGATTGTTTCAACAAAAGTGGTGAAATCCAAAAAAGAAGATGAAAATGCTCAAAAATTCAATCAATATTTCGATTGGGCAGAACTACTTTCAAAAACACCTTCACACCGATTATTGGCCATGTTGCGTGCAGAAGCAGAAGGTTTTGTGAAAATGAATATCGAAATCGATCCCGAAGGTTCGGGAGAAGAAGCTCTGGAATTCATCGAAAATAATACGATTAAAAACAACAAAGAAACGGCATATCAACTGAAATTAGCCATAAAAGATAGCTACAAAAGGTTGTTAGAACCAGCTATTTCCAACGAAACACTTCAAGAATTTAAAACCAAAGCCGATACAAAAGCCATTGATGTTTTTGCCCAAAATTTGAGTCAGTTGTTGCTTGCTCCGCCTTTGGGTGAAAAGCGAATTTTGGCTATAGATCCGGGTTATCGTTCGGGTTGTAAAGTGGTATGTTTGGATGAAAAAGGAGATTTGTTATACAACGAAACCATTTATCCACATCCGCCTCAGAATGAAAATGCAATGGCGATGAAAAAAATTCGTTCGATGGTTAATGCGTACAACATTGAAGCAATTTCAATCGGAAACGGAACTGCCAGTCGTGAAACGGAATTTTTCATCAAAAAAATTGCTTTCGATAAACCGGTTCAGGTTTTTGTAGTTTCTGAAGCCGGAGCATCTGTTTATTCTGCCTCAAAAATAGCACGAGATGAATTTCCAAATTATGATGTCACGGTTCGTGGTTCCGTTTCCATCGGAAGGCGACTTTCGGATCCGTTAGCAGAATTGGTTAAAATCGATGCTAAGTCCATTGGAGTTGGTCAATACCAACACGACGTCGATCAAACAAAATTAAAAGAAGAATTGGACACCGTTGTGGTTCGTTGTGTGAATTCGGTGGGTGTAAATTTGAACACCGCTAGTAAATCATTATTGAGTTACGTTTCCGGAATTGGCGAAAAAATGGCTGAAAACATTGTCAACTTCCGTTCTGAAAATGGACCGTTTGAAGATCGAAAGCAATTGAAAAAAGTACCGCGATTGGGCGAAAAAGCCTATCAACAAGCAGCAGCATTTATTCGTATTCAAAACGGAAAAAATCCGCTAGATAATTCAGCAGTACATCCGGAGGCGTATTCCATTGTGGAAAAAATGGCGAAAGATTTAAAAATTTCATTATCCGATTTAATTGGAAATAAAGAAAAAATAGCCTTGATAAAACCCGAAAATTATACCAACCAAACCATCGGAATTTTAGGAATAAAAGACATCTTAAAAGAACTCGAAAAACCAGGACTTGATCCTAGAAAATCAGCAAAGGTTTTCGAATTTGACCCGAATGTAAAAAAAATGTCCGATTTACGAACCGGTATGATTTTACCCGGAATTGTGAACAACATCACAGCGTTTGGCTGTTTTGTAGATATTGGATTAAAAGAAAGTGGATTAGTTCACATTTCGCAATTAAAAGAAGGTTTTGTCTCGGATGTAAATGAAGTGGTGAAATTGCATCAACATGTGCAAGTAAAAGTGGTTGAGGTGGATGAAGTGAGGAAACGGATTCAGTTAACTATGATTCTATAACTAAAACGTGTAATTTTTATACAATCGATTTTTAGGTTTCACCTAATTTTACCCATTATTAAAAAAGTTGTTTTTTAAATCTAAAAGACAACTTTTCATATTTTATAAAATTAAATAACTTAAAATCAGTTAATTAAAATAATTCGTTCTCCATCTTTCAACCGCTATTATATTTTATTTTTTATTCGGCATTTTTATTGTTTAGGATTAATCAACCATAAACTATTAAAACCAAGAAAAATGAAAAAGTTAATTGTAAGCGTAATGCTATTGTCAGGAGTATTTGTTTTTGCACAGGAAACAAAGAAAGAAGAAAAAAAAGTTGAGAAAACAGAAAAAGTAAACACAACAACAACGGAAAAAACAACAGAAGCTAAAAACGAAGTACAGCCCTTAAAGGCGGTAGACCCTAAAAAAGAAGCGGAAATTAAAGCCAAAAAGGAAGCTAAAAAAGAAGAATAAAATAATTAACCTTCATATATATTTGCTAAGTCGGTACTATAACATAAACTGTGTAAGTAGAAAAAATAATGGGGTTTTAAAACCCCATTATTTTTTTGTTTAATTTTAT
>NZ_JBYFCC010000019.1:0-86284 GCF_057652995.1 Flavobacterium sp. T50_26
TAGAAAGCACTAAACGAGGTTGTTTTTTATGATTAGATTGAAAATTTAGTTTTTTGAAGGGGTTGTGCAACGGTTACTGCTGTTATAAACAGTTTTTATTCTGATAAATAATCCTTTATTAGTTGCCAATTGTCTATATAACTTTCAAGATTTTCAACTTTTTTAATATGAACTTTATTCCAACCAATTTCGTTTCTTATTTGCTTTAAAACATTAACTGGGAAAACATAAAATGTCGGCGGTTTTATTCCGTTATCTTTAACATTATTTTTTTTTCCAAATCTGTAACCTCGATTTAAAGCAACGTGAACAATAAAATCTGTGTCTAAACTTTTCAGAGGAAAACTTGAGTCATAATCAGTTGCCCATCTACTTTTAACTTGTATTCGTGCAACTCTTTTTGATTCTGGATTGACTGCGGTTAAATCATAACCTGGAAAATTTATATATGCTTTATATGTAGAAACACCTTCAATAAGTAAGAGTCCTAAAACTAGAAATTCCGCACCTTCTGACTCGAGTTTTGTGTCTTGCTTTTTGGCTTTTACAACGATGTTTTCTTCTTTTTTACTCATGGTTTGTAAAATTGCTTATAACTTGTCTGTATACTTATTTTTATATATCGTGTTGAGTAAATCTAACCTAACTGATAGATATATGTTCAATTGTCATTAGTAATATTTTCACTAAAATACAAAAAACTTCCACACCTCACTAATTTCCTAATAAATTTAGTAAAGTCAAAAAGAGAGATAAATAGTTAGGGGTAGAAGTAAAAAGTTATTCAAAACTCCTTTTTTGAGGTTTACGACTCCATGCATGACGTTCCAAACCCCACGGATGGGGTAGGAGAACCCCATTTTTTCCCGTCATGAACCCCTTTTTTTGGGTTTTAACTCCTTTTTACACGTTACCTAACTGGTTTTTTCCGGTCTTAAAGTAGGTAAAAGGGGTTATGGAACTACTTTAAAGGGGTTGTGGTGTATCGTCCTAAAAAAAGCCTTCCAAAAGGAAGGCTCAAAATATATAAATTCTTATTTAGTTCTTATTCAACAACTTCTCCAAATAAGCCACTTTGTCCTTCTCAGCTTGAAGCAATCGCTCATGCAGTACTTCTTTCTCCTGATAAACTTTTTTATTATCCTCGTAAGCCTCTATCAATTTATCTAACGGGTTGAACGTGCAGTTTGAAGCAAAAATACTTCCGGTTGTAACCACATTATCATGAAAAGTATTAAAATAATTAATCACATTCTCTTCACTAAAATTCTTAATTGCCTCACTTGTCACACCCAAAGCCTTTGCAATCGGTTCTAATTTCGCATCCTCAATCTCCTCAGTGTTTTCATATTGAGATATTTTCTGTTGGCTCACACCCATTAAGTCAGCCAGAGCTTCCTGCTTTATTCCCTTAATCTCTCTTATCTTGGCAATGTTGCGGCCAATATGTTTTTTAGTTGTGGTTGTCATGGCAATTCATTAAAAAATTATAATAACCAAATTTAATAATTTTTTTCATATGAAACACCGTTTCCATTCCTCCAATCAAATTTTTCTCCCAAAAACCACTTCAAACCCAAACAAGAATGCATCCCGCCATCCATATGTCATTAGATAAAGCGATGCTTACTTAATACCCTTTTCGACCTTTGTTGGTAAAAAATCACAGTGGCTGGTCCTCCTTATCATCTCCATATCCTAGGTATGGATAGTGTATGAGTAATGTATGAAGAACATTATGTCAAATACATATAAAACATGCCCATATCCTAATCCAATCCCTGAAAAAATGTCTGTTAAAACATTGTTAACCAGTTATAATAACTGAAATTTTGACGGTTTTTGGGTTGAAAAAATGTCAATTTGACTTAACGATTCAATTGGTATAAACTTTGTTTTTTGTGAGTCAAAATAAAATGTTTAACCATAAAAAAATAAAGTTATGACACTAGTAAAAACAAACAACCGATTTCCTTTTCCAGCCGTTTTTGATGAATTTTTTAAACCGGACTGGATGGGTGGCATGGAACGCATGAACAACACAGTTCCGGCTGTGAACATTAAAGAAACTGAAACTACTTTTGTGGTAGAATTAGCCGCTCCGGGCAAAAGTAAAGCCGATTTCAACATTGAATTGGATGACAATGTGTTAACCATTTCTTCTGAAGCCAAACACGAAAAAGAAGAAAAAGACAACGATGGAAAATATACTCGCAAAGAGTTTAGTTATTCTTCTTTTAAACGTGCGTTTACGTTGCCTGAAATTGTGAATGAATCGGATATTAATGCTTCGTATGAAAATGGTGTGTTGCACATTACGCTTCCAAAACGTGAAGAAGCATTGCCAAAACCAAAACGAATGATTGAGATTGGTTAATCATAAAGTTAAATGACAAAAAGCACCTTTCGGGGTGCTTTTTTTGTAATAAATCAAAATTTGCATAATTTTTAAGGCAGCAATGGAACAAACTTAAAATAGCCGTTTACTGACGTAACACCTGTAAATCCAATTCCGTTGCCTCCAATTTTAAAAATTCCGGAAATTCCAGATGAATTATTTTGTGTAATTTTTATGTAACCATCTTTGCCATACCAACTATTTGTGTTTGTGGGCAACATATAGGTGAAATAATTATCTTCTCCAATAAAATAAGTTCCCACGTCTAATGAACTTATTCCAAATTTTATAACATTAAAAGAACCGTCCATTGCATAGATGGCAGAATTTGATGCACTTGCAAATGCATCTGGAACACTAGTATAAGGAAGCACACCGTTGTGGCGGTAATAAAATTCGGCTAATCCCGGAGGTGGCGGTTTTAAAAGATGTGAATTACTGCTGTTGTTTTCATTTTCATTTTCATTGGTAACAATAGCATCGCTACTGCAAGAAAATAGGCTAGCACTCATAAATAGTACTATTGAAACTGATTTTAAAATTTTTGTTTTCATTTCTATTAAAATTTGATTGTTAAAGTTTTATGCTGTTTTAAAAAGCTCTAATGGCTCGAACAACAAAAGTATCTGATTTATTTAGTTGTAAAAAAGTACCTGTAAAAGAAAACAGGCCAAATACAGTGTTGGAAGTGTTTTCTGTGCTACTCCAATAAGATCCTGTTCGAGAAATAAGGGTATAACCTCCTAATCTCAGTGCTTTATTTGCATAATATCGATTGTTGTACAGAATATTTAATTCGTCAATACTAGGTATATACCAACCTGCACCAAGCGAAGATACATAGCTTGCGGCCGGGCTACTTGTCATCTGTGCGGTATTAAATGCACCATCTTCCGATCTGTTCGCATTAACTAATGTATTGGTCGTTTGCCAAGCATGAGAAGATTCTGTAAGTGAAACAATAAGTCCATGTTCCAGTCCATCACTACCTTTATATAGTTCAAAAATAATTCCACCAAGGTATAATTCACCTAAATAATGTGAAAAGCCAGAAGGTGATAGGTTTTGCCATGTAGCAACACCTGCTGCATCTGATGTTAACACTCGATTTGCTCCTTGTGTTCCATCAACAATTCGTAAAGCTCCGGGAGTTGCATTGTTTATATGGACTAAATTGGTAGGGTTTGTGTCTAATGGCACACCAATGCCTATGTTTCCGCCAACAAACATTGCCGAGTTTCCAATTCCATTTCCATTTGCAATTAATGCTTGGTTTCGAGAAAAACTTGTACTAAATGTTGGATTTACAGTGCCCAAAAGTGCATAAACTCCAGTTGAATTATAGGTGTTGTTAACATCACTCATTCCCAATACACCAACTCCAAAACCCCACCCTCCAGTGCCATTGCCATTACCTTTTACGCCAATGTTTAGAAAATCTGTTCCGGTATTAATTTGTCTAGCTTCACCCAAAATAACACTTTTGTTTGTGTCTGCATTTTCAAACGCGTGCAGTTTTTGAGTTGGATTTGTAATTCCAACTCCAACATTTCCATTAACAATACTCATGGCTCTCACTGAACCTAATCGATTGGCAGCTCCGGTTCCATTGGTATAAAAATCTAATCTTCCTGTAAATGCTCCGTTGTCTGCACTTTCGATATAGGCTGGTCGCCATTCATTTGGAAGGGTTTTATCACTATACATTGAAAGTCGTGTTGCACCAAAAGCTCCACGAGAACTTAATTTTAACTCTGTTATGCCACCGCTTTCAATTTCTAAACTAGATGTGGGGTTTGTTGTTCCAATACCAACATTTCCACCAAGTGGTTGTAAGCTCATGGGATCTGTTGTGCCTTGAAATCCAGATTGCAACCAAGCGGAAAAATTGCCTGTTGCTCCTGCTTTGCCTATATCTAAAGCATCAAGTTCATTTCCAATTCTGAGCATGGCATTAGAAGTTGCACCCGGAATCGCTGGTGCGTTAATAGTGCCTCGTACCGTTAACCTTGCCGGTGAAGTTGCAATACCAATTCCAACATTTCCTGTTGGTAGTACTCGCATGCGTTCGATATTATTGGTGCCTACCACGAAAGCTTGTGCGTTTGTTGTACCAATAAAGTTTTCGGTTGCACTTATAAAGGAAGTACCGTAAATGGCAGGATTTGCTGGTGTTACGATGGCTGAGTTACCAAAAATTGACCAGCCAGTTCCTATACTTAGCGGATTTGTCCAAGATAAATTTCCAAAACCATCGGTTTGCATGATTTGTCCATTTGTACCACGGGAAGGTGGAAAAGTGTAGGTGTTGGTATTTGTTGTTCCTACGCCTACATTTCCGAGAAAATATCCAGCAAAATTGTTTGCTCCCGGTTTTAAAACTTCGCTGTGAATTCCGTAATGTGTGCCCCCGGCAGTGGGATCAATGTATGTATATGTTCCTATTTTACTTCCATTTCCACTTCCAGAAAGATTACTCAGAATTCCGATGTGATTTCCATTACCTGAGTTAGTTATAAAAGAGTAAACGCCTCTAATGATTCCATCACCTGTTCCGCCCAATTGATTGCTATTTCCATAAGTTGGTGTGTTGCTATTTGTGTTAAAATCATTATATAATCCGTATATACTTCCGTTGTCAACAGTTGAAGTAATGGAGTTACTAACGCCATACATGTCATCTTGAACTAGTGAGGATATTACATTTCTGAAACCATATTTTCCACCAGTTTTTCTTCCTCCAATAAAATTGTGGATTCCATAGCTTCCGCCACCACCACCGTCCGGAGAGTCTATAACGTTAAAAACAGCAGTTGTTTCAAAGGTGCTATTGTTAGTTATTCTATTCTCAATGGCGTGAGTCGTTCCGGTAGAACCAACGGGATTGTTTATAGTATTAAATAGTCCTAAAGTTAAATCGCTACCGGAATGATTGAGCGTATTTCTCATCCCGAAAAGGTAATTGCTTCCACTAGCATTTAGTTCGTTGTCAATACCTATTTTTGAACCTAATATGGATGAATCGGCATAGTTTTTTAATCCGGTTTTTAATCCTGTTCCTGTTCCTAAAAATCTATTTCTAATGGCTTGGGTTTCGTCATTTGAGTTAATGTTCATTGTGTTATCAAAACCATAACCTATGCCTAAACTTAGACTTTTTATTAAATTATTGAAAATTCCAACATTTTGATTTGTAGTTTCAACATCAAGTTTATGGTTTGCTGTGTTTTTTCCTATCGCCACATTTCCAAGATGAAACATTTCGTCGGTAATTGCATTGGGTGCTACTGTTGTTCCCACTTCATACCAATCATGGTCTGATGAAGCATTTCCTGCAATAGCGGTCCACTGTGAACCATTCCAATAATAAAAACCTGCTACTACATTGTTCGGTATTGTTCCTGCTGGTGCTATATTATAAACCAATGTTGAGGTTTCTAAAGGGCCAGTGTTGGGATTAATTACTGTAGTTATATCTAGTATTGAAGTCAATTGAACTCTTGGAATCAATACTCCATTATTCGTTGATTCTACATCCAAAGCTGCTCTGGGCGTTGTTGTGTTTACTCCAACTTGAGCAATAGACAACAACGGTAGTAATAATAATAGGGTTAGAATTTTTTTCACGATTATTTTTTTTTGAATGTTGTTTTTTTGATCAATTTATTTTGATTGATGATGTTGATTTCATAATCACCCTTTTCCATGTTATTTACATTGATATAAATTTTGTTGGAAGGAAATTGATTAATTTTAGCCTCATAATTATACTTTTTTTGAGCCATGATAATAGAAATTACATGCGGCTATAATACGTTGTTTGTTTATCTTTAATAAAACAAGTTTTACTGCCTATTTTCATTTGAATTGTTGCTTTAATTTGAGCTTCATCTTCCGGTTCTTTAGCATTGCTTTTGGTGTCAAAATCAAATTCATAAAGTGAGTGTGAATTATCGGAGGCTGTTTCTACATTTTGATTTCGCATAGATGTCATCGGAACCAATTGATGACCAATAAAGTTTAGACTATTGAATTTAATATCGCATTTGTTTTTGTTTTCAAAATCAATTAGTTGCAATCTGTATGTTCTTACATTTTTTACTTCGCTGAGTTTGATAATTCTTATTTTAAAATCAATTTTATCACAGTCGCAATTTGTTAAATTTACTTTTGGAGCAACAGCAGTCCCTTTGTTTATAATTGCTTTTTGGTTGTTTTTTTGCGAAAATGTAATTTGTGTTGCCATTAAAAATAGCATGCAAAGAATCATTTTTAGTGCCGATTGTTTTTGATATACTGTTTTCATTGTTATTGTTTTTTAAGGTTTTTCATCATTTCTTCCATAGCTTTGTCCATGCCCTCCATTTCTTCTTTTTTAAATTCCGAAGCGTTAAAGTTGATAGCTACTTTTTCAATTTTAGACAAGCTGATTACTGTTCCGTTGTTTTCTAAACACATACTGAGCACTGTTTTTCCATCTACAAGAAAAAAGCCTAAACCAGCAAAACTCAATTGCTTGTTTTGTTGTGGTTTTGTTGAAATTGTTTTTTCGTTTAAATAAACAATCACCTTATCTTTTGCATTGTTTTTCGAATTATTGTATGGATATCCAACTAGGTTAGAACTGGTAAATTTTTTGGAAGGAATATTTTCTTTTTTCAAGGAAACTTTTTCCATTTTAAAATTGTTTTGCGGATTTATAGGAATAGACATCACTGTTTTATTACCTTTTCTATCGTTAGAAAACACATAATTTTTTAATGAATGTGAATAGACCATAAAGTTGAAGTTTTTGTCATCCGGATTAAATTTCTGTGTATCACTTTTTGAATTTAATAATCCAAAATAGCCATGTTTTGTATTAAAATAGGCACTCATTTCGGTAGTTTTCCCATTTTTTTCTTTCATTATATAAGTCATTTTTATATTGAAAGAAAGTTTTTGAGAGGTAGTTATTTCTTTGGGTTTAAACTTGCTAAAAAGTCCGTTTGCACCCAATAATGTATCTAGTTTAACAGATTGACTATAGGTTAAATTGGAAGTTAAACCAATCAACAATAGTAGTTTTATTATTTTTTTCATGATTTATTTTTAAATGATTAATCAATTCCTTCGTTAATGCAACGAATTCCTTTGGTTGTAATTTTTTCAAAGCGAATGTCTTTCAATACAAATGCTTCTTTAATAATTTTTACTTGTCTTTTTACACCTGAAAAAACAACAGCGATAATTTTTTCATCTAAACTGCCGTTCTTTCTAGTGCAATCGGTAATTCTAACCTCATAATTTTTTGGAATAGAATTGATTTTTAACACATTAATTATTCTATACTTATCTGAATTTTTGTCTATTTTTTTACACAATAAAACAACAAATGAGTTTCCTTTTCTATATACTTCTAAGGTTGAAAAAAAAGTGCCATTGACCGATTCGCCCAAAACAATTCCTTGTTCATATCTAAATGTTTTTAATCCATCAATTCCTTTTTCTTGCGAGTAGGTTAGACCAATTAGTTTTTTAAATTCTCCCGATAAATTGCCCTGAGCGAAAAGTGTGGTCTGGCAAAAAAGTAGTAATAGAACTATTTTTTTCATTTTTTATGTGCTTATTTGAATTCAACCGTTAGAGGAAAGAATTCAATCTTTTCGATTCTTGTATCATCATTACAATTGTCATCATTGCTAATATCATCGCCGCCGGTATCACCAACAATGTGAAAGAATTTCACTAATGCACCATCAAGTGAAGGAACTTTGTAAACCGTGTTTCCTTTAAAATAGGAGCTAACCAAATTATTTATTACTTCACCTGTTAGTTTTAGTGGAGCACCATGAGCATCAATAACTTCTTTAGGAACTACACCATGTGCTTTCAAAACGTCAAATGGGATGGCATGACCTTCAAAGAACTTGTTCATTCCTGCTTGAACATCTGCACCCGGAACTAAAAATTGAAATCCGGCTGCTTGACTTAAAAATTCTGTTCTCGAACCAGTGTTTGAAACGATTTTGCTTATTGTTTTTCCGTACGGAGCATCATAAACTTTTCGGGTCCATGTACTTTCTGTTGTACTCCAATCGTGAACTGTTTCTTGTGCCCATAATTTAATTTCTGCCCAAATTTCTCTTTGGTTAGAAGATAAGCGGATGTTTACTTCGCATTTTACTCTTGGTCCATTTCCATCAAACTCTCTGTCGCCACGTAATAATGCTTTTGGACATAACCACTCGTTTATGTCTTCTAGTTTTATGTTTTCTTGTTTAGACGGAGGAGTTATTTTCACGACATTCGGCTTTATTTTTCTAGCCGAGTTAGAGCTCGATTTTATTACTTGTGCCGAAGTTGTAATGCTAAAAATTGCTACTAAAATTGTTGCTGCCGATTTTAAAATTGTTTTCATGATAATAAATTATTAGATTGTTAAAATTCTATTTTGATGTCATTATTTTTTACTCTCAAGTACAAAAAGCCATCTAATCCAATGTAATAAAGTTGGCTTCCAAACACTGCAATAGCTTTTGCTTTGGCATTCATTGGGGTAGGGGTTGGTTCTTCGGTTGATAATTGATACACTAGGTTGTCAATTCCAACGTACCAAAGTGGAGTGCTTAAACCAACATCGGTAGTCAGGTGTTTTGCTTTGATTGCACCCATTTTTTTCCATTCGGCAAAACCTGGTTTCCACATTAATAAGTTGTCATCCATATCAATCATAAAAAATCTTCGGTTGTATGCCGTAAACATTTTGGCTGCATTTTCGGGAGGTATATTGGTAGATAAAGTGCTGCTTTTTGCCGATTTGATGTATTTTTTCTCATTTAAATACCAGTATCTATCTGTACTTTCTGTATCACAATAAATATAGGTTGTGTTTGGCATAGGAAAATCTGGAAGTCCACCCACTTGAATTCTTCTCACATGTTCCGGGTCTGCGTTGCCACCACGCATCATGCCTAAGCCATCTTTACTGTGAACCAAAACTGCACCGGCATCAACAGTAAGGTTTTCAACTTTACTATTGTTCGTTATGGTTGCTGTTCCTAAACTTTGGTAATGAAAATGTGTTCCTCTCAATCTATCATTTTCATCAATTATCCAAACGCCACCATTTCTTGTATTTATGGCCACTGACTTAAAACCTTTTGATGATGAATTTGGTAATTTTGGATTGTAGTTAATATTACCCGATTTTACAGCAGGTGTAACTACATTCGGACTCGATTGTGTGGGAGTAATGGGACGCAATCCATCCACTTTACTACTTTGATTTACGGGAACTTGTCCGTGACTAACGAATTGTGATGCTACTAAGAATAGCAGTAAGGTTACTTTTTTCATAATTGATAAATGTTATGTTGAACAAAGCAAATGTCCAATTTAACTTTCATCAGTAATATGAAAAATGTAACAACACTTATGACTATTGTAACAACGTGTTAAAAGTCAATAAAATCAATGCTTTACAGAAGGTATTTGTTTATTTTTCCATGTATTCAGTTGGAGTGCAATGATACATTTCTTTGAAGCATTTTGAAAAATAGGATACATCATTAAACCCGACAGAATAAGCAATTTCTGATATATTTGCTTTACCTTTTTTGAGTAATTCTGTGCTGGCTTTCAATCGCTCATTTCGTAAAAATTCGGAAGTAGAGACACCTAAAAGTGATTTTAATTTACGATGTAACTGCATTCTACTCATTCCAATTGAAGTGGCAAAGTCATCGGAACTAAATTCTGAGTTAGCTAATTCTTTGTTTAAAATGAGTTGCAATTTTTCAATAAATTTTTCTTCTACGGAATTGATAACAATATCCACCGGACGTAAAACCAATTCTTGGCTATATCGCGTATGCAGTTTTTTGCGTTCTTCGATTAATTGTAAGACTGTTGCTTTTACGATTTCGTTGTTAAATGGTTTGGTTAAGAAAGCATCTGCAGTACTTTTTAATCCCTCCAAATGAGCTTCGTCTGATGTTTTGGCAGTTAACAGAATAACCGGAATGAAAGAAGTTAATTCGTTGGTTTTAATTTGTTTAGTAAATTCAAATCCGTCCATTTTTGGCATCATGACATCGGAAATAATGCAATCCGGAATTTCTTTCTTGGCGATTTTTAAAGCTTGTTCGCCATCTGCCGCTTCTATAATTTGATAGTTTTCTTTGAAAATGTCTTTCAAAACATTTCTTACATCTTGATTGTCATCTACAAGCAAAAGAATAGGTAATTCTGATTCGGTGGTGTTTTGATCATTTAGTGAATATGTAGTTTCTTTTGAAACAACGATAGCATTTGAATTAGATTTCTCTAATGGTAACAGAACTGTAAAACTCAAAAGTCCATTTTCAACGGTTGTTTCAATTTTTCCGTTATACAATTCAACTAATTCTTTCACTAACGCCAAACCAATTCCGACACCTTGATGGTTTTCTTTTTTCTGATAAAAACGTTCAAATAGTTTGGGTAGTTCTTCTTTTTTAACTTCAGAACCTGAATTAGAAACCACCAATTGCAATTGATTGTTTTCTATTTTAGATTGAAAGCTAATTTTTTCATTTTCAGATGTATATTTAATAGCGTTGGAAAGTAAATTGGTTACTATTTTTTCAACCACATCTTTATCAAAATGATGATTTTCTGTGTTTTTTTCGATTGTAGAACTAAATGAAAGTTTATTTTCCTTGGCTTGAAAAGAAAAAGATTCTACTATCGAATTTAAAAACAAACTAATATTTCCTTCTTTTAAAATGAGTTTCAGTTTACCGCTATCAAGCTTTGAAAGTTCCAATAGCTGATCAACCAACTCTAACATTCTATTGGAGTTTTTATCAATCAAATCCAATTTATTTTTCTGGTTTTCGTTTGTAATCTCGGCTTGCAAACTTTGCACCGGACTTTTTATCAATGTCAACGGTGTTCTAAATTCGTGCGAAATATTGGCAAAAAAACGAGATTTTAATTCGTTTAATTCATTGAGTTTTTGAGCAGTTTTTATTTTATTTCGATAGCCGTAGAATAAACTTGTTCCCAAAATGACTAATAAACCGAGTAATCCGATGTAAATGTATTTTTGTTTTTCTGCTAATTCATTTTGAGTAGATAGAAGTTTGATTTGTTGTTCTTTTTTTTCGGTTTCGTAAATGGTTTGTAATTCATTAAGATTAGTTAAGTCTGTTTTATTTTTCAAAATTGTATTTAATGAATCTCTACTATTTATAGATGTAATTGCTTCTTCCAAATTATTAGATTTCACTAAATAGTCAATTTCTGTAGTTAGAATTTCGATATAATTCCGAGACTGTTTGTTCTTCATTAAAGATTTAGACAATTCAATATCTTCTTTAGCTTCGTCAAGCTTATTAAATTTTAAATCTATTCTCGCTCTATTGTTTAATGCTCTTGCATAATCGATGTTATTTTGCGAATTTTCATAGATTTTTATTGCTTCATTAGAATATTCAAGCGATTTGGTGTAGTTTTTTAATTCATAATAACATCTTCCTAAAAAATATGCTCCCATTCCTTTTAGGTTGATATTATTTGTTTCACTATGATATTCGTATGCTTCCAATAAGTATGGTAATGCAGCAGTATAATTTTTTGCTGTCGATTCAATAAAACCACGATTTCGAATAACATTCATTTTTATTGACATATCATTTAGCTTTTCGGCTATTTTGATAGCTTTGTTGTTGTATTCTCTTGCTTTATTATGATTTTCAATATTAGAATAAATTACACCAATCATATTGATAATGTCGATTTGTGTTCTTAAATCTTCCGGTTTTGTTTTCAATAACGTTTTTTCTGCGAGAATATAATTTTCTAAGCCTAACTTGTAATATGATCTATCAGCATTTAAAGTTCCTTTTAAATAATATAGAAAATAAAGGTTATCTTTTAAGTTGTGTTTTTTACTGAAATTTATAACATTATTCAAAACTAACTCTGCTTTTTCATGATTATGAAGTGCTATATAGTCTTGTGCAATTTGCATTTGAGCTAATTCATAATTTTGATAGTCGTTTATTTTTAAACAATTTTGAGAACATCTTTCAAAATATTGAATAGATTTTTCGTTTTCTGCGAGCATGTCATGATAGTAGCCATTGTTTAAATCAGCTATAATTTCACATTCAATACAATTGCTGTTTTTGTTTAAATCGTATAAACTTTGAATGTGTTTTTTTGCAATTTTTAAGTCAATGTCTAAATAGAGTTGAATTAAGACATCATATGCTTTTGATTTTTCTATGTTATCTTTTTTTGATGAAATAATTTTAGTCAACGAATCAATTTCTTTCTCATATTGTCCATAAGAAAAACTGCAAATAAAAAACAGAAGTAGATAGGCTTTTTTCATAAAATGATGAATTATTAAGTAAATTTATACAATTTTACTTAATAAAAATCATTCTATATCGTAAATATGTAACATTTTTTTGTTACAAAAATCACAGGTGCTTTTTGCTTAGTTGCTCACCTACAACGCTTTATTTTACCTAACTGTTTTGTAGATTTTATAATAGATTTATTTTTTATTCGCTGAAATGAGCTTTTTGATTAACACAATTTGTCCCAAATGATAATAACTGTGTTCAATCATTGCGTCGATGTTGCGGTAGTAAGTGCCGTATTTTTCATCGGTAAAATAGTGTTGGAGTTGTTCTTCGGAAAGTTGTTCAACGTGGTTAGCAAAGGTTTCTGAATCGTTCCAAAATGTAGAGAGAAAATTTTCCCATTGTTCTTGTGAGGTGATTGGCGGAAAATCGAAACTGTATTTGTCTTTAATGGCTAATGTTCCGCCTTTGAATACTTGATTTATTCCGTTGATGTAGTAATGAATATGTTGTGCTAACACCGCAATGGTGTTGAGGTCGTTTATTGGTGTGGTAACCGTTTTATAATCGGTGCCGGAAAGTTGTGCTTTTAAGTTTGTGTTGGCCACCCAAGTGCCATTTAGAATGACTTCACGAAAACGGGAGGCGAGTTGGTGAGGGGTTTTCATATCTTATTTATTTTAAAACATATAAGTAATATAAGTTTTTTGAAAAGTTAAGGGGCTTTGCGTTAACGAAAGATTATTGTTGCTAAATTATAGAATGCGAAGCTTGTACACAATTATTCTTTCAAATTTTCACTAACTTGATTTTTTACCCGAGTAAGTAAATCCATTAAAACTTTATGGTCAGTTTCGGGTAAATTATTAAAATCTTGTAGGCGGTGTTGTAATTCTTTGTTTGGATAAATATCAACAATCGTTTTTCTAATTCGTTGCATAATGGCACTTCTGTGGTTGTATGCTCCTTCCACTTCTACAGATGCGGAATATAAGGCACAAAAAAGACTGTAGATTTTGTTTTCAATATCATCTTTACATCTTCTGTCATCATTTCTATTCCAATGCTTTTCATCTTGAAGTAACGTGATTGTTTTATTGATCACCATTAAATCAGTTGCTGTGATAGGAGGATCAGGGTCATTATCCATTTCAAAGGTAATGCGATCGCTGTATATATTAAGATTATCCATGGCAAACCATCCATCGCTTGTTTTGATAAGAATTTGAGGAAATCCTGCCCGAGTCGTCACATCGTACTCTGCTTTGAGTTTGTAATCGACATTTTCCTTCGAATTGGGAACATAGGTAACATTAGCAATGCCACTTAACGGAAGCTGTTTAAACAAACTCACGCTATCCAATTGTTGATTCGTCAAATTAATCTCGAAGGAGGTAAAAAAACTTTTTTCACAGGTTCCAATCAGTTTTCCGTCTTTTAAAAATAGGGTGCAATAAGCGGTTCTGTTATCCAAAACAAATTGCTCTTGAGCAAAAAGGGTTGTGGAGAGGAATAGAAGGAATAATGTGGAGTAGAGTTTCATTTTTTTTGTTTTAGATAACAGTTTGCTATACTAGATTTTGTAAAAAGTTTTTTAATCATTAATTAACTCCTCGGCTTTTTTTATAATTCCAATATATTTATTCAGTTCGTAAAAGATGTTCTTTTTCTCTGTTGGTTCTCCAGAAAGAATTAATTCCCTTTGTTTTTTATTCCAGTTAGTTATGTATGAAACGGCTCTAAAATTTTCCTCTATGTCAATACTATAACCTTTTATTCTCGCAATAGAGTCGATAAGAAAGAAATTGGTGCTTTCAGATTCAATTATTTTAATTGGTTTATTTTCGACTAAATAGATTTCCGATTTTATTACTCCATAATCAACATAGCTTTCTTGAACTATTTTGAAAATTTGTTTTTCCTTATACCAAACTTTTAATTTAGATCTATTTGTCAAGTCAATTATTGGTTCGATTAATTCAGTATCAGAATTGATTGATTTTGATTGATTTTCAATTTCAGCAATTTTGTTTTCTTGTCCAAAAACAAGAATTCCAATAAGGGTTAATATGATTGTGAAAGTTTTTTTCATATTATTGTACAACGTTCCATCAGCTAGCGTTCAGTGGCGACTATTATCACGAACCAAACAAATATAACTAAAATTTCAATTAACGAGGATTTTTTGCTGCGAAGTCAGAGACATTCGCAGAGCAGTGTTCTAACAAAGAAAATTCAGGAGAGCTAGGGGTAATTATTTGTATTTAAAAATTAATCCTAGTGGTGATCTTTTAATGTTTGCTTTTTCATTCTCAATTTCCTTCATTTTGTCAAATGTTATAGGCAAATCTTTTATTTTGGGAGCATCCAAAATTTGATTTAGAACTACTGTTGATAAACCATATAATGGTGTTCCAATACAAGCTGAAGCAATTTCGACTGAACCCATAACAATCCATGAGCCAAAGTCTTTTCCTGCAACTTTCCATTTCTTAGCAATCAATTTATTTATACTTTCTTCATGTTGTTTGAAAGCAAGGTCTAAATTCTCAAGCACTTTGTTTGAGGTTGTTAAAAAATCAAGTTCGTTAGATAAAACAATTTCATCAATTCCTTTGGATAATATTTGCCGAATTTCATCTATAGCTCCAGTTTTACGCAATTCGATTAGCCCTTTGGGAGGAATTTTTCCAATCCATTTCAGATTAGTATTGCTAAGTCCTTCGAGCCCTTTAACGATATGTAGTTTAGAAAAATCTTCATTGGGAAAGGTTCTCTCTGTGTCATATTCTAATTTCCACTTGAAATATTCCCATGATGTCGGTGCATCGATTAAAGGTATTCCGTTAACTTTTGCAGATTTTATCAAAATTTCATTGCACACACTCATTCTACCAAGTGCCATTGCAGCAACAATTAATCCAGGATTACTTGTTCCTAATAATTGATTTGCTTGTCCAGACATTTGATTTTGAATTTGAACTTTAAGAGGTTCTTTGAAATCTACATCAAATAGTATCCTATTTTCGTCTTTGATTTCTTTAAATACCTTTTCAATTGTATCTAACTTTCCTGCAAAATCAAATAGTTCTTGTGTGCTTTCAAAATTTCTACCGAAAATTTTAGATGCGTGGTGTAATGAGTCCTTTTCTCCTAATTCTTTTATTTGCTCAAATGCAAATTCGTCCATCATTTCTTTATCTGGGAGAATAACAACTATCGGTTTTGTTACATCAGCTAAAGCTAATTCCTTATACTGAAGAATGTTTAAAGCATGTTTGATTAAAAAATAAACTCTTTGTTCTTTATTCCATCGAGTGAAAAATTCTCTACATCGAATAAAAGGGCAAGGCAATACGATTGTATCAGTATATATTCCACATTTAGAGGCGATATTTTCATCATGGGCAGGAAATAAATCTCCTCCAAAAACTCCTTTTATCGAATCTCTATGGTCATCTAAATGTAAGTAACCAGATTCTGCTACTGCCTCCCAAAATTCTTGAAGATCTTTTAGAATTGGTTCTATTACATCGTTTAAATGGTTTATGTCCGATTTTCCATAAGCTATACTTGATGCTATTTGATGAGGATTTGTTTTAAACTTAAGCATTTGCTTGTAAAAGAAATTAAAATTTCCATCAATTCTTTCAAAGTAAAGTCTTTGAATGTCAAACAATGAAATTGCATTTTTTGCTTTCTCTATGTAATCAAGGTGTTCAGCAGCTAACGCCATAGAACGAATTCTACTATCAATTGTAGATAAATCAGGTTCTCCATTTTCGTCAAATCGGGCTCTTTTGAGGCTTTCTTCAAGTTCGCCTCTCATGCCTTCTGCTACTTTTATCTTACCTTGTTCTAAAAGTTCTTTAAGAAATAATACTCTTTTCTTTACTCTTTCTTCATAATCTAATTCTTCCTGCGATTTCATATTTCTAGATGATGTTGTGATAATTATTGCATATAACTTGGATATAATTCTGACAATCTTCAGATTTATCTTCTCAAATTTAATAAAAAAATCTTACAGATCATTAAAATGGCTATACTCACTAATTTTTGTTTTAAAGCAGAATCTCTTAGCCCCGATTGCAGCGGAAAGCCTTTTGTGAAGAAAACCTATTTTTTCTTGGTTTGGCAGAGCGACCAACGGAAGCTCCTGCCGGACCTTAGAAAAAAAGGTTTTTGAGCAAAAGCTTGTAGTGTAAAGCGGGAATAGCTTCAAAAAAAATTACATCTTCTCCTGCAAACTTTTAATTTCGTCACGCAATTTGGCTGCGTCAATAAAGTTTAGTTCTTTGGCAGCTTTTTCCATCATTTTTCGGAGGTCGCGGATTTTCTTTTCGATTTCGGGCTTGGTGAGGTACAAACTTTCGGGTTCAGCGGCTTTCAGAAGTTTGTCTTCGTAGTATTGCGTAGAAACGGAATTGTTGCTTAACGCATTGCCGAGACTTTTGTTTAAGGCTTTGGGCGACAATCCGTGAAGGGTGTTGTAGGCAATTTGTTTTTCGCGACGGTAATTGGTTTCGTCGATGGTTTTTTGCATCGAAGCCGTGATTTTATCGGCATACATAATGGCTTTTCCGTTCACGTTTCGAGCGGCTCGACCTACGGTTTGCGTAAGCGAACGATGACTACGGAGGAAACCTTCTTTGTCGGCATCGAGAATGGCTACGAGCGAAACTTCTGGTAAATCCAGTCCTTCACGGAGTAAGTTTACACCAATCAACACATCAAATAGACCTTTTCGTAAATCTTGCATAATTTCCACACGTTCGAGGGTATCAACATCGGAGTGAATATAGCGACAACGGATGGAAACTTTGGTTAAATATTTTGTCAATTCTTCTGCCATTCGTTTAGTTAACGTGGTGACTAAAACGCGTTCGTCGGCTTCGCAACGGAGTTGAATTTCTTCGATTAAATCGTCGATTTGGTTTAAACTCGGACGGATTTCGATGATTGGATCTAATAATCCGGTGGGACGAATGACTTGTTCGACAAAGATGCCTTCGCTTTTTTGTAATTCGTAATCAGCCGGTGTGGCAGAAACGTAGATGACTTGGTTTTGCAAGGCTTCAAATTCTTCAAACTTTAACGGACGGTTGTCCATTGCAGCGGGAAGTCGGAACCCGAATTCAACGAGATTTTCTTTTCGGCTTCGGTCGCCACCGTACATTGCGTGAACTTGCGAAATGGTGACGTGACTTTCATCGACAACCATTAAAAAATCTTGCGGAAAATAATCTAACAAACAAAACGGACGTGTGCCGGGCAAACGACCATCTAAGTAACGGGAATAGTTTTCGATACCGGAACAGTAGCCTAATTCGCGAATCATTTCTAAATCGAAATTGGTTCGTTCTTCCAAACGTTTGGCTTCTAAATGTTTGCCGATTTCTTTGAAATAATCGACTTGTTTGACCAAATCTTGTTGGATTTCCCAAATCGCACCTTGCAATACATCAGGTGATGTGACGAACATATTGGCGGGATAGATGTTTAATTTGGTGTAACGCTCGATTACTTTGGTTGTTTTGGTATCAAAGGCTTCAATTTCTTCGATTTCATCACCAAAGAAATGGACGCGAAACGGATCATCGGCATAACTTGGGAAAATTTCCACGGTATCGCCTTTGATGCGGAAGGTTCCGGGTGTGAAATCGGCTTCAGTTCGCGAATATAAACTTTGCACTAAACGGTGCAATAATTTGGTTCGGGAGATGATTTCGCCACGATCAATGGAAATGACGTTTTTTTGAAATTCGACCGGATTTCCAATACCATACAAACACGAAACAGAAGCAACGACCAACACGTCTCTTCGCCCGGAAAGTAGGGCAGAAGTGGTGCTGAGACGAAGTTTTTCCAATTCTTCGTTGATGGATAAATCTTTTTCGATGTATGTTCCCGTTACCGGAATATAGGCTTCGGGTTGATAATAATCGTAATACGAAACAAAATATTGTACTGAATTATTCGGGAAAAATTGCTTGAATTCAGAGTATAATTGAGCGGCAAGTGTTTTGTTGTGAGCAAGAACTAAGGTTGGTTTTTCAACTTTTTCAATCACGTTGGCAACGGTAAATGTCTTTCCTGAACCCGTGACGCCTAACAAGGTTTGGTATTTTTCGCTATTCAGGATTCCGTTGGCTAATTTGTCAATGGCTTGCGGTTGATCGCCGGTGGGTATGTAATCTGAGATGACTTGGAATTTCATTTTTGAGGGGCTGAGAGGCTGAGTTAAAACATTAATTTATCAGGATTTTGTCTTGTATCCCAAACAGATAGAATAACGATTACATTATCATTTAGTTCATAGAATAAAATGTAGTTTTCAACTAGTAACCCACGAACATTTATTTCATTGGTCTTCTTTCCTATGTAAGGTTGCTTAATCAGTAAATTTAATTCTGTTTGAATTTTTCTGTGAAGTTTTAACGAATAGGTTTTGCTTTTGTTTCTTGCGTTGAAAAAATCAAAAATTAATTTCAATTCTAACTTAGCTGTAGATGTCCATACAATTACTCTTTCAACCATTTCTCCATTTCTTCATTTACAACATCATTAGTAGAAAAATTACCTTCTGAATATTCTTTTTGTGATTGATTGATAATTTCCTTTTGTTCTTTAGTCAAAACAATAATGTTTTCTGTTTTAGACTCAATCAACGTATTCAAGGCTGATAAGAATTTTTTATCGTTTATAAAATCGATTCTTAACTTTAAAATATTTTTTAGTTCAGCTGTATTCATAATTCAATGCTTTTTACAAAGTTACGAAAAAAACGTTTTGTTTTATTCTGAGGTAAACTTCCAATCTTTTTGTTGATTTTCGCTTAAAAACGTCCAAGCAACTAAGCGACTGATTTTTTGACCTTGGTTCATTTCGATGGTTTTGATGGTAGCAGCTTCCACTTTGTTGAGTGTTTTATAAATACTTTTCAGATGGTCTTTTTTAGATACTAAAGTGGTAAACCAGAAACATTGTTTAGGATATTTTACACTTTCAAAAATCATTTGGGTGATAAAAGCGAGTTCGCCTCCTTCACACCAAAGTTCGTTATTTTGTCCACCAAAATTTAGTATCGGATTGACTGTTTTTTGATTGGTTAAATTAGACACTTTTCGAGCAGCACTTTTGGCGGCTTCTTCTTTAGAATCGTGAAAAGGCGGATTGCAAATGGTAAACGCAAATTTATCTTCGGGTTGAATAATATCTTTAAATATATAACGCGAATTGACTTGTTGTTGTAAACTGATTACTTCGTTTAAATGCGGATTTTTTTCAATAATCGACACACAATTCTCAAGAGCATTGGCATCAATATCGGTAGCAACAAAACTCCAGTCATACTCGGCATTTCCTAAAATAGGGTAGATGCAGTTGGCACCAACACCAATATCCAAACCCATAATGTTATTTCCGGTTGGGATGATGTTCTGATTTACTTCGGCCAGCAAATCGGCAATATGATGAATGTAATCAGCTCTTCCAGGAATGGGCGGACAAAGATAATCGCTTGGCAAATCCCAATCTAATATTCCGTAATACGTTTTGAGTAGGGCTTTGTTTAATGTTTTAACCGCTAACGGATTACTGAAATCGATGGTTTCAATTCCGTGTTCGCTAGTATAAATAAAAGGTTTTAATTCTGGAGTTTTAGTTAATAAAACTTCAAAATCATAACGCGAACGGTGCTTATTTCGAGTATGTAACGTTGATTTTTCTGGGGTGGTATTATTTTTCAATGTAAATGGTTTCGATGATTCAATTTACACAAATTTACTTTTTTTAAAATTATTAAATTGAATTTCGATTACTTTTTGATAATTGATAGTCAAACACAATTCATTT
The DNA here is from genome assembly GCF_057652995.1 of Flavobacterium sp. T50_26. Taxonomy (NCBI): domain Bacteria; kingdom Pseudomonadati; phylum Bacteroidota; class Flavobacteriia; order Flavobacteriales; family Flavobacteriaceae; genus Flavobacterium; species Flavobacterium sp. T50_26. Next base: position 20,596 of record NZ_JBYFCC010000019.1, read on the forward strand.
TATGAATAACTGACTGAAAATAAGGTGAAAATGATTTGTTTTCAAAGTATTTCTGTTTTAGAATTGTATATTTGCACTCTAAAAAAACAATATGAAAACAATTTTTTACTTATTTCTACTCATCCCAATTTTTTCTTTTGCTCAAAAGATTAAAACCAAAAAAGACAGAATTTTATTTGACGAAAAAGAAGTCGCCATCTTCAATGATAAAGTACGTGACCAATGTATCTTTCTTGATTTGAATAATGTAAAACAATTTACTACGGAATACAAAACATTAATGGAAGGTCAGACCATTATCAATCAATGGTTAGTGGTTACCAATTCAGATGGAACGAAGAAAACTGAAATTCCGTATGAAGTTCTGATTACTTCGTTTAATTCTTCACGAGTTATTATGCATTTGTTATCTGCAAAATATGAATTGTTTGATGCAAATGGTTTTAATCAAGCAAAAATTGATGCTTTTTTTGCCACCGAAAGAGAAAGTATTGGCGATAAATCATTGCAAGCAAAAATTGATGTAATTGCTTCTAAAAAAGAAAAAGAAACAAAAATTGCTAAATATCGCCCATTTGTAAAAACAGATGGAACAGTGATGTTTGGCGGAACAGCCGGAACTAATATTGTCGGAAAAGTTATTGGTAGTCCGTACACCGCTTTTGGAAATAATAATTTTGCCGATGTGTATGATTTGGATAATATCAAGGTGGCTTCTGCAAAAATTACAGGAAATATGAATAATGATGTGGAAGTAACGTTGTTTAACGACAGTAAGTTTACTTATCCTGCACAAAAAAGATATAGTGGACCGGATAACACTAGTTTTTTTGTTGAATTAATGGGTGAATTGGTTTACCGTGACATCACATTAGGTCGTCAAGCGAAACAATACAAACAAGATTTATTGAATGAAAAAGTAAAATTAGCCAAGGAAAGAAGCGTAAATGTTTATAACGTTCGTGGTTATGCCATTGATGAAAAAGGTACAAAATATGATGGAACTTTAACAGCTCAATTTGAAAAATTAGATGTTCATCAAACAGGAAATACTGAAGTGGTTGATGCGATTGATAATTATGGTAAAAATGTAAGTATAAAGTATTTGAATGAAAAAGGAAAAGAACGTTTTATCACGCTTTCTGCAAAAGACAACGTTAGTTTTTATGTAATAAACAGCGATGGTACTCAAACGGGTTACAAAGGAATGAAAGTGAAAGGCGATGCAGCTAAAAAATTATCAAATGCAATGTCTTTAGGCTTTAACAATGCTTATTTTTATAAAGAAGTGTTTACCGAAAAAGAAAATTCGGTTTATATTGACCCGGTTGATGAGGAAGTTTTTGTGATAAAATTGAAAAGCCAAACAGTTGGTCAAATGATTGATAAGCGAAACAATAAAAACCTTTCTAAAGAATTAGCAGAATATTTGAGTACTTGTAAAGTTTTAGCAGATGAGATTTTAAGCGGAGCTTTTGATTTAAAAATTCAAGAAAATTTAATCAATATTGTGAAAGAATTTAATGAGTGTAAATAATTGATAGATAATTAGATATACTAAAAATGCTCGTTGTTTAACGGGCATTTTTTTAATCCCAACATTCCATTAAAATTAAATCGCCTTCTTCGTGTTCGATGGTCACTATGCCATCTTCGTTAACATGATTACTGCTTCCGGTTCTGTAGCCGATTGTTAATGAATCATTTTCTAACGGATAAAATAAATTTCGAGAATGAATGCCATGAACAGCTCCAATTGGAATCAACGAAATGACAGTGTTTTTAGGATACCATTTTTCATATTTTTTGGGAATAAGAAATATTTTAGAATGATCGTCAAATAAAACAATTTTCAATTTATTTCTGAACTTTACAATGGAAGTGATATTGGTTATAGTATGATCGGCTCTTTTACCGGTTGCCCAAACGACATTTACAGCAGGAAAATTTCGTTCAACCAAATAATCAAACGCTTTTTCTAAATCGGTTTTGTTTTGGTCGGGTGTGTGAACGATTTCAAGCGGATATTGAATTTCTTTGTAATAATTAGCATCAAAATTTCGATCAAAATCACCTAATAATACATCTACTTTAATACCTAATTCAATCACACGACTAATCGCAGAATCTAGCACAATTACAATCGGCGACCATTCTAACAACTGTCCTAGCAATTCTTCGCTACAAGCGGCACCATTGGCAATAATTAGTGCTGGTTCTTGATCGTCTCGAACTATGTGATGTGATGACATTTTTTTTTTCTCACAGAAAACACAGAAAACACAGAAAATTTTGTGTAATTCGTTTTCTAATTAATAATTCTAATTATACTTTCTTTATCTTTCAGATAATCAGCGTTAAAATTTACTAGAAGCCCCAGTTTCTTATTTGTTAATTTCAAATAGGTTAACAATTGTTTTTTATGAACATTTTTTACTTCTTCAACTGATTTTATTTCAATGATAATGCTATCATTTACTAATATATCTAATCGATATCCTAAACCTAAATCTTTACTTTTATAAATTACCGGCAAGTTAAGTTGACATTTAATGTCAAATCCTCTTTCTTCCAATTCATAACACAATGCGGCTTCGTAAACACTTTCTAACAGACCTGGCCCCAGTTCTTTAAATACTTCAAATATAGCACTTCTTATTTCATAAGTTAATTCATTATTTTCCATTCATCTTATATTTTATAATTTCAAAAACATAAAAATGTATGAATTAATCTTATTAAATTCAACATGGGCTAAAATATATTTTTAATAAACAATCAAAAGTCACAGAATCTATTTCAGTGTTTTCTGTGCTTTCTGTGAGAAATTTTTAGAAAGAAATCACTCAATAATATACTCATTAATTTCTGTTTGACTCAATCTAAAATAACCCAACGCAAAATTATCAAAATTTGTTTGATTAACTATGTTACCTCGAACGGTGGAAGTTGGTGTACTAAAGGGACCTGCATTACTTCCCGTTTGAGCCAAAAGTATGTTGAGGTAATTGAAATAATTTTGCGAAACGCCATTCATTGTAAATGTCAATGTATCGCCTGGTACTAAATCTTCGCTAAAATATAATCCGAACATTTCATTGTCTTCAAAAAAGCGATCTTCTAAAACACCATATTCGGGAATTACTTTGTAAGGATCAAAAATACCTAAAAAATAAAAATTAGTCTCATTCGGAATGTCATTAAAGAAGAATTTTACTTCCACATCCTCGCCTAAAACACCGCCATCATTACGTTGTTCAACACGAATAACTTCTGGAGTGGCTAATAATCTTTCGGTTGAAGTATAGGTTTCACCATCATAAACAACAACTAATGTATACGTTTCATTGACAACCGGAACAAAATCTGAACAAATATATAAACCGGGTTCATCTAATTGTGTAAAAGTAAAAATCGTACCTTCACTATTGGTAATGGTTACAATTGCATCTGTAACCGGCGGAATTTCCTCTGCAAAATAATTTGTGGTGGTTGATAGTTTTACTGCCTGAATATTTCCAGGCGTATTTCTTACCCAATTAATGGAAGCTTCGATTACTAATTTTGGCGGAGCTGTATTCAAATCAACATCCACAACTTCTTCGCATCCAAATGTTAAGAGACTGATTAATAGTAGTAAACTATATTTGAAATGTTTCATTACTTAAAATTTAAAATTATACGTTACACTCGGAACAATTCCGAAAATAGATAATCGAACTGCCTCATTTTTAGCTGTTTCATCATTTTGACGAAAAGTTATCGAAGCCGCATTTTGACGATTGTAAATATTATAAAAACCAAAAATCCATTCGGCTTGCCATTTTCTATCTTTATTTTTGCGAGGTGTTAATGTCGCAGAAACATCCAAACGATGATAGGTTGGCAAACGATCTTCATTTCGAAGACCATAATTCGGAACAGTGATACCTAAATATTCATATTGACCATTTGGGAAAGTGACAGGCTGACCTGTTTGAAGGGAAAAATTAGCTCCAAAACGCCATTTTTCATTCAATTTATAATTTCCAACTACTGAAATGTCGTTTAATTTGTCGAAGCCTGTTTTGTACCAATTTCCGTTGTTAATTCCGGTTTCTTCAGGTGTTCTTCCCAACACTTGTTGTTCGGTTCTGGCTAAAGTGTACGATAACCAACCGTTGAATCGACCTGCATTTTTTCTAAATAAAACTTCTAATCCGTAGGCTCTTCCGCGGCCGTTTAAAACGACTCTTTCAATGGCTTCGTTGGCAATTAAATTAGCACCATCAATATAATCTACGCGATCTTTGATGTCTTTGTAATACGTTTCCACTTCAACAGAATAAGCATCATCTTTAAAATTTTGAAAATAACCAATAGCATATTGATCTAATAATTGCGGTTTCAAAAAGTTGTCACTTGGAGCCCAAACATCCAATGGAGTAGGCGATTGTGTATTTGAAATCAAATGCAAATACTGACTCATTCGGTTATAACTTGCCTTGATGGATTGATTGTCATTCAATGCATACGAAACAGAAAAACGTGGTTCCAAATTGTTGAAACTGGCAATGGTTTTATTTTTTCCATAAGAAACTGTTCCAATCGGAGTAGCACTTTCATAAATTTGAAAATCTGAATTAAAATTGACTGCTTGATTGTTTTCATACACATTCAACGTTTGCTCGCCTAAACGTAAAAAGTTACTGTATCGAAATCCATAGGAAACCGTTAGTTTTTCGGTTAATTGATGTTCGGCATCTACATAAACAGCCGATTCTAATGCATATTTTCTATCTAATTGGTCTTCATTAATGCCTGAATCCGGACGGCTAGGTTCAATTTTACCGGGATTAAAATCATAATAAATCGTATTTAAACCATAGGTTAATTTCAATTTATCGCTTAAATAATGTTTGAAATCATATTTGAAGTTGTAATTTTTGATACCACTATTCCATTCGAAACCAACAAAATCCAATTCTAAGCCATAATAATAATCCGAATAAATGAACGACATATTGCTGAATAATTTATCCGAAAACAAATGATTCCATCGTAAATTCAATACCGCATTTCCATACGTGTTCACAAAAGCATTATTCAAACTAAACACATCACGACCAAAATAACCCGAAAAATACACGTTGTTGTTGTCATTTATTTTGTAACTCAATTTTGTATTCAAATCATAAAAATAAGCGGAATTGTCATTATCAGTTAGTCTTAAAAATAGATGAGCATACGAACCTCTTCCTGCAACCAAAAATGAGCCACGCTCTTTTACAATTGGACCTTCCGCCATTAATCGACTGGAAATGATGCCGATTCCACCATTAACATGATATTCCTTGCTGTTTCCTTCTTTTTGATAAATATCCAAAACGGATGATAATCTTCCGCCATAACGAGCAGGAATTCCACCTTTATATAATTTTAAATCTTTTATTGCATCGGGATTAAAAACCGAAAACAATCCAAATAAATGCGAAGAATTATAAATGGTTGCTTCGTCCAACAATATCAAATTTTGATCGGCTCCACCACCACGAACGTTGAATCCGGACTGACCTTCGCCGGCACTTGTGACACCCGGTAGAGTAAGCAGGGATTTCACAATATCAACTTCTCCCAATAAAACCGGCATTTCTTTGATTTCCTGAATGGAAAGTTTATTCACACTCATTTCAGGTTTCCTAATTTCGGCTTTGGCTTTTCGTTCGGTTAAAACGACTTCGCTCAACTGTTGACTCGACTCGAATAATGAAAAGTTTTTTCGAATATTTTTGTCTAAAACAATAGTTTCCTCAATGGTTTGAAAACCAACATAACTAATTTGAATTAGATAAGTTCCTTTTGGTAAGGAAATAGAATAAAATCCATATTCGTTGGTAGTTGCTCCCGATTTTGTGTCAGTTACAATGATGTTAACTCCGTAGAGCGATTCATTGCTTTTTTGGTCGGAAATTGTTCCGCTAATCGTGAATTTTTCTTGAGCTTGTAACATCGTAATCGACGATAGAAGAAAGAGGAAAGTGAGACTAATTCTTTTAAAAAACATAGACTTCTTTTTTTAACAAATTTGATGAAATTTTTTCAGAAATTTTATACATCAATTGTTAAAGTACGGTTAATAAAAAAGAGACAATCGTGCAGAATGTCTCTTTTTTATAGGTGTAAATAGTATCTTTAATTCAACTTCGCCAAAACTGCATTTAATGTCTCACTCGGACGCATCGCTTTTTCTAACAATTTAAAATCAGGTTTGTAATAACCACCGATTTCTTGCTTTTTGCCTTGCGAACCAATCAATTCTTCATTGATTTTAGCTTCATTTTCAGTTAATTCTTTAGCAATAGGAGTGAAGAGGGTTTTTAATTCTTCATCTTTATTTTGTTCTGCTAAAGCCTGAGCCCAATAGAATGCCAAATAAAAATGTGAACCTCTGTTGTCAATCTGACCTACTTTTCGGGCTGGCGATTTATCAGTTTCTAAGAATTTTTCGGTAGCCACATCTAATGTTTCTGAAAGAACCAACGCTTTAGAATTATTTAACGACTGACCCAAATGTTCCAAAGAAACGCCAAGAGCTAAGAATTCGCCTAATGAATCCCAACGCAAATAGCCTTCTTCGATAAATTGTTCCACATGTTTTGGAGCAGAACCACCGGCACCGGTTTCAAATAATCCACCGCCATTCATTAACGGAACGATGGATAACATTTTAGCTGAAGTACCAACTTCTAAAATCGGAAATAAATCAGTTAAGTAATCACGTAAAACATTTCCGGTTACTGAAATGGTATCTAATCCTTTGATTATTCTTTCTAAAGTGAAAGTAGTTGCATCAACCGGATTCAAAATTCGAATATCTAATCCGTTTGTATCGTGATTTTTTAAATATAAATTTACTCTTTCAATAATTTGTCTATCGTGAGCTCGATTATCATCCAACCAAAAAACAGCAGGCGTGTTAGATAATCTTGCACGGTTTACGGCTAATTTTACCCAATCTTGAATAGGAGCATCTTTCACTTGACACATTCTGAAAATATCGCCTTTTTCAACACCTTGTTGCATTAAAACTGCTCCTTCTCCATTAATTACTTTAACTGTACCAAAGTCATCTATTTGGAATGTTTTATCGTGCGAACCATATTCTTCCGCAGCTTGAGCCATCAAACCAACATTGGGAACACTTCCCATCGTTTTCGGGTCAAAAGCTCCGTGTTTTTTACAAAAGTCAATTGTAGCTGTATAAATTCCGGCATAGCATCTATCCGGAATAATCGCTTTGGTATCTTGAGGTTTTCCTTCTTTGTTCCACATTTGACCGGAAGTTCGAATCATTGCCGGCATTGAAGCATCTACAATCACATCCGAAGGAACGTGGAGATTTGTAATTCCTTTATCAGAATTTACCATCGCAATCGCTGGTCCTTTTGACATTGCTTCCATTAAAGCAGCTTCAACTTCTGTTTGTTTTGGATGACCGGAAATTTTATCATACACATCACCCAAACCATTTTTAGTGTTTACGCCCAATTCTTTGAATAAATCGGCATATTTTTCAAATACCTCTGCAAAGAAAACATCCACGATAGCTCCAAATATAATGGGGTCGGAAACCTTCATCATTGTTGCTTTTAAATGTACAGAAAACAAAACATTTTTTGCTTTAGCATCTTCAATTTCGTTGGCAATGAATTGTTTTAATGATTTCAAGTTCATTACAGAACTGTCTATAATTTCTCCTGCTTTTAAAGGAGTAGTGTCTTTTAATATTTTAGTTGAACCGTCTTTTGCTTCAAAAACAATTTTGAAAGTAGTTGCTTCCGGTATTGAAACAGATTGCTCACTTCCATAAAAATCACCACCGGTCATATGAGCAACGTGCGTTTTTGAGTCAGCACTCCAAGCACCCATACTGTGTGGATGTTTACGAGCGTAATTTTTAACAGCTTTTGGAGCACGACGATCGGAATTTCCTTCACGAAGAACGGGATTTACTGCCGAACCTAATACTTTCGCAAATTTAGCTTTAATGGTTTTTTCTTCTTCAGTTTGCGGATTTTCAACAAAATCAGGAATGGCATAACCTAATTTTTGTAATTCGGCAATCGCATCTTTTAATTGTGGAACAGAAGCGGATATATTTGGAAGTTTGATGATATTGGCTTCCGGAGTAGTGGCCAGTTGACCTAATTCGGCTAAATCGTTATTGATGCGTTGGTCTTCTTTTAAATATTCTGAGAAGTTTGAAATGATTCTTCCGGCTAACGAAATATCTTTGGTTTCAACGGATATATCTGCAGGAGCAGTAAAGGCTTTCACAATCGGTAAAAAAGAATGAGTAGCAAGCATAGGAGCTTCATCCGTAATTGTATAAATAATTTTGGATTTTGACATGATGGTATTATTTGTTTGTGTTTGTTTGTGACAATTCCTAAAAAAATCAGGATTACAAAGATAAGAAAAATGAAGTGGAATTCAGGTAGATTCTATAAACGAAAACGATTGAATTATGGATATGATAATCTGAACTTTAAAAATTAACAATTTGACAAAAAATGAATTAAAAATTGAGCGAGTTGTTAAAATTGACAGAAATAAAAAATCCCGTTCTGAATTTCAAAACGGGATTCTTTATGAGTAGAAAGTTGATTATCTTCTTCTTTCTTTGATTTTTGCTTTTTTACCTGTAAGGTCTCTGAAGTAGAAAATACGAGCTCTTCTAACTTTACCTCTTTGGTTTACTTCTACTTTTTGAAGTGCAGGCATGTTAACAGGGAAAATTCTTTCCACACCAACAGCTCCTGACATTTTACGGATAGTGAATGTTTCAGTTGCACCTGATCCTCTTCTTTGAATTACAACTCCTTTAAAGAACTGGGTTCTAGTTTTTTCACCCTCTTTAATTTCATAATAAACAGTGATTGTATCACCTGCTCCGAATTCCGGAAAGTCTTTTTTTGTAACAAATTCGTCTTGAACGAATTTCATTAAATCTGCCATAACAATTAAGTTAAAATAGTGATTATCAGAGCAACATACACGATTATCGTCAGAGGTTAGTCCAAATGTGGGTGCAAATTTACAATTTATTTTGAAATTACAATTAAATTGATTGATTTTTATTTGTTATTGAGTATAGTTATCTGCTCCAAAATAGCTTCATTCGTCACAGAAAACGGTTTTTCATTTCGAATACAATCATACACTTCATCAAATAAACCATTAAAATTTCCTTTTTGAGATGGAACTCGCTCAGTAATCACATTGTTATTTTCATCAACATAAGTCAATTTTCCGTCTTTGTTTTCCAATTCCAATCCAAAATCAGGATGATTCGGAGCCATACCTGCCATCAATTGATTTTCTTGTTCGTCACAAAAATATTTGATAAAACTTCCTTTTGTGCCGTGAATCACAATGCCGGGTTGAATATCCAATACATGCATACTCACGCTTATAAAAGCATTCACTTGATTCTCAAACAAAAGATGAACAAACGCATAATCATCCACTAAAGTGCCATTTCGATACATTCCTTTTTGTACATAATGCTTTTTCGGTTTGCCGAAAATTGAAATCGCTTGGTCAATTAAATGCGAACCTAAATCGTATAAAATTCCGCTTCCCGGCAATTCATTTTCTTTAAATCCTTTCGCACTGATATCGGGACGAAAACGATCAAAACGCAAATGAACTTCAACAATATTGCCTAATTTTCCTGATTTTAAGATTTCTTTTGCCGCACAAATATCGCTGCTCCAACGTCGATTTTGATAAATTAAAAGTTGTTTGTTAACCGATTTTGCAATCGTCATCAATTCCAAAAATTCTTCCGGTGTCGCTGTTGCAGGTTTTTCTAATAAGACGTGTTTTTTTGCTTGCAAACATTGTTTAGCCAATTCAAAATGCGTGTTGTTTGGCGTGTTGACAACGACTAATTCAATCGAATCATCAGCCAAAAGTTCTTCTAACGAAGCATAACTTTTTACATCCGGAAAATCATTTTTTGCTTTTTGGTTATTTCTTTCCAAAACAGCATTCAATTCAAAACCTTTATTCGTAGCTAAAAAAGGAGCGTGAAAAATTTTACCGGAAAGTCCGTAGGCTAAAAGGGCTGTTTTGATTGGGTTCATACTATTTTTTATAATTTTTATAACGGCGAAATGACATTTATTCACAAAACCAACTCCACATATAACCGTTCAAAAGTTCCATCCAAATCAACACTCAAACCAGTATGAGGTCTTGATGTTTGTATGCTCGAACTCTTTACAGCAGTTAACCATCTGAATCGTTCTGCTATATCAAAAGCAGCAATCGGACCACCGTCTTTTTTGCCGGAGCAGATTTTTGAAAAGGCTTCTAAATTTATTTTCAACTGTGATAAGTCGAATTCAGCATCAAAAAAAAGAATTTTTTCAGCCGGAATTTCATATTGAATCCGCAAATATTTTTGATGTTTACAAAAAACCATCAAACCGATATTAATGAATTCCTCACGTTCCACCTTTGGTACAACGCGAATTACGGCGTACTCATATAAGTGTGGTGCGGACATCTTGTGCTTGTTTTAAAAATACGGATGCATTGGCCAATCGAATCGATAAAAATTGAAAATAAACTTCTTTTATTTCAGTTGGCGTTATTGCTTGATCTTCCCAAAGTAACCAATCTTCCGGAATTTGATTTACAATTTTACGTAAAACAGTATCGTTTAATTTTGATGTAAATTCGTTGTTTACTTCCTCCAAACGAGTGGCTTTTGGCAACAAAACGTGGTCTTTAATCAGTGAAAAAGGAGTCAACGCATTGGCTTTCCAATTATCCCACGAATGATGGAAATAAAAAGCAGCACCGTGATCAATTAGCCACAGTTCTTTTTTCCAAATCAATAAATTGGTGTTCTTAAAAGTGCGGTCAACATTGGTAATATACGCATCTAGCCAAACAATTTTGGATGCCAAAAGTGCATCACAATCATTCACAGCCGCATCATAAGTCAAAGCTCCCGAGAGAAAATGCAAACCTAAATTCAGACCTTGACTACCTTGCAACAAATCTTGAATTTCCTCATCACCTTCGGTTCTTCCAAAAGCTTCATCAAGAGTAGCAAAAACTAATTCAGGAACGGGTAAACCCAAAAATCGTGCAATTTGACCACCCAAAAATTCAGCAATCAACGCTTTTACACCGTGACCGGCACCACGAAATTTTAAAACATACTTAAAATCATCATCAGCTTCGGCCAAAGCAGGCAAAGAACCACCTTCTCGTAAAGGAGTGATATAGCGGGTAACATTTACGGTTCGTAAATTGGTGTGCATAAAATTGGAATTTCAATAACAAAGATAGTTAAAAACAAAAGCTTCTTAACCAAAAACAGATAACACACAACTGACAACGGAAAACTACTCCTCCAACAAATCCGGCCGTCTATTCTTCGTATGTTCATACGCTTGATTCTCACGCCATTTGTCAATTTCTGCAAAATTTCCACTCAACAAAACATCAGGCACTTTCCAGCCTTTGTATTCTGCCGGACGTGTGTAGATTGGTCCGGACAACAAATTATCCTGAAAACTATCTGTCAAAGCCGATGTTTCATTACTCAAAACACCCGGAATTAACCGAATAATTGCATCACTCAATACCGCCGCACCCAATTCACCACCTGAAAGCACATAATCACCAATCGAAATTTCTTTCGTAATAAAATGATCGCGAACCCGTTGGTCAACACCTTTATAATGTCCGCAGAGAATAATAATATTTTTCAACATCGACATCGAATTCGCCATTTTCTGATTTAGCGTTTCACCATCGGGCGACATATAAATCACTTCATCATACTCGCGTTCGCTCTTTAATTTCGCAATACAATCGTCAATCGGCTGAATCGACATGACCATTCCGGCACCACCGCCAAACTGATAATCGTCCACACTTTTCTGTTTGTTGGTCGTATAATCACGCAAATTATGCACGTGTACTTCCACCAAACCCTTATCAATGGCACGTTTCAAAATCGATGCTTCAAACGGACTTCGTAAAAGCTCGGGCAAAACCGTGATAATATCAATTCGCATACAAATAATTTTTGGCAAAAATACTTATTTTTCAGAAGCTATTCCGGCTTTTCACTACAAGTTTTTTTCAAAACAAAAGTTTTGTAAGCCTCGGCAAGAGCTCCCAAGGTCGCTTTGCCAAGCCAACAAAACTAATTTGTTTTTTCAAAAAAGCTTTCCGCTTCAATCCGGGCTAGGGGATTGTGCTTTCAAAGGAAATTCATTTTCAACAATCAGCATTCATAAAAATAAGGTTAATCAACAATAATATCTTAAATTTGCACCTCAATTAAAATAAATCAAATAATGGAAAACGGAATATACGCTAAATTCAATACCACAAAAGGTACCATTTTAGTAAAATTGACACACGATAAAACCCCAGGAACGGTTGGAAACTTTGTTGGCCTAGCCGAAGGACAATTAGAAAACGACGCCAAACCAATGGGAAAACCGTACTATGACGGATTAAAATTTCACAGAGTTATTTCTGATTTTATGATCCAAGGTGGATGCCCACAAGGACAAGGAACCGGCGGACCGGGTTATCAATTTGACGACGAATTTCACCCTGATTTACGTCACGATGCACCGGGCGTTTTGTCTATGGCAAATGCCGGACCAGGTTCAAACGGTTCGCAATTTTTCATCACACACGTGGCTACACCTTGGTTAGATAAAAAACATTCGGTATTTGGAAATGTGGTGGAAGGACAAGATGTTGTTGATGCAATTGCTCAAGGCGATGTGTTAGAAACCCTAGAAATCGTTAGAGTAGGCGAGGAAGCTCAAAAATGGAATGCCATCGAAGCATTCAGAACATTTGAAGGCTCTCGTGAAAAAAGAATTGCAGAAGAAAAACAAAAAGCAGAACAAGCATTAGAAAAATTAGCCGCCGGTTTCGAAAAAACAGAAAGTGGTTTACGTTATAAAATCATCCAAAAAGGAAATGGAAAACAAGCTGAAAAAGGAAAAACTGTTTCGGTTCATTATTCAGGCTCTTTAGAAAACGGAGTAGTTTTCGATTCATCATACAAAAGAAAACAACCAATCGATTTCCCACTCGGAAAAGGTCACGTAATCGAAGGCTGGGACGAAGGAATTCAATTATTACAAGTGGGAGATAAAGCTCGTTTTGTCATTCCTTCGTATTTAGGTTATGGTTCTCGTGGAGCCGGTGGCGTAATTCCACCTGATGCTACGTTGATTTTTGATGTGGAGTTGATGGAGGTGAAGTAGGGATGTTGCGGGTTAAGAGTTACGGGTTTTAAAGTTGGAGGCCTTTTCTTCAAAGAAATTTTCACCAAATTAATTCCTTCAAATCCATTATAGCAAAGCTATCAAAATTTGCGAAAATCCATTAAATCTTTAAAATCCGTGTTCAATTAAAATTATAGAAGCATTCTGAAAAGAGTGCTTCTTTTTTTGCACTGATTTTGTCATTTCGCAAGATGACGAAGTCGAAATAGACCCGAGCGGTAGCGAACTGGCGAAGCAATTCTCCTGCAACGCAGGCAGTCTAAGTAAAAAAAAATATTCTAGAATTTTCAATTTTTAAAATCCGTGTTCACCAGCGTTTAGCTTTGCTAATCTATTTAATCCGCGTTCTAACTATTTTGGAATAACTTTTGATTTCGTATCTTTACAACATCATCAAATTACTATGAGAATTCTATTTTTATTTTTTCTACTCCTTAACTTTTCTGCAAAAGCACAAGTCATCAACGCACAACATTGCGGGTATGATTTTACTTCCTATTTGGTAATAAATGTTCACGAAAAAGGAAAAACAGAAACGATAAAAGGATTGCGAATTACCATTGCTGATAGTTTGGGTAGAGAAGTCATCAACGTTAATAATTTATTGAGCTGGACAAACAGAAATGAACCGCTGGTTTTTAAACTCAATCATAAAATAGACAATAATAACAATAAAGTGTCAACCGATGCACCGGATTCTAAATGGTTTTTTCCGTTTGCGAAAGAGAATTATTTACTTTCTGTTGCTACTACTTTTAAAGCAGAAAACTATTTTATCAAAATTCAAGACATTGATGGTGATGAAAACGGAGGACATTTTGAGACACAACTCATCCAACTTTATCCTTTTAATATGTATATTTTGTGTTCTTCTGAAAATGAACGTCAAGCTCAGCAATTCGGCCCTCGAACCAATCGCCCAGTGGAAGTGATTTTGGAAAGAAAAACGAATAAATAAAAAAAGGTTTGCTGAATTTTACTTCAACAAACCTTTACAATTTTGAACGAAAATATTATTTCACAGAAGTTGCAGCCGTATATTTTTCTGTTACTTTATCCCAGTTAATTACATTAAAGAAACCTTCTACGTAATCTTTTCTTTTGTTTTGGTGTTTTAAATAATAAGCGTGTTCCCAAACATCAACAGCTAAAATTGGTGTTCCGGTATTTCCTAGTTTTGTCATCAACGGATTGTCTTGATTTGCAGTAGTCGTAATGACTAACTTTCCTGTTTTATCAACAATTAACCAAGCCCAACCTGAACCGAATTGTTTCATTGCAGCATCAACAAATTGTGTTTTAAAATCGGCAAAACTTCCAAAATCTTTTGTGATAGCTTCGGCAACAGCACCGGTTGGTTCTCCGCCTTTGTTGGCTGCCATTATTTCCCAAAAGAAATTATGGTTATAATAACCGCCACCATTGTTACGAACTGCTTTGTTTTCTAAATCTAATTTTTTAAAAATGTCTTCAATAGACATATTAGCCATTTCTGTTCCTGCAATAGCTTTATTTAAATTATTTGCATAACCTAAATGATGCTTTGAAAAATGAATTTCCATGGTTTTTGCATCAATATGAGGTTCTAAAGCATTGTATGCGTAAGGTAAAGTTATCATTTCAAAAGCTCCGCCTTCATCCACTTTGACATCTGCCGGGTTGCCCATTTCTGTTACAACCTCTTCTTTTTCCGGTAATGGAACTTCAACTACTTCTTCTAATTTTTTGCTGTTATTACAACTTAATAAGGTTGAGATAATTAAAGCTGATAAAATTAATTTTTTCATAATATTATTTTTTTTTATTTAGTAATGAATTTATGGTTTCGATGTACAATTCTTTGGCTTCGTCAGGAGATATATGGCTTATTTGCATCCAAGCATTTGTTTTAAAGGCGTTTCTCAAATCGTTATTGCTCAATTGTTTATAACCAATTGTATCATGAGTTGCTTGTTTGTAATAGGCATAAATACGCAACATTACATCCTGAGGCAATTGCTCAGTCATATTTGATGCTTTTTCAAAAGCCTCTAAAAAACGAGTATCTAAATCTTTCTCTGCCATTTTATTTTTCGGCTACAACGGTTTCTCCACCTTTTACGGTTTGGTTTAAACTAACGTTTATTTTAGTACCTAAAGGTAAGAATAAATCAACTCTTGAACCAAATTTTATAAAACCGGCATCTGTTCCTTGTTTTACAATTGTTCCTTCTTTGGCATAGTTTACGATTCTTCTTGCTAAAGCACCTGCAATTTGACGGTATAAAATTTCTCCAAAATTTTGGTTTTCAATTACAACTGTAGTTCGTTCGTTTTCTGTACTCGCTTTTGGATGCCAAGCAACAAGGTATTTTCCGGGATGATATTTGCTGAAATTTATTTTTCCATTCACTGCATAACGTGTTACATGAACGTTGATTGGCGACATGAAAATGGAAACTTGAAGCCTTTTGTCATTAAAATATTCCGGTTCAAAAACTTCTTCTATCACAACTACTTTTCCATCAACAGGAGCAATTACATGATTATCATCGATTTGAGTTAATCGTTTTGGATTTCTGAAAAATTGCAAGATTAGAATTAAAAAAATCAAACCAATAATCTGAATTGTCATTCTTAACCACGTTAATGATATGAAATGATCTGCTAATAAAATCAAAGCCGCCACAAAAATGGTTGCTATTAAAATGATTTTTGCTCCTTCTTTATGAAACATAATTTAAAATTTGGTAAAACAAAAAAATGAATGGTGCTACGTAGATTATACTGTCTAATCGATCTAATATTCCTCCGTGACCGGGCATGATTTTTCCACTGTCTTTCACTCCGGCTAACCTTTTGAACTTAGACTGAATTAAATCACCCAGTGTTGCAAATATACTAACTAAAATCGCTATTCCAATCCAAATCCAGATATTGGACGTTCCGATAAAGAATTTTGCTATCACAATACTGCCTAAAACACTGAAGGTTAATCCTCCAAAAAATCCCTCAATTGTTTTTTTGGGAGAAATGCGTTCAAAAAGTTTGTGTTTGCCAATTGACTTTCCTACCACATAAGCAAACGTGTCATTTGTCCAAATCAAAATAAAAATTCCAATTAATATTCTGGGATTATATCCATTAACACCAATTGGAATTTTTGTTAAAATAATAAAAGGTAGTATGATATAGCCAATAAGATATAACCACTTTTCATGCTTTTTGAATGCTTTTTCTTTTTTGGAAAAAAGAAAAAATGCCAATTGTATTGAAACTAGTATGCTAATAATAGTTATAGTTCCATCATATACTTGATTAAAAGGAGTATTATAAAAAATAACATAACTAACTATTGCTATAATTAGCGGAACAACATAATTTAGTCTGACTAATTTACAAAATTCAAGTACAGCTAGAGCCAAAAAGAGACCAAACAAAATGTAGAAAGTAATGTTTGAATAAAGTATGCAGCTTAAAAGTAAAAGAATATAAACTGCACCCGATAAAGCTCTTATAAGCGTTTCATTCATCTTATAGATCTTCTAAAAGCAAGAGATACAGATTTTTGGCTGCACTTCCGTAATGAAGAAAATCTTCTTCTTTTGCTTTTTCAAAATATTTTATAGTGGTAATGTTAGTTGGATAATCTTTGTCGTAGCGTTTTTTAATTTCTCGTAAACCGTCACTTTTACTTTCCAAAATCTGACTTGTTGTTGCAAAAACAACAATATTTGCTGGTAATTCGTGTGGTTTGTTTTGTTTAATCTGATTAGAAGTTAACAAAACCGAGCCTTCATCAGCAATTAAATTTTCGCAACTTGCTAAAAGAAATTTTGGACTAGTTGTGTTTTTATAAGTCAATCTATTAT
Source organism: Flavobacterium sp. T50_26 (assembly GCF_057652995.1). Taxonomy (NCBI): domain Bacteria; kingdom Pseudomonadati; phylum Bacteroidota; class Flavobacteriia; order Flavobacteriales; family Flavobacteriaceae; genus Flavobacterium; species Flavobacterium sp. T50_26. The sequence goes on from NZ_JBYFCC010000019.1 coordinate 37,769, forward strand.
CATCTAGAAAATGATAAAGTTTTGGTTCGTAGCAAACTGCTTCGCATTCAAACCAATCATTTTCTTCTAGGATATTAAGAAACTGTTCGTTTACTTCTTCTAAATTTTCACAATACAAAAACTTACCTCCATTTTTTTTAAAATTGAAAGTAAACATTTCGTCCACAGGAATTTTGGATTCGGGATTGAATGGACTTGCGTCTTTCTCCTTATTTTCATCAGAAGAATCGTTTCCGGCACCAAATAATTTTTTAAAAAGACTCATACTTTTTTAAACAATTCTGCAATTCGTAATTGAAATCGTTCAAAGATAAAAAAAACTCAATTCAAAATCATTTTTGAATTGAGTTTTTTATACTTTTTATCAAAAATTAAGAAATTTATTCTACTCCAACTGAAACATGGCTTTCATCTCCATACGGTCTCTTGCCAAAAATTGCTTCTAAATCATCTTTAAAAATCACTTCTTTTTCAATTAAAATGTCGGCTAATTGAATTAATTTATCTTTGTTTTCTTCTAATAATTTGATAGCTCTTTGGTATTGACCTTCAATTAATCCGGAAATTTCTTTGTCTATCGTAACAGCAGTTTCTTCCGAATAAGGTTTAGAAAAATTATATTCACTTTGACCTGAAGAATCATAGTAAGTGATGTTTCCTAATTTATCATTCAAACCATAAACCGTAACCATGGCACGGGCTTGTTTGGTTACTTTTTCCAAATCGCTTAATGCTCCGGTAGAAATGGTGTCAAAAATCACTTTTTCTGCGGCTCTTCCACCCATGGTTGCACACATTTCGTCTAGCATTTGATCTGGGCGAACGATTAGTCTTTCTTCCGGCAAATACCAAGCGGCACCTAAACTTTGCCCTCTCGGCACAATAGTTACTTTTACTAATGGAGCAGCATGTTCCAACATCCAACTCACCGTTGCATGACCGGCTTCATGTGTGGCAATGGCTCTCTTTTCTGCCGGTGTAACAATTTTATTTTTCTTTTCTAGTCCGCCAACAATTCTATCAACCGCATCTAAAAAGTCTTGTTTATCAACAGCTGTCTTGTTGTTTCTGGCTGCAATTAAAGCGGCTTCATTACACACATTAGCAATATCTGCTCCTGAAAATCCAGGGGTTTGTTTTGCTAAAAATTCAGTATCTAAGCCTTCAACTTTTTTCAATGGAGCTAAGTGAACTTCAAAAATCTCTTTACGCTCACGAATATCCGGTAAATCAACATAGATCTGACGGTCAAAACGACCTGCTCTCATTAATGCTTTATCTAATACATCGGCACGATTTGTAGCGGCTAATACAATTACATTTGTGTTGGTTCCAAAACCATCCATCTCTGTAAGTAATTGATTTAATGTGTTTTCTCTTTCATCGTTTGAACCGGACATATTGTTTTTTCCACGAGCACGACCAACGGCATCAATTTCATCAATAAAAATAATTGCTGGTGATTTGTCTTTGGCTTGTTTGAATAAGTCTCGTACTCTGGAAGCACCAACCCCAACAAACATTTCTACGAAATCTGAACCAGATAAAGAGAAAAATGGTACTTTTGCTTCGCCTGCAACAGCTTTGGCTAACAAGGTTTTTCCTGTTCCGGGAGGCCCAACGAGTAAGGCTCCTTTTGGTATTTTTCCACCTAAGTTGGTATATTTTTCTGGGTTTTTAAGGAATTCTACAATTTCCTGAACCTCTTCTTTAGCACCTTCTAATCCGGCAACATCTTTGAAAGTAACTTTTACATCGGTTTTTTCATCAAATAGTTTTGCTCTAGATTTCCCAATGTTGAAGATTTGACCACCTCCGCCACCGGCACCACCACCAGACATTCTACGCATGATGATAATCCAAATAACAACAATTAGAATTATTGGTAATAGGTTAATTAAAATTCCCGACCAATTGCTTTTAACCAAATAATTATAATCGGCTAATTTGTTTTCTTTTTTTGCTAATTCTAATTTGTCTTGAAATAATTTTACATCACCAATGTTTGGTAAAAGATAGTGTGCTCCTTTGTTTTCGCGACCTAAAACATCATTAATAACACCTTTGTGTTTTTTGTCTTTAAGGGCTTCTTTGGTAATATAAATTTCGGCTTCACTAAGATTTTCACCTTTGCTGTAAACCAAAACTTTTTCAATTTCACCTTTTTCAAGGTATTCATTAAATTTAGAAATGGTTAATTTTCCGGGTTCTTGGAATGAACTTCCACCAGAGATTACACTGATAAAAATAAAAATACCGGCAACAATAAAATAAACCAGCCAAGGATTAAATTTAAATTTATTCGGGTTTGGTGTAGAATTATTTTCTTTTGACATTATGAGTTTTCTTCTTTAGCAATTTTTAAATTTTGTTTGGAATAGTAGTGATTTTAGCATCGCCCCACAATCCTTCGATATTATAAAATTCACGCACGTGTTTTTGGAAAACATGAACAACAATGTCCACATAATCCATTAAAACCCATTCGGCATTTTCTGAGCCTTCCACGTGCCAAGGTTTATCTTTTAATTCTTTAGAAACTGTTTTTTGAACCGAGTTAACGATGGCGTTAACTTGCGTATTGGAGTTACCGTTGCAAATGATAAAGTAATCGCAAACAGTATTTTCGATTTCTCGTAAATCTAAAATGTCGATGTCATTTCCCTTAACTTCTTCTATTCCTTTGATGATGTTTATCAATAACTCATCTTTACTAACTTTCTTATTCGCCATTTACTATTTTAATATTTTCGCAAAGTTATCAAAAATTGTGTTTATTTTTGAAGCTTAACACAACTTTAGAACGATTTTTATATAATTTATTTCTATGGATATCATCAAACTAAGTGCCATAAATTCTACAAACGACTATTTAAAGGAGTTGATAGCCAAACAAGTGGTAACAAATTTTACTGTTGTGATGTCAAAAAGTCAAACCAACGGAAAAGGTCAAATGGGTTCGGTTTGGATTTCGGAATCTGGTAAGAACTTGACATTTAGTGTTTTAATACGGGATTTGATTGTAGATGTTAAACAACTTTACACTTTAAATATTGTTGTTTCCTTGGCTATTATTTCTGTTTTGGAAAAATATAAAATTCCTTCAGTCACAATCAAATGGCCAAACGACATTATGTCAGGTAATCACAAAATTGGAGGCATTTTGATTGAAAACAGTTTTAAATCAGATGGAGAAGTTTTTTCGATTGTTGGAATTGGCTTAAATATAAATCAGATTAATTTTGAAAATCTTCCAAATGGTTCCTCTTTAAAATGTAAAACCGGAGTGGATTATGATTTAGATGAACTACTTGATGAATTTTGTGTTTCAATTAGACAATTTGTCTCAAAAATTAGAACACAAGCTGATTCAATTTGGAATTCATATCATCAAAAATTATTTAAAATCGGAATTCCCATGGCTTTTGAAAATAAAAAAGGGGAGAAGTTTATGGGAATTATTCAACATGTTTCACCCGAAGGTTTATTGAATGTTTTGTTGGAAGATGATTCAGTCGTTTCCTTTGGAATTAAAGAAATTAGGATGTTGTATTAAAAAAAGAGCCCCAAATGGAGCTCAAATTTTAGTATTCTTCTTCGTCTTCGTCGTCATCAGAAGGTTCGTCTTCAAAATCATCGTCGTCATCGTCGTCATCTGAACCACCAGAATCTTTTAACGGATCAATTTCTACATCATCATCAGAAGGTGCGTCGTCATCTTCTTCGTCTATATCCACTTCATCAATGTCATCATCTAAATCAAGACCTTTAACCGGTGCGATTGTTTCTACTTCTACATCCAAATCTTCGTCTTCTTCAAAATTCTCAATGCGGGTGGCTAATTTTTTACTAACTTTAACCAAATAGATAGTATCTTCTGTACGAACTTCAACTGCTTCAATTAGTTCGTTTTGTGCATTTCTAAAGCGAATAATGTCGGTATCCTCGTAGCCATCAGGAAATTTTTCCACAAGCATCGAAAGAATATCATTCGTTAGTTTAGCATAGTCAACAATAATTCTTCTCATAAAAAAATCTGTTATAAATCAAGTAAGTAAGCAAATATTAATGGGGCAACAATGGTTGCATCGGATTCTATAATAAATTTAGGCGTGGTAATGTCTAATTTTCCCCACGTAATTTTTTCGTTCGGAACAGCTCCGGAATACGATCCGTAACTTGTGGTTGAATCAGAAATTTGGCAAAAATAACTCCAAAACGGAACATCATGCATTTCCATATCCTGATATAACATCGGCACAACACAAATCGGAAAATCACCTGCAATTCCTCCACCAATTTGGAAGAAACCAACTCCTTTTCCGGTTGAATTTTTTGGATACCAATCGGCTAACCACATCATATATTCAATTCCGCTTTTCATCGTGGTAGGTTTAAAAGTTCCTTTGATGCAATAGGAAGCGAAAATATTTCCCATCGTGCTGTCTTCCCATCCCGGAACAACAATTGGTAAATTTTTCTCAGCCGCAGCAACCATCCAAGAATCTTTTGGATCAATTTCGTAATATTGTTTTAAAACACCAGAATTAATCATCTGATACATAAATTCGTGCGGAAAATAACGTTCTCCTTTTGAATCTGCATTGTTCCAAATGTCAAACAAATGCGATTGTAATCTACGGAACGCTTCTTCTTCAGGAATACACGTATCAGTAACTCTATTGTAGTGATTTTCAAGTAAATCCCATTCTTCTTGTGGACTTAAATCACGGTAGTTTGGAACTCTTTTATATGAATTATGAGCGACCAAATTCATGATATCTTCTTCCAAATTAGCACCCGTACACGAAATGATATGTACTTTGTCTTGACGAATCATTTCTGCTAATGATTTTCCTAGCTCAGCCGTACTCATCGCACCGGCTAATGTGATCATCATTTTTCCGTTTTCAAGCAAATGTTGTTCATATCCTTTGGCAGCATCAACTAATGCAGCAGCATTGAAATGAAGATAATTTTTTTCAATAAATTGACTGATAGGTCCTTTACTCATTTTATAATTCTTAAATTGTATTCGTATTATTATGGCTCAAAGAAAAACCTTTTTTCTGAAAAGAAAAAAGGTTTTTAGAACAAAAAATGTTATTTTTTATCGTACCCCAAAATTGATAGTACTTGCTCTGCACTTTGTTGTTCAGAAAATACTTCGGTAGCCAAAATTCCGTTTTCATCGCGATCGATTAAAATATGTTTTGGTTGCGGAATCAAACAGTGGTGTAAACCGCCAAAACCACCAATGGTTTCTTGATAAGCTCCAGTGTTGAAAAATCCAATGTACAACGGTTTTTCCTTGTTATATTTTGGTAAATAAACTGCATTCATATTCTGTTCAGAGTTGTAATAATCGTCGCTATCACAAGTCAATCCACCCAATAAAACCCGTTCGTATGTATCGTTCCATCGATTAATGGCCAGCATCACAAAACGTTTGTTGATTGCCCAAGTATCCGGTAAAGTGGTGATGAAAGAAGAATCAATCATATTCCATTTTTCACGGTCATTTTGTTGTTTTTGGTATAAAACTTGGTAAATAGCTCCGCCACTTTCGCCAACGGTAAAAGAACCGAATTCAGTAAAAATGTTTGGAACATCCACTTCCGCTTCTTCGCAAGAAATTTTAATTTGATTGATAATTTCGTCAATCATATATTGGTAATCATATTCAAATGCTAATGAGTTTTTTATAGGAAAACCACCACCAATATTCAAACTATCTAATGTTGGACATTCTTTTTTTAATGCAACATACACTTTCATACATTTCAGTAACTCATTCCAGTAATAGGCAGTGTCACGAATTCCCGTGTTGATGAAAAAGTGAAGCATTTTTAGCTCTACTTTCTTGTTTTCTTCAATTTGTTTTCTGTAAAAAGGAACAATGTTTTTATAACCAATCCCCAAACGAGAGGTGTAAAACTCAAATTTTGGTTCTTCTTCGGCTGCGATTCTAATTCCGATTTTGAATTTACCATCAATTTTTTCTTGGAGTAAATCTAATTCTTCAAAATTATCAATAACAGGAATAGTTTTATTATGACCATTATTGATTAATCGAGCAATATTATCAATGTATTGCTCACGTTTAAAACCGTTACAAACTACATAGGTATTTTTGTTGATTTTTCCTTCTGCCATCAAATTTTCTACAATATTAATGTCAAATGCAGAGGAAGTCTCAATATGAATGTTGTTTTTAAACGCTTCGTTCATGATAAAACTGAAGTGAGAACTTTTTGTACAATAACAATAATAGTATTTTGCATCGTACTTATTTTTTTCCATCGCTTTTCTGAACCAACCTTTTGCACGGTTGATATTATTAGAAATTTGCGGCAAGTAGGTAAACTTTAATGGAGTACCGTATTGTTCTACAATTTTCATCAAATCGATTTGGTGAAATTGAAGATTATCTTTGTTTAATGTAAATTCTTCTTGCGGAAAGTAGAATGTTTGATTAATTAAGTCGAAGTATTTAGTATTCATTTGTTTGTCAGTAATTTAGATTAAAAGTGAAGTAAAAAATAATTAATCTAAATTTCAAACCCGAATATTTGCAAAAATTATTTGCAGTTTTTCATGAAACATTTTGGAATTTTCTGAATTGTCAAAATTTAAAGTATTTTTTGAACTTACGCTATTTTTAATAAAACATTGAAAAGACCAATGATTATTGAACGTTGTCAAATTTTCCCACTTTTTGTTTTGATTGTTTTTCATTGAGGCAAATGTAAAAAATAATCTAACCTAAATGCAAGCTCAAGGTTAAAAAAAATGTTATGTTTTATAATCATCAAAAGCCGAGGTAATTAGTTTGTTATCAGCTTGTTGGTGTAATTTAATTCTGCCAATTCCATCTATAAGAGCAAATTGAATCGTTCCGTATTCATTTTTTTTGTCATGAATCAATAAATCGATGATGGGATCAATGTCATTTTTATCAAAAATAACCCTTTCAAAAATGGAATTGATGGTGGTTTTTATTTCCAAATATTCATCCAAAGTAATTAACTCTTTTTTCATCGAAATATAACTTTCTAAAATCATTCCAACTGCAATGGCTTCTCCATGTAAAAGTGTTTTTTTTAAAGGATTTTCAAGAAAATAACTTTCAATTGCGTGGCCTAATGTATGTCCGAAATTTAATGCTTTTCGAATGCCGTTTTCCGTTGGATCTTGCATTACGATTGCATTTTTTATTTCAACAGATTGATAAATCAATTCATCCAAATCGTCCGAAGATAAATTGCCCAAATCGTTGAATTTAGTCCAATATTCTTTATCAAAAATGAGTCCGTGTTTGAGCATTTCGGCTAAGCCGGAACGCATTTCGTTTTGTGGTAAAGTCTCTAAAAAAATCGTGTCAACTAAAACCGCTTTTGGCGAATTAATCACGCCAATTTGGTTTTTTAAATTTCCCAAATCAACGCCGTTTTTCCCGCCAATTGAAGCGTCAACCATTCCTAATAATGTGGTTGGAACATTGATAAAATCGATGCCTCGTTTGAAAGTGGAAGCCACAAAACCACCAATATCTGAGACTACACCACCTCCAACATTAATAAGCAAACTTTTTCTATCTCCACCCAATTCTGTTAGTGTTTCCCATAATTGAACACAAGTTTCAATTGATTTAAAGGCTTCCCCAGATTCTATTTCTATAATTTCAATTTCATTTTCGATAGCCAAAAGTGATAAAAAATGTGGTAAACAATTATCATTTGTATTAGTGTCTACTAATATAAATAGTTTAGAATACTTGTTGTCTTTTAAAAAAGAATTTAAAAAAACGTAAGCATCTTGATTAAAATATATGGAATAATTGCTGGCTTGAATTGGTTGCATGAATCAGTTCGGTTTAGAAAATTAAATTCAAATTTCTTTGAATTTTTTCATTTTTAAAAATTTTGATACAAATTAAGGTAAAAAAAATATAACATTCTCAAACACTCCGTATCTTTGCTACACTATTTTCAACAAAACATGGATAAAATCTTTGATAATACGCAAGTTGCTTTTTCTTTAAAAAGTGATACTGAATTAGATAGAGCCTATTTTTTATTTAAAATGATTGATAGCGAGCCACTTGTTCGCATTGGAACAGCCGTTACAAATTTTGCTCTTAAAGCTCATTTGCCGGTAGAAGGATTAATTAGGGCTTCTGTTTTTGATCATTTTTGTGGCGGAGTAAGTGAAGATGATTGTTTGCCCGTGATGGAAAAAATGTTTACCAAAGGCGTTTGTTCTGTTTTAGATTATTCCGTAGAAGGCAAAGAAGATGAGATTGAATTTGATGCCGCGATGAAAAAAACGCTCAAAATAATTGAATTTGCTAAAGAAAAGAAAGCCATTCCATTTGCAGTTTTTAAACCAACCGGGTTTGGTAGATTAGACTTATATACTAAAGTTGGCGAAAAACAACCGCTTAATTTTGAGGAACATGCTGAATGGGATCGAGTAGTTGCAAGATACGAAGCAGTTTGCAAACTGGCACAAGAGCAAAATGTTCCTTTGTTGATTGATGCAGAAGAGAGTTGGATGCAAAATGCTGCCGATGATTTGGTAACTCAAATGATGCGAAAATATAATAGGGAAAAAGCAATTGTTTTTAATACGTTGCAAATGTACCGTTGGGATCGATTAGATTATCTAAAAAAATTGCACGAGCAAGCTAAATCAGAAGGTTTTTATATTGGTATGAAACTCGTTCGTGGTGCCTACATGGAAAAAGAAAACAAACGAGCTGAAGAAAACGGATATAAAACACCAATTTGTGCCACCAAAGTTGGCTCTGACGAAAATTATGATGCAGCCGTAGCCTACATGGTTGAAAATATTGACAAAATGGCAATTTTTGCCGGTACACATAACGAATTGAGTTCGTATAAATTGATTGAGTTGATGAAAGAAAAAGGTTTGTCATCCAATGATGAACGCATTTGGTTCGGACAATTGTATGGTATGAGTGATAATATCAGTTATAATTTAGCAGCCAATGGTTACAACGTGGCTAAATACTTGCCTTTTGGACCTGTTCGTGATGTGATGCCGTACTTAATTCGCAGAGCAGAAGAAAATACTTCCGTGGCTGGTCAAACGAGTCGGGAGTTGATGTTGATTAAGAAGGAGCGGGAGAGGAGGAAGTAGAGATAAAATAAAAAAACACAGCTATAAACTGTGTTTTTTTTGTGAATTAATTAACCTTAAAATTTATTTTCCACTTCTGCTGCTTCAAGCATAAAATAATGTAAATCGGTGTTTTTAATGAATGGTTTTAGTTTGTGGCTTCCTGGTCCAAACATCGCCAATTCGGTATAATCGGCCGAGTGGTCCATACTTATCCATCCTACGGATGTTCTGCTTTTTTGCATTTCGGCAAAGGTTTTGAAAGGTAGGTTTTTATAGTTGTATAATCCGTCATCCTTTTTTTCCAGATTAGAATAATAACTCATAATCGTTTTGGCTTCGTCATCGGTCAAGGCAAAACCATTGGCAAATTCAATGCGTTCTTTAATTTGAGCTAACGTAGATTCCGGTGTAAAACCATTTAAAATCCACTCATTCGTGTGTTTGTGCTGTTGTACGCTGTCAAAATGATCGTTTACATTTTTACCATATATCAAACCCGGATTCGCGTTTCCGTGATCGGTTGTAATAATGACTAAGGTTTCTTTATCTTTTTCAGCAAAATCGATGGCAATTTTCACGGCTTCATCAAAAGCAACTTGGTCATAGAGCAATCCTGCAATATCATTCGCATGAGCAGCCCAATCTACTTTTCCGGCTTCCACTTGCAAGACAAAACCATTTTTGTGACTTTTCATTCGGTCAATGGCTTTTTGCGTCATTTCTGCCAAAGTCGGAATCGTGTTGCCTAAATCTTTGATGTTTCCACGGTCAATCGAGTAGGGAAGTCCATCTTCAAAAAACACTCCCAAAATAGGTTTGTCGTTGGAAGTTGAATGCATTTCACTTCGTGTTTTAACCACTTGATATCCTTTGGATTGAAAAGCCGAATACAAATCTTTTTTATCTTTTCTGAAATTGGCATCAAAATATTTTTGTCCGCCACCCATCATCACATCAAATTGACTTTCTAAATAGGATTCTGCGATATCATCCTGACTATTTCTGCTTTTGCTTACAGCACAAAAACCTGCAGGAGTAGCATGCGTAATCGGAACGGTGGTGACACAACCCGCCATTTTTCCTGCTTTTTTGAACTTTTGCCAAATTGGTAAATATTCTTCACCGTTTACACCAACGTTTAACGCTCCGTTTTTAACACGGAAACCGCTTCCCCAAGATGAACTTGCTGCAGCCGAATCAGTCACAACGGATGATGCCGAAGCCATATCCATCAAAGCTCTTGTAACTTTATTTTCTCTATATAAATTCAACCAATTTGAACCTTTTCCATTTTTTCTATTTAGATGAATATCAGCCATGTTTAATGTTCCGGAACTCATTCCGTCACTCACTAATACAATGATGTTTTTCGCTTTTTTTCCTTTGAATTCTGTGGGTTGATCGAGAATAGTTGCAGTACTTTCAAAAGGGTTTAGAACGGCTGTTCCTAACGTAAATAATGTTCCGTTCCTAAAAAATTTTCTTCTGTTCATTGGGATTTTAAATTTTTCAAATGTAAAAAATACAAATGAGCTAAGCGTTAATTAATCATTAATTTCTATTCATAAAAAAAGCCGGAATGTGATTTCCGACTCCTTTTTGGTTGTGTTTGTTTGATTAGGTAGTGACATGCTATTTGTTTTAACCACGAATTCACAAATTAAAGTTCATACAGATTAGTTCATCTGTGATGAAAATTCGAATAAAATCGAATGAAAATTAATAAAATTTGTGAATTCGTGATTTGAAAAAAATTAAAACGTGATTTCAATCTGATTACGAAGAATATCTTCAAACGTTTCTCTTTCGCGGATTAAGTGACCTTTTCCTTCATACCAAAGAACTTCGGCCGGGCGGAAGCGAGAATTATAGTTAGAAGCCATCGAAAAACAATAAGCTCCGGCATTTCTGAAACATAAAATATCACCTTCTTTTATTTCGGAGATTCTGCGGTTGTTGGCGAAAGTGTCGGTTTCGCAGATGTAACCTACAACAGAATAAAAACGTTCTTTTCCTTTTGGGTTGGAAATGTTTTCAATGTGATGATAGGAACCATACAACATCGGACGAATTAAGTGATTAAATCCGCTATCGATTCCGGCAAAAACAGTGGAAGTGGTTTGTTTCACCACGTTTACTTTGGCTAAGAAATAACCTGATTCACTCACTAGAAATTTACCTGGTTCAAAAGCTAATGTCAACGGTCGACCGTATTCAGTTTGAAATTGATTGAAACGTTTGGATAATTTTTTACCTAATTCTTCCACGTTGGTTTCGATATCGTCTTTTTTGTACGGAACTTTGAATCCGCTACCAAAGTCAATGAAATCAAGTGTTTTGAAATTTTTTGCTGTTTCAAATAGAATTTCGGCAGCATACAAAAACACTTCGATATCCAAAATGTCGGAACCGGTGTGCATATGAATTCCGTTGATGTGCATATGTGTGTTTTCGATGATTCTCAACAAATGTGGTAGTTGATGAATGGAAATCCCGAATTTACTGTCAATGTGACCCACCGAAATATTCGTGTTTCCACCAGCCATCACGTGTGGATTAATTCGGATGCAAACCGGAACAGTCGGGTGTTTGGTTCCGAATTGTTCTAAAATCGAAAGATTATCAATGTTGATTTGAACGCCCAAAGTCGCCACTTCTTCAATTTCATCTATGGAAACGCCGTTGGGTGTAAAAATGATACGATTCGGTTCAAAACCGGCGGCTAAACCCAATTGCACCTCTTGAAGCGAAACGGTGTCTAAACCGGAACCTAATTTGTGAAAATATTTTAAAACAGAAATATTGGATAATGCTTTTACCGCATAATTAATCTGCAATCGTTCTACTTTTGAAAACGCGTTAACTAAACGATTGTATTGGGATTCAATTTTTTCGGCATTGTAAACATAAAGCGGTCCACCGAATTGGTCTGCTAATTGTAGTAAATCTGATGAGTTCATTCGTTAATTTTCAACAAAGGTAAGTCTGCAATACGTTAGTTTCAAATTTTTTGTGTTGAAATAACAAAAAATAACAATTTGTTATATTTGTAACTTATTTTAAAGGCATAAAAAAATAGTTTGCAATATGAAAACTTTTTTTATATTTGTTCTATGAAAATTCTCGTCAAGAAAACGATATTGTTTTATATCAAAAAATATCCATTTGCAGAAACGCAATTGTTGATTTGGTATAATGAGTTTTCAAAATATGAATTCAGTAATTTTAATGAACTGAAGAAAGTTTATGGAAACGCAAGCATAGTGAGTAACAATAGAGTTGTGTTTAATATTAAGGGGAATGATTTTCGACTTATCATTTCTGTGAATTTTTTGCAACGAGCTTGTTATGTAATTTGGTTTGGAACACACAAAGAATATGACAAAATAAATGTAGAAACAATTTCATTTGACACGACAATTTTAACAAACAAAAAGATTTAATTATGAAATGGAAAGTATTGAAAACTGAGGAGGATTACAATAAAGCATCGATACGAATGATGGAGATTTTTAATGCTGAGCCAAACACTCCCGAAAGTGATGAATTAGAATTACTTATCGTTTTGGTAAAAGATTATGATGACAAACATTATCATTTGCCTGAATTAGATGCCTTAGAAGTAATTAAATATAAAATGCAGGAAATGGGAATAAAGGCTAAAGATTTAGAACCCATTATTGGAAGTAAAGGACACGTTTCTGCCATTTTATCCGGTAAACGTGAAATAACTTTAAAGATGGCACAGAAACTAAAAGATTATTTTAGTATTCCTGCAGAAGTGTTTTTGCATAGTGCTTGATTTACTTCTTCATCTTCGAAACCTGCATCGCAATAAATTCCGGTAGATAGTTTAGTGTGCAGCCTTTGTGCACAAATTCGCCTTTGTATAAGCCGGTTCGTTCTCCGAGGGCGATGCATCTTTGGCGAAATTCAGGTTGAAAAATGCCGATTTGAGCAGCAGTAAAATTCATTGCCCATTGCACTTCCGGTTGTTCTTTTTCTATATTTTTTTCGATGGTGGAAAGAAGGTATTCGCTGTTTGGAGGAGGTGTTTGTCCGACCCATCGCAAACGAGCTTGATAGTACCAAAAAATTCTACGTTGAAGTGGTGATTTGCTATTTTCCCAAGATTCGATGAGCGAAATGGTTTTTTTATCTTTGGAAAGTTGGTTTGCCATTAACCAATCGATTAATTGTGTTCGTTCTTCTTCGGGGTGTTGGCTGATGTCGTTATCCAGTTGATTAATGAGTTCTTGCGTGAGCAATTTTTTATCCATAATCAGGATGGCTAACTGTCGGTGGTGAAAACCGCCAATTGACCAAAGTTCCATTGCTAATTCGTGGTCTTTTTTGATTTCTTAGGCAATGATAAGCAAATCGCCCAGTTTGGTTGTTTTTAGGTTGATTTGAGAGGAGATGGTTAGGGTTTTTGGGGAGAGGTTCATGGGGTTTAGGACAATGCTGTAGCTTTCAATATGTTATTTAAAGTTCTTAATAGCTTTACTTTCAAGTAAAGATTTCATTTGATTTATTGCGACTTTGTTGAGTTGAATTAGTCGTTCGTTTTGTTGCAAACCTTGACCGATTAGTAAAGCGTTTATACTTTCCAAATTACTCAAAACTACCAATTGTTCTAAAGTCGCATAATCTCTGCTATTTCCTCTTTTATCAGAATTGTTTTCTCTCCATTCTTTGGCTGTTATTCCAAAAAGTGCTACGTTTAGTAAATCGGCTTCGTTGGCATAAACAAAGCTTGCTTGTTGTTTGGTAATTTCTTTTGGAATTAAATTTTCTTTAATAGCATCTGTATGGATTTGGTAATTAACTTTAGCTAAAGTTCGTTGTAAGTTCCATTCCAATTTTAGACGACTGTTTTCATCGTCTTTTAGTCGTTGAAATTCATTGACTAAATAAATCTGAAATTCAGGACTTAACCACATAGCGAAGTGAAAAGCTATGTCTTTGTGTGCATAAGTTCCTCCGTAACGTCCGGCTTTTACAAACATTCCTTTGGCTTTGGTTCGGTTAATCCATTGACCAACAGACATCATAAATCTGTTTGTGCCTGCTTCTTGTCCAATTACCCCGAATTCGGGGTAATTAAAATCTTTGTTGTTGATTTTCTCCCAAACACCTAAATATTCCAACGTGTTTTTATTCGTTATCCATTTGCCGATTAGTCCGCTACCTTCCTTAAAAGAACTTGTCATGTCGGTTAAACTGATATAATCGGTTTCGTTAAGATGAATAACCGTTATATCGGATTCGTTTACATTTAATTTGCTGCTTTTTGCCATATTCTGATTCGCTAAAAAACAAATTTACAAAAAATGATTACGAATTTTTGAGTTAATTGAGGTTTTTGTTTAAGTTGTAATATATACGATTTTAAACTGCCACACTAAGATTCAAGGCAGTGGTAGAGCTAACTGACGGTGAATAAAACCACTGATTGACCAAATTTCCATTGCTAATTCGTGGTCTTTTTTGATTTCTTTAGCAATGACTCGCAAATCGCCTAATTTGGTTGTTTTGGGGTTGATTTGAGAGGAAATCGTTTGGGCTTTTGGGGAGAGTTTCATCGTTATTTGTTTAAGAGAAATAGCGTTTATCGTGTATGTCTTATTGGGGTTAAATATCCGAGGTTTTTCGGTGAAGCAGTAAAAATAGCGAAAATTCACTAACTTTAACCTAAGTACTTCAGCTGTAATAAGCTATACGTGGTGCTGTCAGTACTATTTATTACTGTTTATTGTTTTTCTCGTATTCTTGGAATTCCGCTTTGGTGGCTTTTTCTCCGTTGATGTAATATTCATCTCCCGTATCAGACCACCAAGTCAGTCCGTGTTTTTTTCCATCCACGAAATTAATTTTCCACATTATATGTTGACCTGTTTGGTCATAAAAAATATCATATCCGTTTTTCATTCCGTTCTTAAATTCGGCTGTTCCAATTAGAACTCCGTTCTGATATGATTTTTGAAGTCCGATTAATTTTCCATCTTTAAATTCGCAAAGACTATATTCATCTTTTTCTGGATTAACAATTAATTTGTAATCTCCATTCAAATATCTGTCAGCTTTTTTTACTTTAATTAAAGTTGTATCTTTATTAAATTCGAAATTTAATTCCTCAAATGAAACGATTTTTCGTTCTTGAGAAAATCCGTTGTTAAATCCTAAAATTAAAATTAGGTAAATCAGTTTTTTCATATTACTGGCAACTTATATATATGTCTGACAATCCTCAGATTTTATTTTTTCAAATTTAAAAAATAAATCTTACAAATCATCAAAACGACTTTATTCACTGATTTTTGTTTAGAAGCACAATCTCCTAGCCCCGATTGAAGCGGAAAGCCTTTTGGGAGGAAAACCTATTTTTTCTTGGTTTGGCAGGGCGACCAACGGAAGCCCCTGCCGGACCTTAGAAAAAAAGGTTTTTGAGCAAAAGCTTGTAGCGGAAAGCGGGAATAGCTTCTTGAAAATAAAAAAGAAAATAGTTTCTGAAATTGGTTTGAATTTGCTATTTTTGTGGCACTTTTTAACAGACAAACGTTATACTACTATGAACATACACGAATATCAAGGTAAAGAAATTTTGGCCAGTTATGGCGTTCGAATTCAACGTGGAATTGTGGCTAACAATCCGGTTGAGGCCGTGGCTGCCGCTAAACAATTAACTGCTGAAACCGGTACGGGATGGCACGTTATTAAAGCTCAGGTTCACGCTGGTGGAAGAGGAAAAGGTGGCGGAGTGAAGTTGGCTAAAAACTTGCAACAAGTAGAGGAAATTGCAGAGCAAATTATTGGTATGCAATTGATTACACCTCAAACTTCGGCTGAGGGAAAGAAAGTACACAAGGTGTTGATTGCCGAGGATGTTTATTATCCGGGAGAGAGTGAAACTTCGGAGTTTTATATGTCGGTTTTGTTGAATCGTGCGACGGGAAGAAATATGATTATGTATTCTACCGAAGGCGGAATGGATATTGAAGAAGTGGCGGAGCACACTCCACACTTAATTTTTACTGAAGAAATTGATCCGGCTGTTGGTTTGCAAGGTTTTCAAGCGAGAAGAATTGCCTTTAATTTAGGTCTTTCGGGAAATGCTTTTAAGGAAATGGTGAAATTTGTAGATAGTTTATATAACGCGTACATTGGTTGTGATGCGTCGATGTTTGAAATCAATCCGGTTTTGAAAACGTCTGACAACAAAATTATGGCGGTGGATGCGAAAGTGAATATTGATGATAATGCGTTGTACAGACAAGCCAAAATTGCTGATATGCGTGATATTCGTGAAGAAAATCCGATTGAAGTAGAAGCAAAAGAAGTTGGTTTGAACTATGTTGACCTTGACGGAACCGTAGGTTGTATGGTGAACGGAGCAGGATTAGCAATGGCAACAATGGATTTGATTAAGTATGCCGGTTTTGAGCCTGCTAACTTTTTGGACGTGGGCGGAACTGCGGATGCAAAACGTGTGGAAACTGCGTTTAGAATCATTTTGAAAGACCCGAACGTGGAAGCGATTTTGATTAATATCTTTGGTGGTATTGTTCGTTGTGACCGTGTGGCTCAAGGTGTTGTGGATGCGTATAAAAATATGGGTGACGCAATTAAAGTGCCAATCATCGTACGTTTACAAGGTACAAACGCTGAGATTGCAAAAGAATTGATTGATAATTCAGGTATGCCAATTTTATCGGCAGTACAGTTTCAAGAAGCAGCAGATCAAGTGAAAGCGGCTTTGACGAAATAATAGTTTTAGAATATAATAGTGTGAAAAAGCTGCCGAGAGGTGGCTTTTTTTTTGGTTATAAAACACAAAAAAAAACCACACTTTTTCAAGCGTGGCCTTTAATCAACAACTAAACTAAAAATTTTTAGAAACAATAACTGTTTTCAGTTACTAATTTCGTGGTAATTGTTTCTCTTAAACCAACAATGTTTGGCATATTGGTATATTTTGTAAAGCGACGTAAGCCCATCAACATCATGCGTTGTTCATCACCTTCGGCAAATGAAATGATGCTTTCTTTTCCTTTTTGCGAAACCACATCAACGGCTTTGTATAAGTATAATTTGGCCATTGCAATTTGTTCTTTCGCTTTGTCTTCGCCTACTTTTTTGGCTAGTTTTTCGGTACGTAAAACAGTACTTTCAGCAACATATATTTCGATTAACATATCGGCTGCAGCCATCAATAATTGTTGGTGAGCATCCAAGTCCATTCCGTATTTTTGAACGGCAGCTCCGGCGACCATTAAGAAGGCTTTTTTCAATTTGCCAACCATTTCTTTTTCTTCTGCAAATAATTCAGAATAATCCGGCGTATCAAACGATGGAATTCCCATTAATTCTTCTTGTACTTTCATAGCTGGACCTAATAAATCTACATGACCTTTCATGGCTTTTTTGATTAGCATTCCAACCGAAAGCATACGGTTAATTTCGTTTGTACCTTCGTAAATTCTAGCAATTCGAGCATCTCTCCATGCACTTTCCATCGGAGTATCTTCAGAGAATCCCATTCCGCCATAAATTTGAATTCCCTCATCGGCACAATTTTGAACATCTTCTGAAACCGCAACTTTTAATATGGAACATTCGATAGCGAATTCTTCTACACCTTTTAATTCTGCTTCTTGATGCGTTGCACCTTCCGCTTCACGAATTTTAATTCTGTTTTCGATGTCTTTTGCAGCTCGATAAGTAGCACTTTCGCCTGCATAGGCAGATGTTGCCATTTCAGCTAATTTATAACGAATAGCTCCAAATTGAGCGATTGGTGTATTGAACTGAATTCTTTCATTGGCATAATTGATTGCATTAGAAGTCACACGACGTTGAGCATCCAAACAAGCGGCTGCCAATTTGATTCGACCCACGTTCAAAGCATTCATTGCAATTTTGAATCCTTCACCACGAGCAGCTAACATATTTTCAACGGGAACTTTGGTGTCAGAAAAGAAAACTTGACGAGTAGAGGAGGCACGAATACCTAATTTATGTTCTTCTTCGTTCATCGTGATTCCGTTGGACGGATCATTTTCTACAATAAAACCGGTAATATTTTTATCATCCTCAATACGAGCAAAAACAATGAATACTGAACAAAATCCGGCATTGGAAATCCACATTTTTTGTCCGGTAATATTGTAATGCGTTCCGTCTGCTGACAAAACGGCTTTTGTTTTCCCGGAATTGGCATCAGAACCTGCACCTGGTTCAGTTAAACAATAGGCTCCAAACCATTCACCTGATGCTAATTTTGGTACGTATTTTTTCTTTTGTTCTTCTGTTCCATACAAAGTAATTGGCATCGTTCCAATTCCGGTGTGAGCACCAAAAGCGGTTGAAAATGAACCGGTTGCACCCGAAATGTAATCGCATACCAAACACGTATCAACAAATCCCATTCCCATTCCGCCGTAAGCTTCAGGAACTGCAACACTTAAAAAGCCCATTTCTCCGGCTTTTCGCATTACTTCTTCGGTAAATGCATAATCTTTCTTTTCAAATCGGTCTTTATTTGGCCAAATTTCTTTGTCTACAAATTCTTTTACCGAATCACGCATCATAATTTGCTCTTCTGAGAAATCTTCGGGTGTGAATACGTTTTCACATTTGGTTTCTTTTACCAAAAACTGACCACCTCTTGTTATGTCTTCCATTATTCTTTATTATTTTTTGATAGTTATTTTATCAATTATTTATTTATGATTTTGTCATTTCGACGAAGGAGAAATCTCATCACGTTATTCCTCAGTTATTATGAGATTCCTCCTTCGTCGGAATGACAAAAAACGGAAACTGTCTTAATTAAAGCAATTCAAAAATTCCCGCACTTCCTTGCCCAGTACCCACACACATACTCACAATTCCGTATTTACTTCCTCTTAATCTCATCTCATCAAACAATTGAACAGATAATTTTGCTCCTGTACAACCCAGTGGATGACCCAATGCAATCGCACCTCCGTTTACATTCACGATGTCAGGATTTAATCCTAATTCACGAACTACTGCTAATGATTGTGATGCAAACGCTTCATTTAATTCGATTAATTCGATGTCATTTAATGTCAAACCTGCTTGTTTTAATGCTTTCGGAATGGCTTTTACCGGACCGATTCCCATAATTCTTGGTTCAACACCGGCTGATGCAAAATTGACTAATCTTGCGATTGGTTTTATACCTAGTTCGTTTACTAATTCTTCACTCATGATTAAAACAAAAGCGGCTCCATCACTCATTTGTGATGAGTTTCCGGCAGTTACAGAACCATCTGCAGCAAATACAGGTTTTAATTTTGATAAGGCTGATACGTTTGTATCTGCTCTGGGACCTTCGTCTTTTTTTACGACGTAGGATTTTGTTTCTTTTTTACCATTTTCGTTGATGAATGTTTGTTCAACCGTGATTGGTACGATTTGTTTGTCAAATTTTCCTTCTGCTTGAGCTTTTAAAGCTTTTTGGTGGGAATGAAAAGCAAATTCGTCTTGATCTTCACGAGATACGTTGAATTGTTTTGCAACGGCTTCGGCGGTTAGACCCATTCCCCAATAATAATCTTCATTACCAGATGCGGCAACGGCATAATCGGGGGTTGGTTTATAGCCTCCCATCGGAATAAAACTCATACTTTCGGCACCACCTGCGATGATACAATCGGCCATTCCGGATTGAATTTTGGCTGTAGCCATTCCGATAGTTTCTAAACCGGAAGCACAATAACGATTCACGGTTACACCCGGAACATCGGTTACCTTCAATCCCATTAAGGAAATTAAGCGACCTACGTTGAGACCTTGTTCGGCTTCGGGCATAGCGTTTCCAACCATAACATCGTCGATTCGTTTTTTGTCGAAGTCGGGAAATTGAGCCATTAAATGTTCAATTGTTTCGGCTGCTAATTCGTCTGGACGTTTGAAACGGAAAACCCCTTTAGGTGCTTTACCAACTGCAGTACGAAATCCTGATACTATATATGCTGTTTTCATTTTTTTTTTGTATTAAGATTGGAGTATTAAGTATTAAGACAGTAGTATTAAGTATCAAGACTAAAGTATTAAGACATTCCTCCTAATTAATTATGTTGTTTTTAATGTTTTTTGAAAGGAAAAGTTCATATTTGAAACTTCAACTAACTTACTTATTATCGGTTGTACTATTTCTTCTTTTATAAGTTTTAGTCTTTTAGCGAGGATCAATTGCGTTATTAATTCGAATGTTGAGCCATTTGCTATACCTAAAAATTGAATAAATTCTTTATTATGATTTCTTCCTGAACCTTCTGCAATGTTTGAAGGTATAGAAACTGCACATTTTTTAATTTGGTGTATTAAATTAAATTTTTCATCATTGGGAAGTAATAAGGAAATTTCATAAACTTCAACAGCAATATCCATTGCTTTTTGCCAGATTTTCAGTTTTTCAAAATTATGCATATATTATTCTTTATGGGTCTTAATACTTAATACTTCCGTCTTAATACTAATTTCTCAAAGGCTTTCCTTTTGTCAACATAAATTGAATTCTCTCCAAAGTCTTTCTCTCGGTACACAAACTCAAAAAAGCTTCTCTTTCTAAATCCAACAAATACTGCTCACTCACCAATGTAGGTTCTGATAAATCGCCACCTGCCATGACATACGCTAATTTATTGGCAATTTTTCTGTCGTGTTCTGAAATGTATTTTCCGGCTTGCATTTGATCTGTTCCTACTAAGAACATTCCTAAAGCTTGCTTTCCTAACACTTTAATGTCTTTGCGTTGAACCGGTTGTGTGTAACCTTGTTCTGCCATTTGTAACGCGACTTGTTTCGCCACAGCAATTTGACGATCACGATTCACAACAACAATATCTTTACCTTGTTGAAGAATACCTAAATCAAAGGCTTCGTAAGCAGAAGTTGCTACTTTAGCCATACCGATGGTTAAGAAATATTCTTGTAAAACATTTAATTCCACATCATTTTTACGGAATAAATCAGAGGCACGAACGGTCATTTCTTTTGAACCGCCGCCGCCGGGAATTACACCAACACCAAATTCAACTAAACCAATGTACGTTTCTGCAGCAGCCACTACGCGGTCGGCATGCATAGTCATTTCGCAACCACCACCTAACGTCATACCATGTGGAGCAACAATAACCGGAATAGAGGAGTAGCGGCAACGCATCATCGTATCTTGGAACATTTTGATGGCCATATTCAATTCGTCATATTCTTGTTCAACTGCCATCATAAAAATCATACCGATGTTGGCACCGACAGAGAAATTAGTTCCTTGGTTTCCAATAACTAATCCGTTGTATTCTTTTTCGGCTAAATCGATGGCTTTGTTGATGCCTTGTAAAACTCCACCACCAATTGTATTCATTTTGGAATGGAATTCTAAATTCAAAATACCATCACCTAAATGATGAATTGTGGCATCGGAATTACCCCAAACTTTATGACTTTCTCGGATATTGTTTAAGATGATAAACGCATCTTGACCAGGAATTTTTTCTTGTGATTTGGTTGGAATATTGTAAAAATAAGTTGCTCCATTTTTAACCGTGTAAAAAGAAGCATTCTCGGAAGTAACCATTTCAGTCACCCAAGCTGCCGGCTGATAACCTTCGGCACGCATCATTTCAATTCCTTTGGCTACACCGATGCTGTCCCAAATTTCGAATGGACCATTTTCCCAACCGAAACCGGCTTTCATCGCATCATCAATTTTATATAATTCGTCTGAGATTTCAGGAATTCTGTTGGAACAATACGCAAACATAGCCGCAAAATTCTTTCTGTAAAAATCACCGGCTTTGTCTTTTCCTTTTACCAAAACACGAAAACGATCAATTGGTTTATCAATCGTTTTGGTTAATTCTAACGTAGCGAATGATGCTTTTTTAGCAGCTCTATATTCTAAAGTATCTAGATCTAATGATAAAATTTCTTTTCCTTCTTTTTTGTAAAATCCTTGTCCGGTTTTGCTTCCCAGCCATTTGTTTTCCATCATTTTGTCAATGAAAGAGGGTAGTTTGAATAAGTCATGAGCTTCGTCATTCGGACAGTTTTGGTGAATTCCGTTAGCCACGTGAACTAAGGTATCCAATCCAACCACATCAACGGTTCTAAACGTAGCCGATTTAGGTCGACCAATTACAGGACCAGTTAATTTATCCACTTCTTCGATGGTTAGCCCCATTTCTTTCACTTGGTGAAACAAACTCATGATACCGAAAATTCCAATTCGATTACCAATGAATGCCGGAGTATCTTTGGCTACGACCGAAGTTTTTCCTAAAAATTGTGAACCGTAATTGGTTAAGAAATCTAAAACAGTTTGACTTGTTTTTGGGCCCGGAATGATTTCAAACAACTTTAAATAACGAGCAGGATTGAAGAAGTGCGTTCCGCAAAAATGCTGTTGAAAATCTTCAGTTCTACCTTCACTCATAAATTGAATCGGAATTCCGGATGTGTTTGAAGTGACTAATGTTCCCACTTTTCTATATTTATCAACTTGCTCGAAAACGAGTTTTTTGATATCTAATCTTTCAACAACCACTTCGATGATCCAATCTACCGAAGCGATTTTCGGCATATCATCTGTTGTATTTCCGGTTGTAATTCGGTTTGCAAATTTCTGACTGTAAATAGGAGAGGGGTTCGATTTTAAAGCATTTGTCAAACTTTCATTCACAATACGATTGCGAACTGCTTTGCTTTCTAAAGTAAGACCTTTCTTTTCTTCAGCTTCGGTTAAAGCATTTGGAATGATGTCCAACAAAAGTACTTCGACACCGATGTTTGCAAAATGACAAGCGATACCGGAGCCCATAATTCCGGATCCGATGACAGCCACTTTTTTAATTGTTCTTTTCATTTTTTATTTCTTATTGCGGTTTCGGGTTACGGGTTACGAGTTACGAGTTTCCGCTGGTTCTATTTGATAATTCTTTTAAAACAGTTTTGAAATTAGAAAAATCTAAACCCCACTGTCTTTTTTCTTTTCTCTTTCTTCTATTTTCTTTTTAAAAAATCTTCTTCTCATTAATCAATTCCGTAATCACATCAGCGACTTCGATAAAATTTTGCAATTTTTCGTCGGATACGTTTTGACGAATGACTTCATTAAATTTCAAAACTGTATTTCTGGATAATTCTCTTTTTTCTTTTCCTAAGTCGGTAAGGTAGATTAAAACACCTCGACCGTCATCGGGATTTTTTTTGCGAATGATTAAGCCTTTTTCTTCTAAGGTTTTCAAGGTTCTGGTTAGGCTTGTTGCTTCCATTCCCATTCGGTTGCTGATGTAGGAGGATGGCGTTCCTTCTTCTTTATCGATGCTAAGCAATGCAAACCCGATAGCCATTGAGCCATCAAATTTAGAAGCTTCTTCGTTGTACATTCTGGCAACGGATTGCCATGTGGCTCGAAGAATATAATCTATTGTTTTATCTTTCATATTTTACGCAAACGATTTCAAAGATAATAAAAATTTATTATGCACGCATAGTAAATTTAAAATTTTAACATTTTTTAATTTGGTTGGGATAATTCTATTATTACAAACTATTCAAAAGAAAAAGACGGATTTAACTCCGTCTTTACATAGTTTTTGTTAATAAATTGAATTATTTATTCAATGTAAATTCAGCAGAAATAGCTGTATTCAATAGTTTTGAAATTGGGCAATTGTTTTCTGCATCTTTCACTAAATCGGCAAATTTGTCTTCAGAAATTCCGTCAACCGTAGCAGTAAGTATAAGATGTGATTTAGTAATTGCTCCATCTTCAAACGTAATTTGGCATTTTGTTTCTAATTCAGTTGGTACAAAACCAGCTTCTCCTAAATTGAAACTAAGTTTCATCGTAAAGCAACCTGCGTGAGCAGCGGCGATTAATTCTTCGGGATTGGTTCCGATTCCTTCTTCAAAACGAGAGCCAAATGAATATTGTGTTTTATTTAAAACGGTACTTTGCGTGGTTAAATTTCCTTTTCCTTCTTTTCCTGAACCGTTCCAAACGGCTGTTGCATGTCTTTTCATAATTATTATTTTAAGTTTTGTCTAAATTACAAAATCTAGGTCAGTTGGCTTGTTATTATTGTGTTAAGTGTTTTTTAAAAAATAAAAAAGCTCTCGGATTGGAGAGCTTTTGAATTATGAATTATAAATTTTTTCGTAAAGATGTTTGTATTTTTCTTTAACAATTTTACGTTTTAATTTCATAGTTGGTGTTAAATGTCCACCTTCTATAGACCAAACATCCGGAGTTAATTCGAAACGTTTGATTTTTTCCCAATTACCGAATTTTTCATTGGCATGATCAACTTCTTCTTGAAAACGTTCAATAACTTTTGGGTTATTTACTAATTCTTCGTTTGAATCGGAAACAGTTACCTGATGTCTTTTTGCCCATTCGCGAACAAAATCAAAATTTGGTTGAATAAAAGCTCCCGGCATTTTTTCACCATCGCCAATCACCATAACTTGTTCAATGAAGAAAGATTGTTTTAATCGGTTTTCAATTAATTGTGGAGCAATATATTTTCCGCCGGACGTTTTAAACATTTCTTTTTTGCGGTCGGTAATGCGAAGAAACCCATCATTATCAAACTCACCAATATCACCAGTGTGAAAATAGCCGTCTTTAATTACTTCATTTGTAAGCGTTTCGTCTTTGTAGTATCCCATCATGACATTAGGACCTTTGCAAAGTAGTTCTCCGTCTTCAGCAATTTTTACTTCTACATTTTTAATTAATTTTCCAACTGTTCCAATACGAAATAAACCGTTTCGCATATCGTTTACAGAAATTACAGGAGAAGTTTCGGTTAAACCATATCCTTCCATAACCGGAATTCCTGCAGCTGCAAAAACTCTTGTTAATCGAGGCTGTAAAGCGGCACTTCCTGAAACCATCACATCTAAATTTCCGCCTAAAGCTTCTTTCCATTTACTGAAAATAAGTTTGCGAGCAATGCCAAGTTGTTTTTCATAAAACCAGCCATTTTGACCATACGGTTTGTAGCGTAAACCAAGACCAATTGCCCAAAAGAAAAGCGTTTTTTTGATTCCGTTTAAATCGGCTCCTTTAGCATAAATTTTATCATATACTTTTTCCAACAAACGAGGAACAACCGTCATCACATTAGGATGAACTTCCTTTAAATTATCGGTCAATTTTTCGATACTTTCAGCAAAATAAATCGAAACCGAATAATATTGATAAATGTATAAAATCAAACGTTCAAAAATATGGCAAACAGGTAGAAAACTTAAAGCACGACTCGTTCCTTCTGCAAACGGAATTCTCGGAGCACTATCCAACACATTGGAAACAATATTATTGTGCGAAAGCATAACTCCTTTTGGTCTTCCTGTGGTTCCCGAAGTGTAAATAATTGTAGCTAATTCTTCCGGTTTTACATTGTTTTTTCGGTCTTCAACCACATCTTGATTGGAAGTGTCTGAATCTAATTCTAATAATTCTTTCCAGTTTTTGCAACCTTTAATTTCATCAAAAGAATAGACATCTTTTAAAGTAGGAACATTATTTTTTATAGCTATTAATTTATCATAAACCACTTGATCAGAAACAATGCAATAATTTGATTCAGAATGATTTAGGATGTATTCGTAATCTTCTGCAGCGATGGTTGGATAAATTGGTACTGTTTGAGCTCCCACTTGAAGCGATCCAATATCCATAATATTCCATTCTGTTCGATTGGTGGATGAAATAATCGCAATTTTATCATTTTTTTGAACTCCTAAACGAACAAATGCTCTAGAAACTGCATTGGCTTTGTCAATATATTCTTGTGTAGAAGTTTTTATCCACTCGCCATTGTATTTGGTAACCAAGCAATCGGCCACATTATTTTTGGCAAGTTGATAATACGGAAAATCAAAAAGTCGGGTTATTTGAATCATCTTTAATGGATTTTGATGCAAATTAGAGAAAAAACAATCATTTTCAAATCATTTTAATAAAAAAAGGAGTTGAAAATTGTCAACTCCTTGATTTTTATGAAATAAACGAAGTGTTGAGTTATAGTTTTTTCAGGAATTTAATTGTTTTCACTGTTTTATTGTTCCTGATTTTGTATGTTCTAGTTTTGTATAAATTTTCAGCAACGATTAAATGTGCTAATGCATCTTTAGATAATTCAATATTTAATTTTGTTGGTTTAAGAATGCTATCGCTTATCACCTTAAACTGTAAAGGTTTTGTTTTGGGTTGCAAGATAACAATGTCATCCTCAAGTCGAAAAGCAAAATTATCATGAAATTGCATAATACTTCTGCCTTTTGTATTTGGTGTAATTTCAAATAAACTTCTTCCAACCATAGGTGTTTCAACTTTTATTCCGCTATAACTTAATAAGGTTGGAGGAATATCGATTTGACTTGATTGTAAATCAAAAATCTTTCCTTTTGGAACATTTGGTCCAATTATTAAAGCTGGAATTCTAAATTTTTTTATTGGAACTAAATATTTTCCATATGTTCTGGTATTATGATCTGCGATTATTATAAAAATGGTGTTTTTATAATAGTCCTCATTTTTAGCTAATTCAAAAAACTTACCGATGCTAAAATCGGCATATTTTATAGCATTATTAACAGTATTTTTACTTTTGTCGTATTGTTTTATTCTTCCGTCAGGATATTCAAAAGGTTCATGATTTGATGTTGAAAAAAGCAATGAAAAAAATGGTTTTTTATTTAGCGATTTAAAATAGTGATTTGCTTTAACAACCAAATCTTCATCACAATAACCCCAAGTTCCCTTTAGAGCATATTTTTGATTGTCATTGTCAAAATCTGTTTCATCAATTATGTTTTGAAATCCATTTCCGTTAAAAAATGAAGCCATGTTATCAAAATTTGCCATTCCGCCATAGATAAAACTAGTATTATATCCTTCATTTTTATAGACAGAAGCCAGTGTGAAAAAGTTTTCTTGCGAGTTGCTTAATTTCACAACACTTTCTGATGAGGAGGGTAGAAACCCGGAAATCACTGCTTCTATGCCACGAACACTTCTTGTACCGGTACAGTATAAATTGGTAAAAAGTAACCCTTCTTTTGTAAGTTTATCAAATTCCGGTGTTAATGGTAATCCACCCAAAGAGCCTACAAATTCTGCTCCTAAGCTTTCTTCTAAAATAATAACTACGTTAAATTTTTTACCTGAAATACTGTCAGATTTATTAATGTGTAAGAGCGGAATACTATCAAACGTGAATCCATTTTCTTTTGTTGTCATGTATTTTTTAACCCGAGTATTGGCCTCTTGGATATTCATTTTTCCATATAAATCTGAAATATCAGTTTCATTTTTAATTGAATAAATTGCATATCCCAGTGTATATAATGAGTTTAATCCTAACGAATTAGTCATTTGATCTGTCGAAAAAATTGCGTTACTTGCATTAATAGGTCGTTTTGAAGTTAAGCTTGACCGAGCTCCAAAAATCAATAGAAATAAAAAAATGGGCATTAAGAGCAATCTTATTTTGAAAGGACTTGGTTTTAAAATAAAAAGCTGTTTACTTTTTCTGATGCCAAAGTAAACACTTATTGTCAATATAATTATTGTGATGATAATTGATGGTAAATAGCTTTTCAAAAGCGTTCCAATTACTTCTTTGGGATAAATTAGATAATCAATATAAATTCTATT
The DNA here is from genome assembly GCF_057652995.1 of Flavobacterium sp. T50_26. NCBI lineage: Bacteria > Pseudomonadati > Bacteroidota > Flavobacteriia > Flavobacteriales > Flavobacteriaceae > Flavobacterium > Flavobacterium sp. T50_26. The sequence goes on from NZ_JBYFCC010000019.1 coordinate 65,622, forward strand.
GGGTCTAGTATCATATTGATTTATAAAATTAGCAGATGTTATTTCTGTCAATAAAATAAGAAGCAAGAAAAATAGAAAATAAAAGGAGATTGGTTTTTGAACATATTTCATCAATTTATCTGGAATAAATGTTAATATCACAAAAGGCAAAAATGAAATATAGCTCAAAAGAATGATGTCAAATCGTAAACCTATTGGAAAAATAGTCCAATAATTTTCGGTTTCTATTACTCTATCGATGAAATAAATGAATAAAAAAAATCTGCTTAGCGAAGTAATTAAAATCCCTAAGCAGAAAAATATAATAATAGGTTTTAAATAGGATAAATTTTTCATTTTATGTTTTTACAAAAGTCAAATCTACTTTCGTAAAAACACAAATTGATTAATTTTACCTTAATGGTTTCTTAATGTTTGCTTAACCAATTTTTTGCATTCACAAACGCTTCTAACCAAGGCGAAACTTCATCATTTCTGTCTTTTGGATAATGAGCCCAATTCCAAGGAAAAGTTGAACGTTCAATGTGTGGCATCATCACCAAATGACGACCGGTTTTGTCGCACATCATCGCTGTGTTGAAATCGGAACCATTCGGGTTGGCAGGATAATTTTCGTAACCGTATTTGGCTACAATTTGATATTGACTTTCTTCATAAGGTAATTTGAATTTTCCTTCGCCGTGTGAAACCCAAACGCCTAACGTAGTTCCGGCTAATGATTTTAACATAACCGAATTGTTTTCCTGCACTTTCACAGATGTAAAAATACTTTCGTGTTTCTGGCTGTCGTTATGATGCATTTTTCCGTGAATTTCGTGTTCAGGATTGATGACTTCTAATTCCATAAACAACTGACAACCATTGCAAATTCCGACCGACAACGTATCTTCTCGTTTGAAGAAATTATCTAACGCTGTTTTTGCTTTTTCGTTGTATAAAAAGGCTCCGGCCCAACCTTTGGCAGAACCCAACACATCTGAATTTGAAAATCCGCCCACAGCACCAATAAACTGAATGTTTTCCAACGTTTCTCGACCTGAAATTAAGTCGGTCATATGCACATCTTTTACATCAAATCCGGCTAAATACATTGCGTTTGCCATTTCGCGTTCAGAATTACTTCCTTTTTCACGAATGATAGCTGCTTTTGGTCTTGGTTTTGAAAAATCAACTTCCGGTTTTTTTCCATTAAAATGAGATGGAAATTGATACTGCAACGGTTGTACTTTATAATTGATAAATCGTGCCGTTGCATTTCCGTTTTTGGTTTGTTTTTGATCTAATAAATAGGAAGTTTTAAACCAAATATCTCTCAATTTTGAAATGTCTAACGAATAATTTCCAATTTCTAAAACATTCGATTCTGTGACATTTCCTAATTTATGAAAAGCGATATTTTCTTCTTTCAAGAATGATTCAAACACGTTATCATCATTCGCCTGAAGCACAATTCCGATGTTTTCTGAGAATAAAATTTTCAATACATCTTTTTCTTCAAATGATGAAAAATCGAGTTTCGCACCCAAATTGTTATCAGCGAAACACATTTCCAATAAAGAGGTAATCAATCCACCGCTTCCAATATCGTGACCGGCAGCAATTTCATCGTTTTTGATTAATTCCTGAATGACATTGAACGCTTTTTTAAAGAAAGCTGCATTTTTGATGTTTGGTGTTTCTTTACCAATTGCATTTCTCACTTGAGCAAATGAAGAACCTCCTAATTTAAATTCGTCTTGTGACAAATTGATATAGTAAATAGAACCGGCAGTCTTTTGAAAAACAGGTTCAACTACTTTCGTAATATCATTGCAATTTCCGGCAGCAGAAATAATCACCGTTCCCGGAGCAATTACTTCGGCATCGGAATATTTCTGCTTCATTGAAAGTGAATCTTTTCCGGTTGGAATATTGATTCCTAATTCGATAGCAAATTCCGAACAAGACTCAACTGCTTCATATAAACGAGCATCTTCGCCTTCATTTTTACAAGCCCACATCCAATTGGCAGAAAGCGAAACACTTTTTAAACCATCTTTTAACGGTGCAAAAACGATGTTTGATAAAGCTTCTCCAATAGCATTTCTACTTCCTGCTTTCGGATCGATTAAGGCAGAAACAGGTGAATGACCGATTGAAGTGGCAATTCCTTCTTTTCCTTTGTAATCCAACGCCATCACGCCCACATTATTCAAAGGCAATTGTAATGGTCCGGCACATTGTTGTTTAGCTACTTTTCCACCTACGCAACGATCGACTTTGTTGGTTAACCAATCTTTGCAGGCAACAGCTTCTAGCTGTAAAACTTGTTCTAAATAGGTTTCAAAATCGGCTTCTTTATAATTAATTTCGGTAAAATTTCGTTCTATCGAAACATCATTCATTATCACTTTTGGAGAACTTCCGAACATATCGGCCAATTCAAAATCCATTGGTTTTGCTCCGGTTGTTTTCGATTCAAATGTAAATCGATGATTTCCGGTTACATCACCCACTTGATACATTGGCGAACGTTCTCTGTCGGCAATGCGTTTCAACGTATCCATATCTTTTTGACCGATGACTAAGCCCATTCGTTCCTGACTTTCGTTGCCAATTATTTCTTTGGCAGATAGAGTAGGGTCGCCCACAGGTAATTTATCCAAATCGATTAATCCACCGGTTGCTTCCACTAATTCGGATAAACAGTTTAAGTGTCCGCCTGCACCGTGATCGTGAATGGAAACAATCGGATTTTCATCACTTTCCACCAAACCACGAATGGCATTGGCAGCTCTTTTTTGCATTTCAGGATTGGAACGTTGGATGGCGTTTAATTCGATTCCGGAACCGAAAGCTCCTGTATCTGCTGAGGAAACGGCAGCTCCACCCATTCCGATTCGGTAATTTTCACCGCCTAAAATCACAATTTTATCGCCAATTTTTGGCTCTTGTTTTTGAGCTTGGTCGGCTTTTCCGTAACCAATTCCACCCGCCAACATAATCACTTTATCAAAACCTAATTTGCGGGCATCTTCTTCGTGTTCAAAAGTCAAAACCGAACCGGTAATTAACGGTTGACCAAATTTATTACCAAAATCAGAAGCACCGTTTGAAGCTTTGATTAAGATGTCCATCGGCGTTTGATACAGCCATTTTCGTTCTTCCATCGCATTTTCCCAAGGACGATTTTCTTCCAAACGAGAGTAAGAAGTCATATAAACCGCTGTTCCTGCTAATGGTAATGAACCTTGTCCACCGGCAAGTCTGTCTCTAATTTCTCCACCCGAACCGGTTGCGGCTCCATTAAATGGTTCAACCGTAGTTGGGAAATTATGTGTTTCTGCTTTTATAGAAATAACTGAATCGAACTCTTTCGTTTGATAAAAATCAGGTTTATCGGCACTTTTTGGAGCAAATTGTTCCACTTTCGGACCTTTTATAAAGGCGACATTGTCTTTGTATGCTGAAACAATATCGTTGGGATTTTCGGCAGATGTTTTTTTGATTAATTTGAATAAGGAAGAAGGTTTTTCTTCACCATCAATCACAAATGTTCCGTTGAAAATTTTGTGACGACAATGTTCTGAATTCACTTGAGAAAAACCAAAAACTTCAGAATCCGTTAAATTACGTTTCAGTTTTATGGCTAACGTATTCAAATAATTGACTTCTTCTTCACTTAAAGCCAAACCTTCTTGTTTGTTGTAAGCAGCAATATCTTCAATTTCTTTGATGGATTCAGGTTGAATATTGATAGCAAAAATGTCTTGATGCAATTCAGTATATTTTTGAAATAACATCGGATCAAACTCGGAATGATTGCTTTCTACTTTATGAAATTCTTCGATTCGAATGATGCCTTCGATACCCATATTTTGCGTAATTTCCACAGCATTGGTACTCCACGGCGTAATCATAGCGGCACGAGGTCCAACAAAAAAATCCGTTAAGACGGATTTTTCTATTTTATTTGTATTGCCAAAAAGCCAGTTTAATTTTGCGATGTCCTGAGCCGAAAGTTCGTTTTGCGACTGAACGGCAAAAACGTTAGTACTTTCGTTTCCGAAGAAATGAATCATATAAAAAATATTTGTGTTGTTGTAGGTGCAAATTTACATCGAAAAAAGGTAGTTTCAAAGTATATTTTTTCACTAAGTTGTAAACAAAAAAAGACTGTCGTTTGGAAAGTCAATTTAAATTTATGACATAAAAAAAATATTTTTTTTGTATAATTTAACATATGTTTGCAGTCAAGTTTTATGATTAGAAAAAATGAGTAGATTTAAACAATATAGAAGACAGTTTGGAATTATTAAAGGAGTAGAAATATATTTAAAATTAAAGTTAGGTATAGTAAATGCATTGAAAGTACCAGGAATCAAATTTCCAATTAAACTAAGACCGGGTACTTCTGATATCAGAACATTTTATCAGGTTTTTGTGAAAAAGGAATATGATATTGATTTTAAATTAAATCCTAAAGTAATAATAGACGGTGGATCAAATGTTGGCTTATTTGCTATTTTGATGAAAAACAGATACCCGGATGCTAAAATTATTTGTATTGAGCCTGATCCTGAAAATTTTGAATTACTAAAAACTAATATCTCAAATTATAATGATATTTTTTGTGAAAATTCTGGACTTTGGAATAAAGATACCAAATTAAAAGTATATGATAAATATAATTCTGGAAAGTGGGGTTTGGTTGTAGAAGAAGATATTGAAAAAGGTTCTATTAGTGCTATATCCATGGATACCCTTTTTGAAAAATATTCACTCAATGAAGTGGATGTTGTAAAAATAGATATTGAAACGAGCGAAAGACAGCTTTTTTCAACCAATTTCGAAAAGTGGTTGCCTAAAAATAAAATTGTATTGATTGAATTACATGATTGGATTGATGAAGGATGTTCCGAACCTTTTTTTAAAGCCATAAATAAATCTTTTTCTAATTATCACTATTCTACCAATGGAGAAAATGTGATAATCAGAAATAAAAGTTTAGCGTAATTAATCTTCTTCAAAAACAGTAAAATTATAAGCTCCTATGTCTGTGGGACTTAACCTTGGTTGTTCGAGTATATCAGGAATGGTAGAGAAAGTTGTATTTGCCTGGCCTCTTGCAGCAGAATCATCTCCAATATTCAATTTGTTTCTATTAACATTTAAAAATCTGGGATTTGAAACCGAATTATTTGTGGCGATGATACAATTTATATATCTGTCAGGATTTGTAAATTGATACAAATCATTATTTGTATAAACGTTATTAACATTGTTAAACTTGATCAAACAATGATCGAATTTATAATTAAAAACACCATTTCCACTTTTATCAATCAACATTTGAATTTGGTTTGAACCATAAATAATGCTATTGGTAAAAGTAGCTTCTACCATTGGTAGGGTTTGAGGTTCTGCTCCATCAAAGAAATTATTCAAATAAACAGAAAGCTGTCTTGAACTTGCCCAATTATTATTAAAAGTAGAATGATTAAAATTATATTTTCCTCCATAAGTACATGCCAAAGCAAATTGTCCGGCACTATTTATCACCACATTTTCACCTGAAATGTAAGCTGTTCTGGCTAAAATTCCAAAATTAGAATGATCGTAAATTTGTACGTTCTTCAACTTAACATCAGCTTCAGGATTATTTAAACCGGTGTTTCCGTCGATTAAAAGTCCAACTACACCGTTTTTAATAATACAATTTGTAAATTCATTGTTCTTACTTCCTTCTGTCAACCATATTGCTCCCCATTGTCCAGGAACATCTTCATATAAAGGTTCTAATCTGTCGCCTTGAAAAATGACATGACTTTCTAATGGATTATCAGGATTATTAGAAATTCCTCCATTGACTTTGATGCTTCCTTGATCACCAATTATCAAAACAGATTCCGCATGAAAATGAATTCTGGCCCCAGCTTCAACAACTAATGTTTTGTTGGCAGGAACGGCTGCATAACCATAAATGACATAGGGTTTTGAATTGTTCCAAATATATTCATTACCGTTAATCGGGTCGTTTTCGTCTAAAACAAAACCACGTTCAAGTCTTCCTCCGATATTTATATTTTCATACATCCCATTATCCAAACGTTGCGGATAAAGAAAATAAGCATCTTGAATTAACGTAACCAATTCTACTTTTTGCTCTGAAGTTCCTTGACCAAAAAGTATTTGATCGGTATATAAAAAATCGGTTGGATTGGCTTCTGAGATATCCACCGTAGTTTCAATAAAAATATACATACTGTCTTTGGCGAGCATTTCCACATTTTCAAAAATGCGGTTGTTGCCTACCATTCCGTCAACGGTCATACGGTATTTAGAATCCAATCCTTTTCCTAAACGGATGGAAGGAATGCTAATGTCTTCATCGGAACGGTTGTACACTTTTAATGTATATGTACTTGAGCCGATATTACTGAAAACAGTATCAAAATAAACAGTATCTCTTGAAAATTCCAATCCGCCTGAACTGGGTTTAAATTCAAAATCATTTCTACAAGAAGTTAAGGAAATGGCAGAAATTATAAAAAATAGAAAAAGTAAATTACGCATGAGCCTGATTTTTGGTAAAATTAACCATTAAATTGAAATAGCAAAATCAAATTAGTAAACGAATTTAAGAGGATTTTAGTTTATGCACCATTGAAAAATCTTTATTTTTACCAAAAAATAGATAAGATGACTTTAGATAAAGCCAAAATTCTTCAAAATTGTAATGATTTCAGTAAAAATACGTTGATGGAAACCCTTGAAATTGAGTTTATTGATGTAGGTGAAGATTTTTTGAAAGCCAAAATGCCTGTAAATTCACGAATTCACCAACCGATGGGATTATTGCATGGCGGAGCTTCCGTTGCATTGGCAGAAAGTGTAGGAAGTGCTGCTTCAATGTTGTTTGTGAATGCAGAAAAACAAGAAGTGCGTGGCATTGAAATCTCAGCAAACCATTTGCGAAGTAAGCGAGAAGGAACTGTTTTTGCCACCGCTAAAATCATTCATCAAGGAAGAAGTATTCATCTTTGGGAAATTAAAATTGAAGATGAAGTAGGAAAACTAATCTGTCTCTGCAAATTGTCAAACATTGTTTTACCTAAAAAGACTTCCTAACGATGGCAATTTTGTCAAAAATTAAATTACAAGTAGAACAAAAATTGCCTTTTGCTTTGTATGTGCTTCCAAATCAAAACACGATTTGTGGTATTTTTCAAAAGGATGATTTCATTTTTGATTTTAAAGGTCAAAGCGGTTTTGTTTTTGCTTCTTTTGATGATTATAAAAAATATGTAATTCCTTTCGAAAGTTCAGATTTTTTGGAAGAGGAATTTAGTTTTGATTCTACAGAGCAGACTGAAGTTTTGATGAATTATTCAGAAAATGAAAAAATAAATTTTGAAGATATCGTTCAAAAAGCTGTAAATTCGATACAAAATGGCGATTTTGAAAAAGTTGTCCTTTCCCGAAAAATTGAAATTGAAAAAAAGATTGATTTTATTGAAACTTTTTTAAGATTAGTCAATCGTTATCCAACTGCTTTTCGTTCATTTTTTTATCATCCGCAAGTTGGTTGTTGGATGGGAGCCACTCCGGAACAATTAATTAAAGTTGAAAATAATCATTTTGAAACCGTTTCATTGGCAGGAACACATCAAAAAAGTAGTTTTAAAAATTGGTCAGCCAAAGAAATTCATGAGCAACAAATTGTGACCGATTATATTTTGGATAGTTTGCATAAAGAAGTACTTTCTTTGAAAGTATCAGAACCATTCACAGTGGAAGCCGGTTCGTTAGTTCATTTAAAAACAATTATTTCAGGGGAAGTTTATTCGATTGAAAACACCAAAAATATTATTCAAAATTTACATCCAACACCTGCAGTTTGTGGTTTTCCGAAAGCAAAAGCATTGCAATTTATTTCTGAAAATGAAGGTTACGAGCGAAAATTCTATGCCGGTTATTTAGGTTTATGGAATGCAGAAGAAGCATCTGCCAATCTTTTTGTAAATTTACGTTGTTTAGAAGTTGAAGAGAATAAAATAAACATTTATGTCGGTTGCGGAATCACCGGAGAAAGTAATCCTGAGAAAGAATTTTTCGAAACCGAACACAAATCACAAATTATGAAATCCATTTTATAAAATGAATGTACAAGTAGATATTTTGGCCTTTGGAGCCCATCCGGATGATGTAGAATTAGGTTGTGCCGGAACATTAGCCAAAGAAATTTCGTTAGGAAGAAAAGTCGGAATCATCGATTTAACGGAGGGCGAATTAGGGACACGTGGTTCGGTTGAAATTCGCTACAGAGAAGCCGCAAAAGCATCTGAAATATTAGGAATTTCTGTTCGTGAAAACCTAAAAATGCGAGATGGTTTTTTCAAAAATGATGAAGAACACCAAATGCAAGTAATTAAAATGATTCGCAAATACCGTCCGAAAATAGTGTTGTGTAATGCAATTGACGACCGTCATATCGATCATGGAAAAGGTGCAAAGCTGGTTTCAGATGCTTGTTTTTTGTCCGGTTTAAAACGAATTGAAACTGTTTTGGATGGTGAAAAGCAAGAAGCTTGGCGACCGCAAGTGGTCTATCATTACATTCAATGGAAAGATTTAAAACCTGATTTTGTAGTAGATATTACAGGATTTATGGATATAAAAGTGGAAGCTATTATGGCCTACGACTCACAATTTTATAATCCGAATACAAATGATAGTGTTACACCAATTGCTACAAAGAACTTTTTAGATAGTATAAAATACCGTTCGCAAGATATGGGAAGGTTGATTGGTACTGACTTTGCAGAAGGTTTTACAGCCGAAAGATATGTGGCTGTCAATAGCTTAGAAGATTTGATGTAAAATTGCAAAAAAATCTTTGCAGAATTCAAGGATTGCACTATATTTGCACTCGCAAAAGAAAACTTGGTGGGTTTAAATTCAAAAGGTTTTTACTTGTAAAATAAATGGTGATTGTAGCTCAGTTGGTTAGAGCGTCGGATTGTGGTTCCGAAGGTCGCGGGTTCGAGACCCGTCTTTCACCCAGAAATACAAAGCTTCGAGGAAACTCGAGGCTTTTTTTGTGGAGTTAATTTGAGTTAATTTTTAAATTTTTATTGATTTTCTTAAACTTATAAATCATCAAAACGAAACTATGTATCTTTGTTTATCATTTAAAAAATTCATGCGATACCTTTTTTTACTTTTTTTCTCTATCTCCTTCGCTCAACAATCTCAAAAAGTTGATTTTAAAACCTTACACGCCATTTTAATTCCAAATCAAATTGAAAAATCCATTTCAGGTGAAGTGAACTATGAATTTCAAGTTTTATCTTCCATCGATACTATTGCTATTGATGCCATTAGAATGGATTTTACTAACGTGAAAATCAACGGAAAATCAGTAAATTTTAAAAACACTACCAAAGCTCTACAATTATTTGAAGGATTTAAAAAAGGAAAAAATACATTGACTTTTAACTACAAAGCCATTCCAAAACAAACACTTTATTTTATTGGAGAAGGCGAAAATTTACAAATTTGGACACAGGGTCAAGGAAAATACACGAGTCATTGGCTGCCTAGTTTTGATGATGTGAATGAAAAATTGATTTTTAACATTTCTATAAAGTTTAACGAGGATTACACGATACTTTCCAACGGAGTCTTGAAAAATAGAGATCATAAAAGGAATGGTTATGAAAAGGGATTTACAACGTATAATTATCAAATGTCCAAACCAATGTCTTCTTATTTGGTAATGATGGCAATTGGAAAATTCGTCAAACAAACTTCCAAAACTAAGTCAGGAACACCATTAGAATTTTATTTAGATCAAAAAGATTTAAATAAATTTGAAACAACGTACAAATACACCACCCAAATTTTCGATTTTTTTGAACAAGAAATAGACGTCAAGTATCCTTGGGAAATTTACCGACAAGTTCCCGTTCGTGATTTTTTGTATTCCGGTATGGAAAACACCACTTCCACCATTTTTTCACAAGATTTTGTGGTCGATCAAATCGGTTTCAATGACAAAACTTACATCAACGTCAACGCTCACGAATTGGCTCACCAATGGTTTGGCAATCTTATCACTGCAGAAACCGGAAAACACCATTGGTTGCAGGAAGGTTTCGCCACTTACTATGCTTTGCTGGCCGAAAAAGAAATTTTTGGTGACGATTATTTTCAGTGGGAATTGTATGAAATGGCCGAGCGTTTGCAAAAAGCTTCCAAAACAGATACGATTCCGCTACTGAATGAAAAAGCAAGTTCACTCACATTTTATCAAAAAGGAGCTTGGGCTTTGCATTATTTACGTGAAAACATTGGAGCAGAAAATTTTCAGAAAGCAGTAAAAAATTACCTAAAAAAATACGGTTTCAAAAATGTCAATACAGCCAATTTTCTAAAAGATGTCAACGCCGTTTCCAATTTTGATACAGCAACTTTTCAACAAAATTGGCTTGAAAAATCAGGTTTTGAAGTCAATCAAGCTCTCGATTTACTTAAGAAAAATGCCTTTATGAAATCGTATTTAGACTTGGTGCAACTACAACCAAAACCCTTTGCTGAAAAGGCAGCCTTGTTTGAAACCATTTTAAAAAGCAACGATTTTTATCCCATCAAAGAAGAAGTCATTTATCAATTGGCTGAAATCCCTTTTGAAGAAAAAGAATCATTGCTAAACCTCGCATTAGATTCCAAAAACATAAAAATTCGACAAGCTGTTTCTCGAATTATGATTGAAATTCCACGTAATTTTCAGTCAGAATACGAAACGTTGCTCAACGATGATTCCTATATCACCAAAGAAATAGCACTAGGAACGCTGTGGAAATTATTCCCCGAACGACAAGAACATTACCTCAATTTATCCAAAAATTGGGTCGGATTTAATGATAAAAACTTGCGAATCTTGTGGCTAACATTAGCTTTAATTTCAGAAGGTTACGAAGTAAATAACAAAGTGAATTTTTACGACGAGTTATTAGATTATTCTTCCTTAAAATATGAAAGTTCCATTCGTCAAAATGCGTTAACCAATTTGCTTTTCCTCAATCCAAACGATCAAAATATTCTTCAAAATTTGGTCAACGCCACTACGCATCACAAATGGCAGTTTACACTTTTTGCCCGCAATCAAATTCGGGAATTAATCAAAACCGAACGACACAAAAAGTACTTTCAGGATATGTTGCCAACATTAAATTCCGCCGAACAAAGTCAGTTAAAACGATTACTCGAAAACTAACTCATCATCTGAATCACCTCAAATTTCAAATAGCTAATTGCCACATAACTAGGCGATTGCTTGTCTAATAAATCACTCAAAATCACCTCTCTCAACTTGTGCGAAGAATCCACACGGTCACTCATATTCGACTTTCTAATCGATTGAATGATTGTATTTTTTGCGGTCGTAATCACAGTCCAACACTCTTCCGTGATATAAATTTGTTGCGTCAAATTATGCTCAAATTCTTGCTCAATTTGCTGAATTAATTGGTTTTCATACGTGTTTTTATCATCCGAATACGGTGCCACACGAATCAATAATTTCGCAGGATTTATCCGTTCCAAATACAAAACCATTCGCTCATACGCCTGCAAACGAATTGGCAACGACTCCTTTTGCAATGCCTTTCGCATCAAATGTTTTCGCCTGTCTTCCAGACCTTTATGGTGCAAATGAAAAAAAGAATAAGCCACAACACCGGTAATAATCGCCGGCAAAGTATACGATAAAAGTTCAATCCACTTAATTGATTCCATATTTTTATTTTTTTAATTTGGAGCTACTTTAAAACTTACTTAATCTTTTTTTACCATATAAGTCATTTAAGTTTTAAATGCTTATATGCCTTATATGGTTAAATCAAATTTTAGTTATCTTAAAACGTTTACTGCAAAAATAGAATTTTAGTTGATAATTCGTTACAATTTTAATTGTAATAAATCATAAGTAAGCTTATTTTTGAGCTTTGCTAAAAAAACTATGATACAAGAATATATAAATCAACTCAACGAAGCTCAACGTGCACCCGTGCTACAAAAAGACGGACCAATGATTGTGATTGCCGGTGCAGGATCAGGAAAAACACGTGTGCTCACAATGCGAATTGCCTATTTAATGAGCCTTGGAGTTGATGCGTTCAATATTTTATCGCTCACATTTACCAACAAAGCGGCCCGTGAAATGAAAAAACGGATTTCCGATATCGTGGGTAGCAACGAAGCCAAAAACCTTTGGATGGGAACTTTTCACTCCGTTTTTGCTAAAATTCTTCGCATTGAAGCCGAAAAGTTAGGCTATCCAAGCAATTTTACCATTTATGATGCTCAAGATAGTGTTCGCTTAATCGGAGCCATCATCAAAGAAATGCAATTGGACAAAGATATTTACAAACCAAAACAAGTTTTTAGCCGAATTTCGTCCTATAAAAATTCATTAATTACCGTAAAAGCCTATTTCAATAATCCGGAATTAATGGAACAAGATGCGATGAGTAAAAAACCGCGAATTGGTGAAATCTACAATAATTATGTAGAACGTTGTTTCAAATCGGGAGCAATGGATTTTGATGATTTGTTATTAAAAACAAATGAATTACTGAATCGTTTTCCGGATGTGTTGGCCAAATACCAAGACCGTTTTCGCTATATTTTGGTGGATGAGTACCAAGATACTAACCATTCGCAGTATTTAATTGTTCGAGCGTTGTCCGATCGTTTTCAAAATATTTGTGTGGTAGGTGATGATGCTCAAAGTATCTATGCGTTTCGTGGAGCAAACATCAACAATATTTTAAATTTTCAAAAAGATTATGCTGACGTGCAAATGTTTCGATTAGAGCAAAATTATCGTTCTACCAAAAATATTGTTGAAGCAGCAAACTCCATCATCGATAAAAATAAAACCAAATTGGACAAAGTGGTTTGGACGCACAACCAAGACGGTCCGAAAATAAAAGTCAATCGCAGCATTACCGATGGTGAAGAAGGTCGATTCGTCGCTTCAACAATCTTCGATGAAAAAATGCGAAACCAAATGAAAAATGGTGAATTCGCTATTTTATATCGAACCAATGCTCAATCCCGTGCGATGGAAGATGCGTTGCGAAAACGTGACATTCCGTATCGAATTTACGGCGGATTATCCTTTTACCAACGCAAAGAAATCAAAGATGTGCTGTGTTATTTGCGTTTGGTTATCAATCCAAAAGACGAAGAAGCGTTGGTGCGAGTAATCAATTATCCCGCTCGTGGAATTGGCGACAGTACTATTGAAAAGTTAACTGTCGCAGCCAATCATTACAAGCGTTCCATTTTTGAAGTAATGGAAAATATTGATAAAATTGACCTCAAACTCAATTCCGGAACCAAACGAAAACTCGAAGATTTTGTAATGATGATCAAAAGTTTTCAAGTTATCAACGAAAACCAAGATGCTTTTTTTCTTGCCGATCACGTTTCTAAAAAAACCGGTTTGGTGCAAGAACTCAAAAAAGACGGAACTCCCGAAGGAATTGCGAGAATTGAAAACATCGAAGAATTACTAAACGGTATCAAAGATTTTATCGAAGGACAAAAAGAAATTGATGGAGCACGAGGAGCATTATCAGAATTTTTGGAAGATGTAGCTTTGGCAACGGATTTAGACAAAGACACCGGCGATGATGATCGTGTGGCATTAATGACCATTCACTTAGCAAAAGGATTAGAATTTCCAACTGTTTTTATTGTGGGAATGGAAGAAGATTTGTTTCCAAGTGCAATGAGTTTGAATACACGTAGCGAATTGGAAGAAGAACGCCGTTTATTCTACGTAGCATTAACCCGAGCTGAACATCAGGCTTATCTCACTTATGCTCAATCTCGTTATCGTTGGGGAAAATTGATGGATAGCGAACCTTCTCGTTTTATCGAAGAAATTGATGATCGCTATTTGGAATACATCAGTGCGGTAGAAACCGGTTATCGCTACAAACCGATGATTGATAATGACATTTTTGGCGATGTAGATAAATCACGATTACGATTAGCCAAACCAACCAATGGAACGCCACCAAAACGATATGGAGAAGAACCGACTTCCACAATACGAAAATTAAAACCCGTTTCCAGCAACGCACCATCAGGGAATAATTTATTTGATTCCGGTTTAGTTCCCGGTAACATCGTCATGCACGAACGATTCGGCAAAGGTCAAGTTTTAAACCTTGAAGGAGTGGGAGCAGACAAAAAAGCCGAGATTAAATTTGATGTAGGTGGGATTAAGAAGCTTTTGCTCAGGTTTGCGAAGCTAGATGTCATTGGTTAAATTTTGTTTCTCACAACGATTGTATTAAGTTTCTCGCAAAGACGCAGAGACGCAAAGTTTTTGAGATCCCAACATTTTGACTAGATAATGAATAATTTGTTTCGTAGAAGATGAATATTATTTTTCTCGCAAAGTCGCGAAGTTTTAAAGACGAAGAGATTTTATTTGTTAGTTTTGACATTATAACTGCAAGTTTAAAAAAAGATTTTATCAGCAATATTTATTTTGCGTCTTTGCGTCTTTGCGAGAAACAAAAAAATGCGAGAAACAAACAAAAACTACCAGTAATAAAAAATAAATATGACAGAAAACGAAATAGCCACAATTATTGTAGATTTATGTTTCAAGATTCATAAAAAACTTGGTCCTGGTTTGTTAGAAAGTGTTTACGAAGAGATTTTATTTTATGAGTTAACGAAATTAGGGTTAAAAGTTGAAAGACAAAAAGCACTACCGGTTTATTGGGATGAATTAGTTATGGATATTGGTTTTCGTGCAGATTTAATCGTAGAAGATAAAGTTATTACTGAATTAAAATCTGTTGAACAACTATCTAATGTAACACCAAAACAAATTTTAACCTATTTAAAAATCACACATTGTAAATTAGGTTTAATAGTGAATTTTAATGTTCCATTAATTAAAAACGGCATTACCAGAATTGCAAATGGTCTTTAAATAAGAAAAACAAAAATATATGTGACTTTAAAACTTTGCGTCTCCGCGTCTTTGCGAGACAAAAAAAAGCGAGAAATAAAGTTCGGCGATGAACAAAAATGAATTAGAATAAAATTGAAGTTATCAAAAATTTGCGTCTCTGCGATTTTGCGAGAAAAAATAAACAGGGAGAAATAAAGTTCGGCGATGAACAAAAATGAATTAGAATAAAATTGAAGTTATCAAAAATTTGCGTCTCTGCGACTTTGCGAGAAAATATAAATAGCGAGAAATAAAGTTCGACGATGAACAAAAATGAATTTGAATAAAATTAAAGTTATCAAAAAATTGCGACTTTGCGACTTTGCGTGCAAAAATAAACAGCGAGAAAGAAAGTTCGGCGATGAACAAAAATGAATTAGAATAAAATTGAAGTTATCAAAAATTTGCGTCTTTGCGACTTTGCGAGAAAAAAAAGCGAGAAAAAATGAAATACAGTAGACTAACCAAAGAACAATTCGAAGCCCTTCATCAAGAATTTGCTAATTTTTTAGCCACCCAATCCATTGACAAAAAAGAATGGGATGAAATAAAAACCAATAAACCTGAAATAGCCGAGCAAGAATTAGATGTTTTCTCCGATTTAATTTGGGAAGGTGTTTTGATCCAAACCAATTATTTAGAACATTTTTCTAAAAACCATATTTTTATGTTTCATTGTTTAGAAACAGAAGTCAAATCCATTGTTTTGAAAACACTAGAACCCGAAGTCGATTTTATGACGTCACAAGGTTTGGAATGGATGGTGAAAAATTTGTTCACCGATGCAATCGACATTCACGTAGGACGAAAAGAATACCAAGGCGAACGAAATGCCGCTATTTTTGACATCATTCAACAAGGAGCGATTTTAAGTGACGGACAATTGTACCAACAAATTGATAAAATAGTCAACGCAAACTAAAAACTCAGCAACTCAGCAACACAGACCATGGATATTCAGACTCAAATTCAATCCCTTCGTAACGAACTCAATCAGCACAACCACAACTATTATGTGTTGGATAAACCCACTATTTCCGATTTTGAGTTTGATCAATTATTGAGAAAATTACAAGATTTAGAAACCCAACATCCTGAGTTTTTTGATGAAAATTCGCCAACGCAACGAGTAGGAGGAAGCATCACTAAAAATTTTAATACCGTTGCTCACGAACATCGGATGTATTCGTTGGATAATTCGTATTCTACCGAAGATTTGATGGATTGGGAAACCAGAATTCAAAAAATGTTAGGCAATGTTGATTTGGAATATACGTGTGAATTAAAATATGACGGAGCTTCAATCAGCATTACTTACGAAAACGGAAAATTAAAAAAAGCCGTGACGCGTGGCGATGGTTTTCAAGGTGATGAGGTGACGAATAATGTAAAAACGATTCGTTCCATTCCACTGCAATTAAAAGGAAATTATCCGCCAAAATTTGATATTCGTGGTGAAATTATTTTACCATTTTCCGGTTTTGAAAAAATGAATCAAGAGTTAATCGAAATTGGAGAAACACCTTATTCCAACCCAAGAAATACAGCTTCCGGAAGTTTGAAATTACAAAACAGTGCTGAGGTTGCCAAACGTCCGTTGGATTGTTTGTTGTATTTTATTGTGGGAAATAATCTTCCGTTCAAAACACAATTTGAAGGTTTGGAAACAGCCCGAAAATGGGGTTTTAAAGTGCCAAATCAAGCCAAATTAGCCAAAAATATGCAAGAAGTGTTGGAATTCATAACCTATTGGGATGTTCACCGACACGATTTACCGTATGAAACAGATGGAGTTGTAATTAAAGTCAACAGTTTGCAACACCAAGACGAATTGGGTTATACGGCCAAATCGCCTCGTTGGGCAATGGCGTATAAATTCAAATCAGAGCAAGTTTCCACCCGATTAAATTCGATTTCCTATCAAGTGGGAAGAACGGGAGCGATTACTCCGGTGGCGAATTTAGAACCGGTTCAATTGGCAGGAACGATTGTGAAAAGAGCTTCGTTGCACAATGCCGATCAAATTGAAAAATTAGATATTCGTATTGGTGATAAAGTTTTTGTAGAAAAAGGTGGCGAAATTATCCCGAAAATTATTGCAGTTGCCGAAAGAGGAAATGAATCGTTTCCAACGGTTTATATTACGAATTGTCCCGAATGCCAAACCGCTTTAGAGCGAAAAGAAGGCGAAGCCAATCATTATTGTCCGAATTTTTATGGTTGTCCGCCACAGATTGTTGGTCGCATTCAGCACTATATTACTCGAAAAGCAATGGACATTGAAGGGTTGGGTGGCGAAACGGTTGCGTTGCTTTATCAAAATGGTTTAGTGAAAAATTATGCGGATTTGTATGATTTAAAAATCGAACAAATTCTTCCGTTGGAACGAATGGCTCAAAAAAGTGCGGAGAATTTAATCAACGGAATCGAAAAATCGAAAGAAGTGCCGTTTGAACGAGTTTTGTATGCGTTGGGAATTCGGTATGTGGGCGAAACAGTCGCTAAAAAGTTGGCGAAACATTACAAAAATATTGATGCTATTGCGAATGCCAGTTTGATGGATTTGATTTTAGTAGATGAAATTGGCGATAAAATTGCACAAAGTGTCATCGAGTTTTTTGAGAATATTGAAAATAGATTAACCATTGAACGTTTAAAATCAGTTGGAATTCAGTTTGAATTAGTGGAGAAAAACACACAAGTAAGTGATAAGTTTGCCGGAAAAACGTTTGTCGTTTCCGGTGTTTTTGAAAAATTTTCACGTGATGATTTAAAGAAAGCCATCGAAGACAACGGCGGAAAAGTAGGAAGTTCCATTTCTACCAAAACGGATTACGTGGTTGCCGGAGAAAATATGGGACCTGCCAAATTGGAAAAAGCGAATCAATTAAAAATTGCAATTATTAGTGAAGATGATTTTTTGGGGATGTTGAATAATTAATTTATACTTATGAATGATACAAAAAATAAAAACAAAATAACTTTCGGAGAATTCAAAGAGAAAAATTATGGAAAGTTAGGAACGAAAGAACGTGATGAACTTGAATTTGGATATAACAATTTCAAGATTGAAGAGTTGAATAGTATTTCTTCTTTGGAAATAAAAATATCTGAGGAATAATTCCTTAACAGCACAATTCCCTAGCCCGTATTGCAGCGGAAATCTTTGTGCCGTTGCGGTTTAGTTTTTTCTTAAAAGCGGGAAGCGACCAACGGAAGCTCTCCCGATTTTTTAGAAAAACAAACCGGAACAAACAAAATTGTAGCGGAAAGACGGAATAGCTTCTAATCTTGCAAAAAGTTTTATACATTTGGTCGATGAATAAACAAAAACCGGCATTGTACTTGTATCTCATTTCCAGTTTATTGGTGGTGATTGCCGTACTTTTTGATTTACAGGAATTAGAATTATTTGCGAAACCAATCGTAATTCCCGCAATTTATTTTTATTATTTACAACACCGATTTAAACGAATAAATTGGTGGTTTTCCGTTTCATTGTTGGCTTGTTTTGTGGGCGATATTTTAGTTTTACTCGATCCTGATTTTGATGTTTTATGGATAATTCTCTGCTTTTTTATTAGTTATTGCATTCTGATTAAATTCGGAATTGATGATTTAGTTCCGCAAAAACTTTCTGTTTCCAATATCATTTTAGGAATTTTGATTGTTGTTTTCCTATTATTTGTCTTATTTTCCATCATCGATTTAATTGAACCGGAATCCACAGAACGTTATATTATCTTTTTGTTTTACGGATTTACATTGCTGATTCTCACGGCACTTTCATTGATTAATTTCTTTTCAGAAGCTTCAAAAGCGGCATTGTATTTTTCGATTATGGCTTTGTGTATCGTGATTTCTGACGTATTTTATTCGTTTTATCATTTTATTGAACCGATTGATATGTTTAATTACATCAATATTTTCTTCCAATTGGCAACCTATTATTGTATGGTTTCTTATTTTTTGGTTCGTATAGAAAAACCTTCGAAATTTAACCGTTAATTCATCGTATTTTGTATCGTTAAATTTTGTATATTTGCACGCAATTTAACTACAAATTGCAACAATGAAAGCACACACAACAAAAATCATCGGCGAAGGATTAACTTACGATGATGTTCTGCTCATTCCCAACTACTCTGAAGTTTTACCCCGCGAAGTAAGTATTCAATCTAAATTTTCAAGAAATATTACGCTTAATGTTCCAATTGCCTCTGCTGCAATGGATACGGTGACCGAAAGTTCAATGGCGATTGCGATGGCTCAAGAAGGCGGAATTGGTGTTTTGCACAAAAATATGTCAATTGAGCAACAAGCTGCGAAAGTGCGAAAAGTGAAAAGGGCAGAAGCCGGAATGATTTTGGATCCTGTCACTTTACCTTTAACAGCAACGGTTGGCGATGCAAAAGCTGCGATGCGTGAATTTAGCATTGGCGGAATTCCGGTTGTGGATGAAAACGGAACTTTGAAAGGAATTGTAACAAATCGTGATTTGCGTTTTGAAAAGATAAATTCCCGTTCGATTTTAGAAGTGATGACGGCTGAAAATTTAATCACAGCTGAGGAAGGAACAACTTTGCAACAAGCAGAAGGAATTTTACAGCAAAATAAAATTGAAAAACTTCCGGTGATTGATAAAAACTATAAATTGGTTGGGTTAATTACCTTTCGGGATATTACCAAACTGACTCAAAAACCAATTGCGAATAAAGATAAATTTGGTCGTTTGCGTGTGGCTGCTGCTCTTGGCGTAACGGCTGATGCGTTAGAACGTGCTACAGCTTTGGTGAATGCCGGTGTGGATGCGGTTATAATCGACACAGCACACGGACATACACAAGGTGTTGTAACGGTTTTAAAACAAGTGAAAGCTAAATTCCCTGATTTAGATGTGGTGGTTGGAAATATCGCCACCCCGGAAGCAGCATTATATTTAGTAGAAAACGGAGCCGATGCGGTGAAAGTTGGAATCGGACCGGGTTCAATTTGTACAACTCGAGTGGTTGCCGGAGTTGGATTTCCACAATTTTCTGCGGTGTTGGAAGTGGCAGCTGCCATAAAAGGTAGCGGAGTTCCGGTGATTGCGGATGGCGGAATTCGTTACACAGGAGATATTCCGAAAGCGATTGCTGCCGGAGCTGATTGTGTGATGTTAGGTTCATTATTAGCCGGAACCAAAGAATCGCCGGGAGAAACCATTATTTTTGAAGGAAGAAAATTCAAATCCTACCGCGGAATGGGTTCGGTGGAAGCGATGCAAGAAGGCTCAAAAGACCGTTATTTTCAAGATGTGGAAGATGATGTGAAGAAATTAGTTCCGGAAGGAATTGTGGGCCGAGTTCCATACAAAGGAGAATTAAACGAAAGTATGCAACAATTCATTGGCGGACTTCGTGCCGGAATGGGTTATTGCGGAGCAAAAGATATTCCGACTCTACAAGAAACAGGAAGATTCGTAAGAATTACAGCAAGTGGAATAGGGGAAAGCCATCCGCATAATGTGACGATTACGAAGGAGGCTCCAAATTATTCGAGGTAGTTTATTTTATTAATTAACGTGAGTTCGATATAAAATTACTGAAAAAGGATCAATTGTTTAGTGTCCACGAAGTTGTTTTTTAGAGATGGT
>NZ_JBYFCC010000020.1:0-83962 GCF_057652995.1 Flavobacterium sp. T50_26
CGGCAGGCCAAGGTTGGGATGGAACATTCAACGGTCAAAACCTCCCATCAACCGATTACTGGTTTACAATTGAGTACTTGGAAAACGGTCAAAATAGAACATTTAAAGCACATTTTTCATTAAAAAGATAGAAATAAAACTTAATAATAGAAAACTCCTGATGAACGTCAGGAGTTTTTTTTATCGATGAAATCCACTTGGCATTAAGTTAAACGTTTATATCTTCATTTGAACGATTTTAATGTTTATAGTTTGTTCTAATCATTAGATTTACAACAGTTTATTTCTAAATGTTGTTTAATGAAAAGGATTATTGTAGTTTTTGTAATTGGATTAATTTTGATCGGATGTGAATCAGAATCTGCTGAACTTGACATGCAAGTATTTAATTTGCCTGAATGGTTAAAAGGAGATTATGAAGGAGTTCATACAGGTGAATATCTTCAAATTTCAAATCAAAATATAGTATTTAAAGTTGATGAGCAAGTTTATCAATTTCAACCTAATATGATTATTTCGGAAACGGAAGATGAAAATCATTATATTTTAACTACCAATACAGATGTTTTAGTATTTAATAAAACAACTTTGGAAGAAGAAATTAATTTTCAATTTAATGATTTAAACTTAGGGTGGTTCAAGGGTATAAAAGTAGAATAAATATAAAATTTAAAATCCCGCTAATTCAAAATTAGCGGGATTTTTTTAATTAAAAGTTTGGACTCAAATTGTATTTTTTATAGAACGCATCGAGCACTTCAACTACTTCGTCTTCAGTATCAACTAATTTGATTAGATTCATATCATCCGGACTTGCATTTTTCTGCTTGTCAATCATCACATTTTTAATCCAATCTAGTAAACCAGACCAATATTCTGTTCCCACTAAAATAATGGGAAATTTACCAATTTTTTTGGTTTGAATTAAGGTGATGGCTTCAAACAGTTCATCCAACGTTCCAAATCCACCTGGCATTACAACAAAGCCTTGCGAATATTTTACAAACATTACTTTTCGAACAAAGAAGTAATCAAAATTTAAATTTTTGTCTTTATCGATATATGGATTGAAGTGTTGTTCAAAAGGCAATTCAATATTTAAACCAACCGAGGTTCCTTCACCACGGTGAGCACCTTTGTTTCCTGCTTCCATAATTCCGGGACCGCCACCAGTAATAACGCCATAACCTGCTTTACTGATTTTATAAGCTACACTTTCAGCTAACTCATAATATTTTTCACCTGGTTTTGTTCTGGCAGATCCAAAAATAGAAACACACGGACCAATTCTAGCCATACTTTCGTATCCATTAACAAATTCGGACATGATTTTAAAAATCGCCCAAGAATCATTCGTTCGTATTTCGTTCCAGTTTTTTTGTTTGAATTTTGCCTGGATTCTATCGTCATCGTTTTCGTAATTATGTACTGACATTTCTTTTCTTTTTTAATTAAACAAACGTGCTAAAGTAATTCTTTTTTTAGAAATTTAGCCGTAAATAATGCTCTTAGTATGAATATTTTCTTGCCATCTCTTAGATCTATAAACTTTGTCATGAAGATGGACGATATAACCGGGATAAAAAACCAGTTGATAAAAGTGTATATTTTTTTGAGAGTAGGAAGGGTGGAAAATTATTTTTTTACAAATTTTTGAATGAATTTCTTGTCATCATTATTGCTAACTTCCAAAATGTATGTTCCTGTTGAAAGTGATGAAATATCAAGATTATCGTTCTTATCATTATCATCAATAATAATCCTTCCTTGGAGATCAATGATTCGGCACGTTTTTATCTGGATACCTGAAATTGAAAGTAAATTGCTGGCAGGGTTTGGGTAAATAGTCATTTTTTCAACTTCATATTCTTCTATATCTAAGGCTTGGCTAGGGTTGAGTCTTCCCATCCTCCAATTAAAATCTACACCTCTTGAATGTCCGGCAAAATATATTTTATTATCAGGGCCGAGCTTAAGTTTGTTGATATTTTCGTTTCCAGAAGAAAATGAAACGGTATGCAATCCATTTGTTCCAAAAGTTGTATCGGTTGTACCATCTGCATTATATCTCCTAAAATAACAATTAGCACCGTTACCTTCCACTGCATCTATGTAATCTCCTGCAAAAACCATTTTACCATCAGGCTGAATTGCAGCTGCAGTACCAGTACCGAAAACGTTAAAAATTTTGGTTTCACTAGAAATAATATTACCTGTATTATCAAATTTTGCATAAACCATATTTGCTGTTGGGCTTGAAAATGTTGATTGTCTGCCAAGTGTGGTAATCTGATCATTGGAATCCATTTCTATAAACTGAAATAAATTTACAAGTTCAGTAGGAAAACTAATTCCATCTGAGCCGTAAGTTTCATCTACTAATCCTGTGGAAGATGATATTCTAGTTAAAAATAGCTTACTTTTCGTGACTCCTTCATCAACATATTCGCAATTACCTGCTACTACTATTTTTCCATCGCTTTGAAGAAAACATTTAACACCGCCATTATTATTAAATCCAGCATCTATTGTTACAAATCCATCAGAACCAAAATTTGTATCTATGTTGCCGTCTGGATTAAGTTTTTTTAAGATTAATACTCTTTTAGAAAAACCAGTTGGCTTTCCTGAACCAAATATCAGAATATCTCCATCGGGCAGCAAAAGCAAATTATGTGCACTACTAGAAGAACCGAAGTCACTGTAATACTTAACTCCGTTGTTGCCAAAACTTGAATCTACAATACCGTCAGGACTCATTTTTACTAAACAATGATTAAAATAGTTACCTAACATAAATAAGTTTCCTGAATCATCATTCATTAAATCACTTATTGAGTAATTGGTTGAATTTGGATGTACTTGTGTCACTCCATTTGTACCAAATGAGGTATCCAGTGCTCCAGTATTTAAAAACCGTGCAACAGCCATTTTTTTTGGACCTGTTGCTCCGGAAGTTTCTTCAACTGAACCACCAACAATAAGCCTACCATTTTGCTGGAAATGAATTTTTCTTGCATCATCATAATAACCGATATTAAGTCCAAACGTGATATCAATTACCTGAGCATGTCCAAATATACTAATGAAGGAAAAACATAGTAAAATAATGAAGTAATTTTTTTTCATAATTATTTTAAATTTCATTAAATCTGATTGCTTTGCTGTTGGAGCAAAAATACTATAAAAATAGGAAATTTTTGGTTCTCATACTTTTAATCATCTAGCCTAGTTCCTTTTTAAGAAATTGTGCCGTGAAGCTTTTCTTGTTTTTCACAATTTCTTCCGGAGTTCCTTTGCATATGATTTCTCCGCCACCTTTTCCGCCTTCCAAACCAATATCAATAATATGGTCGGCAAGTTTTATGACATCCATATTATGTTCTATAACCAATACGGTATTTCCTTTGTCAACTAATTTTGTGATTACTTCCATCAACACACGAATATCTTCAAAATGTAAGCCGGTGGTAGGTTCGTCTAAGATGTAAAAGGTATTTCCTGTATCTTTTTTAGATAATTCGGTTGCCAATTTAATCCGTTGAGCTTCTCCGCCTGAAAGTGTTGTACTTTGTTGTCCTAACGTAATATAACCCAAACCAACATCTTGAATTGTTTTTACTTTTCGATATATTTTCGGAATGTTTTCAAAGAATTCAACTGCTTCATCCACCGTCATATTCAAAACATCAGAAATCGATTTTCCTTTGAAACGGATTTCTAAGGTCTCTCGGTTAAAACGTTTTCCCATACAGGTTTCGCATTCCACATAAACGTCCGGTAAGAAACTCATTTCGATGGTTCGAACTCCGGAACCTTCACAGGTTTCGCATCTTCCGCCATTTACATTAAAACTAAAACGTCCGGCTTTGTATCCGCGAATCATTGCTTCCGGAGTTTGCGTAAACAGACTTCTGATTTCCGAAAAAACATCGGTGTAAGTAGCAGGATTACTTCGTGGTGTTCTTCCAATCGGACTTTGGTCGATGTCGATGACTTTATCAATGTGTTCCAAACCTTCAATTTTTTTGAATGGTTGTGGTTTTTTTACCGCATTAAAAAAGTGTTCGTTTAGAATAGGATAAAGTGTTTCATTAATTAAAGTAGATTTTCCGCTGCCTGAAACTCCTGTCACGCAAATTAGTTTTCCTAAAGGAAATTCTGCCGTAACATTTTTTAAATTATTTCCGGTTGCTCCTGATAATTTCAGCACTTTTCCGTTTCCTTCACGACGTTTTTTGGGAATTTCGATTTTCATCTTTCCACTCATATACTGAGCCGTCATTGTATTTTCTAATAATAATTGTTTTGGAGTTCCTTCGCTGATGATTCTTCCGCCAAAACGACCTGCTT
Source organism: Flavobacterium sp. T50_26 (assembly GCF_057652995.1). Classification (NCBI taxonomy): domain Bacteria; kingdom Pseudomonadati; phylum Bacteroidota; class Flavobacteriia; order Flavobacteriales; family Flavobacteriaceae; genus Flavobacterium; species Flavobacterium sp. T50_26. Next base: position 4,354 of record NZ_JBYFCC010000020.1, read on the forward strand.
TCGGACCAATGTCGATGACCCAATCGGCACGTTCAATCATATCTTTGTCGTGTTCGACTACTAAAACAGAGTTGCCAATATCACGAAGATTTTCTAACGAATTAATCAAACGTTCGTTATCTCGCTGATGCAATCCAATACTAGGTTCATCCAAAATATATAAAACACCAACTAATTGTGAACCAATTTGCGTGGCCAATCGAATACGTTGTGCTTCGCCACCCGAAAGCGATTTGGAACTTCGGTTTAGCGATAAATAATTCAAACCAACATCCAACAAAAATTGCAATCGTGCTTTAATTTCTTTGGAAACTTCAATAGCGATGGCTTTTTGTTTATCGGATAAATTTTCGTCTAAATTGATAAACCAATTTGCTAATTCCGAAATATCCATTTGCGATAAATCGGCAATGTTTTTATCGTTTATTTTAAAATATAATGCTTCCTTTTTCAATCGAGAACCGTGACAATTAGGGCATTCAATTTCATCCATAAATTCTTTTGCCCAACGTTTGATGGAAGTGGAACTGCTTTCGTCGAATTGATTTTTAATGAAATTAGAAATTCCTTCAAATTCAATTTTATATTCTTTGGTAATGCCTAACGTTTTTGATTCAACTGAAAATTTTTCTTTTCCGCCATTCAAAATCATTTCCATGGCTTCGTTTGAAATACTATCAACCGAATCGGTTAATTTAAAACCATATTTTTCGCCAATCGTTTCCAATTGTTTAAAAATCCAATTCGATTTATATTCGCCAAGTGGAGCAAAACCACCTTGTTTGATGGTTAATTTTGGGTTTGGAATTATTTTTTTCAAATTAATTTCGTTCACCGTTCCCAATCCGTTGCAATGATCGCAGGCACCTTTTGGCGAATTGAATGAAAAATTATTCGGTTCCGGATTCGGATACGAAATTCCTGAAGTTGGACACATTAAGGTTCGACTAAAAAATCGAACTTCGTTACTTTCGTGTTCAATCACCATCATTACATCATCTCCGTGATGCATCGCTGTTTTGATGCTATCGGCTAAACGTTTATCGGTATTTTCATCTTCATCAATTTGCATTCGGTCGATGACGATTTCTATGTCGTGGGTTTTATATCGATCCAATTTCATTCCGGCTGTGATGTCAACAATTTCGCCATTCACACGAACTTTTACAAATCCTTGTTTGGCGATTTGTTGAAATAATTCGGCATAATGACCTTTACGTGAACGAATCACCGGAGCTAAAATATTAATGCGTTTTCCTTTGAAATTTTCAATAATCAATTCTTTGATTTGCTCATCAGAATAGGAAACCATTTTTTCGCCGGTGTTATAACTGTAAGCATCGGCGGCACGAGCAAATAACAAACGCAAGAAATCATAAATTTCAGTAATGGTTCCAACGGTCGAACGTGGACTTTTACTTGTTGTTTTTTGTTCAATGGCAATCACAGGAGAGAGTCCGTCAATTTTATCCACATCCGGACGTTCTAATCCGCCTAAGAATTGTCGAGCATACGCCGAAAAAGTTTCGATGTATCTACGCTGTCCTTCCGCATAAATAGTGTCAAAAGCCAACGATGATTTTCCCGAACCTGAAAGTCCGGTGATGACCACCAATTTTTCTCTTGGAATGGATACGTCAATGTTCTTAAGGTTGTGAACCCGAGCTCCTAAAATTTCAATCGTTTGGTCTGGTTGTTGCATAATTTTTTGGCAAAACGCAAAGTTACGATTTTAACAGCAAGATTTATGCAGACAGATAAGAAGAATTTGTTAAACAATTTCTATTTTTGAAAAAATTAAATTTAGAATATGAAGATATTAGGAATTGGTTCCAGAATTAAACATCCGGAACACGGAGCAGGAGTAGTTACAAACGTTACAGCCAAACATTATTGGGTAACTTTTATCGAAAGCGGATTAGAAACCATCGATGTTGATAGCGAATTTGAAGTTATTGAAGCCTTGGAAGACGAAGTAGACTCTGTAAGTTTTTATGAAGTTGAAAAAACCTTGAAAAATTTGCTACAAAAATGGTCTGATGTTTCACAAATTGTTCCCATTGCTGATAAATGGAAAGGCGGAAAACTCATCATGGAACCGGGAACGGCAACGCAAAACAAGGAAGTGCCAATTGACACTTTTTTCCATAAAATCATCATGGTTCGTGACCGTTTGCGAGTAATGGAACAAAAAATAAATGCAAGCAATCTCGACGCGGCAGAAAAAGTTGATTTGCAACAATATATTACAAGAATTTACGGTAGCTTAACTACGTTTAATGTGTTGTTTAAAAGCACGAATGATTATTTTGTGGGAGAGAAATCAAAGTAGTATTCAGTAAACAGTTTTTAGTGTTCAGTTTATAACTCCAACTGAATACTAAAAATTGAACACTGCCAGCTATCTCATCCGCTTCCTATTCGCCATGTATTCTTCAATGGCTTTTTTTGTAGTAAACCAATTTCTGCCTTCTTTGTGAGCATCAATTTTCCCTTGACGGGCTAGTAAACTAATGTATTCTTGTCCGTATGGCAATTCATTTGGTTCCCTAACTATGTTGGAAATTTCTTGAAAGTCATAATCATTATCAGGTAATGAACTTACATAAATGTTCAGCGTTCTTTCCAAAGCTTGACTCATCAACAAAATTAATTTTTGATAATTTCCTGAATTAGCTTGGTTGAGTGCTTCGTAATATTTCTTTCGGTCATTTTTTAAGATGATAGCGGGAGGAAAACCTTTCCGCATTAGCAATAAATTCATGGCTAAACGAACTGTTCTTCCATTTCCATCAAAAAAGGGATGAATCCAAACCAATTTATGATGAAAAACAGTTGCCAATTCAATATCATTTAAATCAAGTGGATTTGTATTGACAAAATCAATTAATTCATCCAACAAGTCTGAAACTTTATTTGCATTTGGCGGAACAAAATTGGCTCCAGTAATTCGCACACCACCATTTCTGATTCTTCCTGCAAATTCATCTTCAATCATTCGCAAAACTAATTCGTGTAATGATAGAATATCAATACTCCGTAAAGTATAATTTTCATCAACTAATGAGTACAAATAGTCAATTGCTTTTTCATGGTTTTTGGCTTCAAAATGTTCTCGAAGCGATTTGCCTTTTATGGTAATTCCTTCCTGTAAAACCATTTGAGTTTCACGCAAAGTCAATGTATTTCCTTCAATACTGTTGGAATTATAGGTCCATTCAATCGTTAACGATTCTTTAATTTTTTGCAATGCAATGTTAGGAAGCGGTCTGCTTTGTTTTAAAACAGTCAGCTTTTCATACAATCGTTCAAAAGTTGATTGAAATTCGGGTCGGTATGATGTATCAATGTTCCACATAATAAAACAAAGATACTATTATCGGTTGTATAAAAAAATAAATCTATCCGATATTAAGAAATTATTCAATAATCATATTCTTCAATCGAATTCGATACGCTTCTAAAATTGAGGTTTTTGACAATAATCCAATCACTTGATTATTTTTTAAAACAGGTAGAAATTCTTCTTCAGTACGATCAAATTTCTCCATGATGGTATCCATGATTTCATCATAGTTTACTTTTTCTGCGGCTGGACGCATGATTTCTTGAATTTTTGTGAATTTTACTTTATAAGAATTGAAAATATAAGGACGTATATCTTCAAAATTTACCATACCAATCAATTCATTATTATCATTTACTATCGGGAAAACAGATTGATTATGAGAAGAAATTTTGGTTACCAATTCTTCTAATGAATTTGATAATTTCAACGTCTGAATATTGGTTTGAATGAGATTGGAAGGTGCAATGCCTGAAAGAATATTTCTATCGCGATCATCGGTAAACACATCGCCTTTGGCTGCCAGATTTTTTATATCAAAAGAATATGGTTCATATCTTTTAGAAATAGCAAAACTAATGGATGAAACCACCATTAGTGGAACCATTAAACTGTAACCACTCGTAATTTCGGCAATAAGGAAAATGGCGGTCAGTGGAGCATGAAACAATCCGCTCAGAATTCCTGCCATACCAACCAACGTAAAATTAATTACGGGAAGTTTAAAACCGATTTGGTTAAAAAATGTAGCAATAACAAATCCCAAATATGAACCCACAAATAGGGAAGGAGCAAAGTTTCCACCGTTTCCACCACTTCCAATGGTGATACTTGTGGCATAAACTTTAATAAGCATTGTAGCTCCCACAAAAAGTAGCAAAACCCAAATATTATCTTTAAAATTCTGAAGTACAGTGTTTTCTAAAATTTGTTGCGGATTTGTATTGGCTAACATTTTGATACTTTCATATCCTTCACCAAATAACGTTGGAAAAAAGAAAATCAAAATAGCTAATAGAAAAGCTCCGTAAAATGCCTTTCGTATGGGTTTGAGTTTTGATTTTTCAAAATGATGTTCGATTTTTCTGAAAGTTCGGGCATAATTTACGGAAACAAAGCCTGAAACTACTCCTAATAAAATATAAAAAGGAAGGTTATGATAATCAAAATCCAATTGTTTGCTGAACGTAAATAAAATTTCATCTTTCAACAAAATAGCTGAAACGATTGCTCCGGTTGCAGACGAAATCATGATGGGAATAAAAGCTGTAATACTAACATCCATCAAAACCACTTCGATAGCAAAAAGCACTCCTGCAATTGGAGCGTTAAACGCAGCAGCAATTCCGGCAGCAACTCCACAAGCCAAAAGCAACGTTCGGTCTTTATAGCTCAAGCGATAATTTTGGGCAAAATTGCTACCAAAAGCAGCTCCTGTAATGGTGATAGGCGATTCTAATCCGGCAGACCCTCCCATACCAACTGTGAGTGAACTGGTTATAATCTGAGCGTACATTTGCTTTTTAGGCATGATACCTGACTTTTTTGCAACGGCATACATAATTTGAGAAGTACCTTTTTCGATGGAACCATCCAATACTTTTTTTACCACAAAAGCGGTTAGCACAATTCCAATGATGGGAAGCGTACTATTACTGTACGGCAAGTGAAAAATGGAATCGATGTACTGAGCAAAAATATAAACCCAGTGAGCAAATGTTTTTAGTACAATTACAGCTAGAGCAGAGGAAACTCCCACCAAAAAACAGGCTAAATAAATAAATTGTCTTGGAGAAAGAAATGATTTTAGATAAAAAATAAATCCTTCCAGTCTTCTGAAGTTCTTTCTGAAAAATGTTTTAAAGATTGATTTTTTTTCGTTTGGCATGAAAATTATGTTTTAAACCGCTAAGATAAAACTTAATTTAAAAACCAACTGCTTTATCGTCGCCTCTTTTGTCTGCACCACCTTCATATTTTCCGTCAGGTAGAACTAAAATGGCGTCAACTTTTCCTAGAATTGGAGTAGCTTTTTCGTTAATGAGATAATTTTTCTTCTTTAACGATTGGAGAATTTCTTTAGAAAAACTTTCCGGTTCAAAAATCACTTCATCCGGTAACCATTGATGATGAAAACGAGGAGCATTTACGGCTTCTTGCATACTCATTTCAAATGCAGCAACATTTAAAAAAGTTTGTAAAACCGAAGTGATAATTGTTGAACCGCCTGGAGTTCCTAAAATCATAAACAATTTTCCTTCTTTCTCAATAATGGTTGGTGTCATCGAACTCAACATTCTTTTTTGAGGAGCAATGCTGTTTGCTTCGGAACCGGTTAAACCAAACATATTAGGAGTTCCTGGTTTAGAAGAGAAATCATCCATTTCGTTATTTAAAAAAAAGCCTAATTCGTCGCAATACAATTTAGAACCATACGCATCATTTATTGTTGTTGTAGCAGAAACTGCATTGCCAAATTGATCGACAATAGAATAATGAGTGGTTTCCATACTTTCCGAAAATTGAACGTTTCCATTTGAAACATCACTTGATTTGGTTGCTTCATCAAATGAAAAATTACTCATTCGGCTTTTCAAATACACATCATCCAATAGTTCTTTACTCGGAATTTTTACAAAATCAGGATCACCTAGATAATGATTTCTGTCGGCATAAGCTCTTCGCTCGGCTTCCACCAAAAGTTGAATGTACTTTTCAGAATTATGTTGTAAAGTATGAACGTCATACGGTTCAGTCATTTTTAAAATCTGACCCAATGTAATTCCGCCACTACTCGGTGGAGCCATCGAAGTTACTTTATAATTTTTAAAGTCAATTGAAATTGGATCACGCCAAACTGCTTCATATTTTTCTAAATCTTCCAAAGTTATGATTCCGCCTTTGGTTTGAATGTACATGACTAATTTCTTAGCCGTTTCACCTTTATAAAACTCATCTCGACCGTTTTGGGCAATTTGTTCTAATGTATTGGCTAGGGCAAAATATCGAATCGTGTCATTTTCCTTGTATGATTTTGAAAATAGCGATTCATTTCCGTTTGCTTTGATGATTGCATTTCGATAATGGTTCAATCGTTCTTCTTGTTTTTTGGTGATGATAACTCCTTTTTTTGCTAATTCAATTACCGGTTTTATAATAGTTTCTATCGGAAGCGTTCCAAACTTTTCATGCACAGCAAAAACGCCGGCAATAGTTCCGGGAACGCCAATACTTTTGGCAGATTCAGTGCTCATTCCGCTTACGACATCTCCTTTTTCATCTAAAAACATACTTGAAGTAGCGGCTAATGGAGCTTTTTCACGGTAATCTAAACTGCCGGTTTCACCGGAAAATTTTCTAAAAACCATGAATCCACCACCACCAATATTTCCGGCATACGGGTAGGCAACAGCCAAAGCCAATTCGGTGGCAATCATGGCATCAAAGGCATTTCCGCCTTGTTTCATAATTTCTACACCAATTTTTGACGCTTCTTCACGGGCAGAAACTACCATCGCTTTTTCGGTTACTAATCCTGTTGGAATAGTGGTTTGTTCCGATTTGCATCCCATTAAAATCAATAAAAAAAGTAATGAAATAGTTCTCATAAAGTAGCTAGTTTTTCTTGGCAATGGATTTGTAATTCTTCAAAAAAGGCAGTGAATTCTTCTTCAAATTCTGTATAAAATTCTTGTAATTCGTTTATTGAAAGATGCATATCAACTCGGTTTTTTGTGCGATGGTCCATTTGAAATAAAATCATCGATAAACCTTCAATTGAGGCATAACTCACAAACCAATTTCGGGCAATCATATAAGGCATCATTCCTTTGGTTCTTTCGGTTAAGATGTCATAATGACTTCGCAAATTTTCATAAAAATCGTTCGCCACTTTCTCTAAAGGCTGACTGGAGTAGTTGCCCCAATTCTTAGCCAAAAAATGATCATAAAAAATATCGATAATTACACCCGAATAATGTCCGTATTTTTCATGCAAACGATGCTTACTCTTCCTAAAAATGGGATGAGCATCAGTAAACGTATCAATGGCTCTGTGCAAAATAATTCCTTTTTGAACTTCCGGAGGATAATTCAAATAATCGTTGCCACGAATGCCATCGGCCATGAAATTTCCGATTTGAATTAGCCTGTTGTCGCCAGAAAGGTATATGTGTGCTAGAAAATTCATTTGCCTAAATTAGGAATTTATTCTTAAAAAATTGAATTTTAAATCACTTTTACAACATTTCAATTCTTTATCTTTGTCGTGTTTTTCAATTTAAAAATATAATCAAAACTATATTCAATGACATTAATTAAATCAATTTCAGGCATTAGAGGAACAATTGGCGGAAAAGTAGGCGATAATTTAACTCCGGTTGATGCGGTAAAATTTGCTTCGGCTTACGGTACATTTTTGAAAAACTCGCAACCTGCAACCCGCAACTCGAAACTTAAAGTCGTTATTGGTCGTGATGCTCGAATTTCCGGTCCGATGATTCATAATTTAGTGATGAACACGTTGATTGGATTAGGTATTGATGTAATTGATTTAGGGCTTTCTACAACGCCAACAGTTGAAATTGCAGTTCCGTTAGAAAAAGCAGATGGTGGGATTATTTTAACCGCTTCGCATAATCCAAAACAATGGAATGCATTGAAATTATTGAATGAAAAAGGTGAATTTTTAAATGGTGCAGAAGGTGTAAAGATTTTAGAAATTGCTGAAAGTGAAGCATTTGATTTTTCGGATGTGGATAGTTTAGGAGAAGTTACTGTGAATGATGCCTACATGGATATTCATATTGATGAAGTATTGAATTTGCCTTTAGTTGATGCTGAAGCCGTTGCCAAACGTAAATTTAAAGTGGTGGTTGATGGTGTAAATTCTTCGGGCGGAATCATTATTCCAAATTTATTAGAACAAATGGGCGTGGAAGTAGTAAAATTGTATTGCGAACCAAACGGACATTTCCCTCATAATCCTGAACCTTTGAAAGAACATTTAGGAGATATTTGCGAATTGGTTGTTAAAGAAAAAGCCGACTTCGGAATTGTAGTTGATCCGGATGTAGATCGTTTGGCTTTTATTTCAAATGATGGCGAAATGTTTGGCGAAGAATATACATTGGTTGCCGTGGCTGATTATGTGTTGAGTAAAACACCCGGAAATACCGTTTCTAATATGTCATCGTCAAGAGCTTTGCGTGATATTACCGAAAAACACAACGGTAAATACCAAGCCAGTGCTGTTGGTGAAGTAAATGTGGTGGAATTGATGAAATCTACCAATGCTATTATTGGTGGAGAAGGAAACGGGGGAATCATTTATCCTGAATCGCACTATGGACGTGATAGTTTGGTGGGTGTGGCTTTATTTTTGACGCATTTAGCCAATTTGGATGTTACGGTGGCTGAACTTCGTGCTTCGTATCCACAATATTATATGAGTAAAAATAAAATTGAATTGACTCCTGAAATTGATGTAGATGCTATTTTGGTGGCTATGACTTCAAAATATGCTCATGAACAAATTTCTACTATTGATGGAGTAAAAATAGATTTTGCGAACGAATGGGTTCACTTACGAAAATCGAATACAGAGCCCATAATTAGAATTTATACAGAAGCTCCAACGCAACAAGCAGCAGATGCATTGGCTTTGCGAATTATTGATGAAATTAAAGCCGTTATTTCAAAATAAAATGAAAAATTCAATTCTGGTTTGTTTTTTATTGATTTGGATTGTGGCTTTTTCACAGAAGTTTACAAAAGAAGAACGCGACTTTATTTTGGCAGCCGATTCAACCCAAATGTTCAAAGTAATTCAGATAACTGAACCCAATGAATTAAAAATTTTGAAAGCGGTTTCAACCGATGTTAATCCGAAAGATAAATTACTTCCGATTGTGGCGAAAAGAATGCTTTTGGCAATGCAAAATCCTGAAAATCCGGGAATTGGTATTGCCGCTCCCCAGGTTGGAATTAATAGAAATGTATTTTGGGTACAACGATTAGATAAACTCGGCGAACCGTTTGAGTTTTATATTAATCCGAAAATTGTTTGGCGTTCCGATTTATTGCGAAAAGGAATGGAAGGCTGTTTGTCTATTCCGGAAGATCGGGGCGATGTGTATCGAAATTACACCATCAAAGTCACTTATTTTGATTTAAAAGGAAATTTTAAAGAAGAAATAGTAGAAGGTTTTACAGCCGTTATTTTTCAACACGAAGAAGATCATCTAAACGGAATTTTGTTTACCGATAGAATTAATGAACAAACCAATTGGAATGTTCAATCGATTAATGATGATGTGAATTTGTTTTTGAAGAAGAAACTGAAGCGGAATTAATCAAACTTAAAAAAGAAAAACACCACGGCAGCCCATTCTTTTTTGACTCCTTTGGCATAGCCAATAGTAGAATAATTGTTGTTTTGAACGGTTCCGTCTTCTTTGATGTAACCTAAAGTGGAATAGTTGTTATTTTGAACCGTTCCATTTTCTTTTACATAACCAACTGTGGAATAATTATTATTTTGAATAGTTCCGTCGCTTTTGATGTATCCAATTGTGGAATAATTGTTATTTTGAATGGTTCCGTTTTCTTTGATGTAGCCAACCGTTTTGTAATTTCTGTCCTGAATAGTTCCGTCGTTTTTAATATAGCCGGTTGTTCCGTAATTGTTGTTTTGAATGGTTTGACTAATAGAAATTAAAGATGAAAAAAGAAGAAAAAGGATTATGAATTTTTTCATGGTTTTAATTTTTTTCTAAAACGTCTTTCAACGAAACTTTATAAATTCTACTTAAACCGTTTTGGTATTTCTGAATTTCCGATTCAAATTCTTTTACGTTTTGAAAGGATTTTGTAGTGGGAAGACTTCTTTTACTTGTAAAATATAACGTTTGGGTTGAAGCATCATAAAACGGACAATAATCCATGCTTTCAGAATTGAATTCTTTCAAGTTGAATGATTTTTTCCAATTGCCATTATTATCTTTAAAACTGATATATAAATCGCCACTTCCTAAACCATCAGGCGAACCATAAATTGTGTAGATCAAGAGCGTTTCATCAGGAGAAATGTATGCATTGAATTCATACCCTTTACTATTAATGCTTTCATCTAAACGAATCGGACTTTCATAATTTTTTCCATTCCAAACACTCATAAAAATATCATCTTTTCCCATTGATTTATCAGAATCAGAAGTGTAATACAGGTTTTTATTGTTTGCCACGGTGGGATAAAATTCATCGGCAGTAGTGTTTATCGGACTTCCAATATTGATAGGAGAAGACCATTCACTTTTAGTGTTTTTTCGTTCCACATACCAAATATCAAAATCTTTTGGTTCTCCACTTTCTGTTAAAGGTCGATTTGATGCAAAATATAATCGCAATCCATCTGTTGATAAAAAAGGTTCTAAATCTTTATATTTTCCGGTGAACGAAACCAATTCCGGTTTGCTCCATTTGTCTTTTCCTTTTTTCATAATTGCAATTGCCGATAATTTTTCGTTCGGACTAACTATTGAAAAGTAAGCTTCGTTTTGATTGGAAGAAATCGTAAAATCTCTTACGTGATGGTAGTTTGAAAGGAATTCAAAAGCCGGTTCAACCGAATTATTATTTTGTGATGAAGCAATTGAAGAAATGAAAATAATAGAAAATAAATAGTTTGTCATCTTGGATAAATTAAAAAGCACTATTCAAATATACTTTAATAATAGAATCAAAAATCTGAATTTTAATTAATTTAACACTTCAAGGCAATTGGTTTTAATGATAGAAATTACCAAAAAAATGTATCTTTGTCCAAACTCTTTTGTTATGATTACTACGGAAATGACAACGCAACTGGAATTGTATTTTCAACAATTTCGTGAAAATATCATCGGAATCAATCAGGAATTTGTTTCGCCTTTTGGTAAGCAAAAAATGGTTTATACAGATTGGACCGCCAGTGGAAGGTTATATCGCCCAATCGAAGAAAAATTAATGAACGATTTTGGTCCGTATGTTGCCAACACACATACCGAAACAACGATTTCCGGTACGGCGATGACAATGGCTTATCATCAAGCGAGAAACATCATCAAAAAGCACGTGAACGCCAATGAAAATGATGTGTTGATTACCGATGGAACGGGTATGACCGGAGTTGTGAATAAATTTCAACGTATTTTGGGTTTACGAATTGCTGAAAATTTAAAAGAGTTTACCGATATTCCAAAAGCAATTAAACCAATTGTGTTTATTTCGCACATGGAACATCATTCCAATCAAACTTCTTGGTTAGAAACGATTGCGGATGTTGTCTTGATTCCTGCAGACTCAGAAGGGCTTTTTTGTATAAATGAATTTAAAAAATTAGTTGAACAATACAGCGATAGAAGTTTTAAAATTGCTTCTATAACTTCTTGCTCTAATGTTACCGGAATTAAAACACCGTATCACGAAGTGGCAAAAATTATGCACCAAAATAATGGTGTTTGTTTCGTTGATTTTGCTTGTTCCGGACCTTATGTTGAGATTGATATGCATCCCGATAATGAAGGTTATTTAGATGCTATTTTCTTTTCGCCTCACAAATTTTTAGGCGGACCAGGAACTTCCGGTGTGTTAGTTTTTAATAAAAATTTATATAAAAATAATGTACCCGATTGTCCCGGTGGTGGAACAGTCTCGTGGACAAATCCGTGGGGCGGACACAAATACATCGATAATATTGAAGATAGAGAAGACGGCGGAACACCTGGTTTTTTACAAGTGATTAAAACCGCTCTAGCTATTCAGTTAAAGGAAAAAATGGGTGTTCAAAATATTCTTGATCGTGAGCACGAACTAGTTGAATATGTGTTTGAACAACTTGAAAATGTTGAAAATTTATCCATCTTAGCCAATCAACATAAAGATCGATTGGGTGTGATTTCTTTCTATATAAAAGATTTACATTTTAATTTAGGTGTAAAAATTCTGAATGATAAATTTGGAATTCAAACCCGTGGTGGTTGCAGTTGTGCCGGAACGTATGGACATTATTTGCTTCATGTGGACGAAGAAACTTCGAATGATTTGATTTACCAAATTACTTCGGGCGATTTAATCAAAAAACCGGGATGGATTAGAATGTCTATTCATCCAACTACAACAAGTGAAGAAATTAAATTTGTTTGCGAAAGTATCAAACAATTAGCCGAAAATCACTCAACTTGGGCTGAAGATTACCTATATGATGGAAAATCAAACAACTTTCGTCATAAAAACGACTTGGTTTTAGAGAAAGAAATGGTGAAAGGTTGGTTTTTGTAGTTTCTATTTTTTCACTTTAAATCGCTTGTGCGACCAAAGATAATATTCAGGAGCTTCCAGAATTTGTACTTCTAATTTTTTCATAAATAAATCGGTAATTTCAAAATCAGGAAACTGATTCGGATTTTCTGTTAATTCTTCAAATGAAGCTTCATAATATCCTCTTTTAACTTTCTTTATTTTAAGATATAACATTGTCATATCATATTTTTTAGCCAACATTTCTGCACCGGTTTGCAAAGGCGTTTCTACGCCAAAAAATGTTCCCCAATAAAAAGCACGTGATGGTTTCGGAGATTGATCACTTGCAAATCCGTAAATTGAAAGTAAATTGTTTTTGTGATTCTCTTCTATAGTAGGAATCGTATCTTTTGTTGTAATAAGTGACGCTCCAAATTTTGAACGAATAGCACGCACTAATTTATCAAAATAAGGATTGGCGATTTTTTTATAAATAGCAAACGCACGATGCGTAAAATGTTTATTCATCGAAATCGACCATTCATAACTGGCATAATGTCCGGTCATCAAAGCGATACTTTTTCCTTTTTTTTCGTATTCTTTTGGTAATTCAATATTAGTTATGACGAAACGTTTGTCCATTTCTTCTTCAGAAATAGTCAAGGTTTTAATCATTTCTAAAAATAAATCACACAAATGTTGATAGGATTTTTTTTCAATTTCTAATCTCTCTTTATCAGATAAATGTGGTAAAGCGATGGCAATATTGTTTCGAACTGTTTTTATTCGATAACGAATTATTCGATAAACAATAAAACAGATAAAATCAGAAAATAAATAGAATGGGCGATAAGGCAAAATCGAAATTAACCAAAGAATAGGGTAAAGTAAAATATAAACAAGAAATTGCATGCCAATAATTTTTGCAAATATACAGTAATTTCAGGTTTTATAAATCACGGTTTAACAAATGGTAAAGAAACAATTGCTATTTTTACAATTCTAAATTTTAGCCATGGATATTGCTCTTATTGTTATTATAGTTGTCAATGCACTCGTTAGTTTTAAAGCATTTGACGATCAGTTTTTCTTTAGAAAGTATGAATTTCACATTGGTAGTATTCGTGCGGGTGAACATCTTCGTATGATTACGTCAGCTTTTTTACATGTGGATATTGGTCATTTGGCTTTCAATATGTTAACCTTGTATTTTTTTGCACCAACGGTAATAGCTTTTTTAGGAGTACCTTCTTTTTTGATGGTTTATTTTGGTAGTTTACTGTGCGGTAGCTTATTAACTTTGCAATTTCACAAAAATGAGTATCATTATCGTGCTGTAGGAGCTTCAGGAGCTGTAACAGGAATTTTGTATGCAGCTATATTGCTTAGACCGGATATGAATTTGTATTTGTTTTTTATCCCGATTCCTATTCCGGCTTATATATTTGGAATAGGTTATTTGCTCTATTCTATTTACGGAATGAAATCAAGAAAAGATAATATTGGTCACACGGCTCACTTTGGCGGAGCGATTGGAGGCTATTTGATTACACTTTCCAAAGAACCGCAAATGCTAACAGAAAATACGTTGATGGTAATTCTTTTGGCGATTCCGATTATTATTCTTTTTATTATGGCTAAAATGGGAAAAATTTAGAATTGTTCTGTGGATTGAAAATTTTATGTTCTTAATTATTTGATTAATAATTGATTGAAAATTGAATTTTTAAAATAATTAAATAAAATTTTTATTTGGCATACAAATTGAAATAGACCTTTAAAATAAATCAAAACAAAATGAAAAAGTCAATTATTATTTTATTAACGTTAGTAGCTACGTCAATGAATGCACAAGAAAACAAAATAGTTCCACAAATTTCCGTTTCCGGAGAAGGAAAAGTAAAAGTTACTCCGGACCAAGTTGTCATCAATTTAGGTGTTCAAAATACTGGTAAAGATGCTGCCGAAGTTAAAAAGTTGAATGATGAAACAGTGGACAAAGTAGTGAAATACATTAAAAAATTTGGTATTCCAACTTCCGATTTTCAAACTACAAATGTGAGTTTATACAAATCGTATGATTATGAAAAAAAGAAACACAATTTTCAAGCTTCGCAATCCATCACAATTACTTTAAAAGACATCAAAAAATATGATGAATTGATGATGGGATTGGTTGATACGGGAATTAATAACATCAATGGTGTTGAATTTAAATCATCAAAATTAGAAGAGCATAAAGTTACTGCAAGAAAACAAGCTGTTTTGGATGCGAAGAAAAAAGCCGAAGATTTTGCTTCAGCCTTAAATCAAAAAGTTGGAAAAGCAATCTTGATCACGGATAATTCTCAACCAATGTATCAACCACCAATGTACAGAAATGTGATGATGAAAGCTGAAGGAATGGATTCTTCTCAAGAAACCTTAGCTATTGGTGAAATTGAAATTTTAACTAACATCAATGTGACATTTATGTTAGAATAATAAAAAATAAACCAAAATTTAAAACCACGAATTCAATTGAGTTCGTGGTTTTTTTATGAAAATTATTCAGAAATCTGTTTTTTCAAATGTTCGCTATCCCAAGCGTGGTCAGAGGCTGAAAAATTGATATGCATATCGTTTTTAAGTAATTGTTCCTGCATTTCAATTTCGTCTTTCACGGTGGCTAAGTAAGCCATTTTATCATGTCGTTTAGCGGCTAATTTTCGAATGGCAGCTTCATCATATTTAATAAAACGTTGCCCTTGACGAGTAGCAGAATACTTTCGATGTCCCAATTGTGTCAAAGCATCAACTCCTAAATGAACAGCTGTGTAAAGTGTTTCTCTATAAATTTTAGTCACTCCGTGATCAATTAATTCATACGCATCTACTCTGTTTCTGGCTCGAGTTAAAATATTTAAATGTGGAAAATGTTTACGTAAAATTTCAACCACACTCAGATTTACTTCCGGATTATCGATTGCTGCAATAAAAATTTTGGCATCTTCGGCTCCGGCTGCTTTGAGTAATTCCAATCGAGTGGCATCGCCATAATAAACTTTGAAACCCATTTTACGAAGTAAATCAACGCGATCTGAATCATGATCTAAAATTGTTGCACTTACGCCGTTTGCTCGTAACAATCGTCCAATTGTACTACCAAAGTGTCCAAATCCGGCAATGATAACTTCGTTATGTTCATCAATTTCATCGTGTTTTCTTCCTTCTTTTTCTTTAACACCAAAATAAGGATCAATCCATTTTTCATTAATTAAAAGTAAAAAAGGTGTCGAAAGCATACTCAATGCAATTATCGCCATCATTTGATTGGCTAATATGTTTGGAAGGATATTCAACTGCATTGAAAAACTCAGAATTACAAAACCAAATTCACCAGCTTGACTTAATCCAAACGAAAACAACAAATTTTGGTCGTTACTTTTTTTATAAAATTTCCCAATTCCGAAAAGCACAAAAAACTTAACCGCTGTGAAAATTGCTCCAAATACTAAAATAAAAATTGGATTCTCAATAATTAATTTAAAGTTGATGGATGCTCCAACACCTATAAAAAATAAACCTAACAACAATCCTTTGAACGGAGCGATGTCGCCTTCTAATTCATGTCGGAATTCTGAATTGGCTAATACAACTCCGGCCAAAAATGCACCAAGAGCAGGGCTTAGTCCCACCAATTGCATTAAATAGGAAACGGCTACAACTAATAATAAGGCAGATGCTGTAAATAGTTCTTGCAAACGAGTTTTTGCAACCATTCTAAGAACAGGAATTACTAATAATCTTCCACTAAAATAAACAGCAATTATTGTTGCGGCGACGATAAGTGTTTGAATCCAAGCATCAAAATCGGATATTAATGAGGAATGCAAATTCTCTGCTTCAACAGTACTTCCTGAAACCATTAGTGGAATAATCGCTAAAATTGGAATCACAGCAATATCTTGAAAAAGTAAAACGGCAAAAGAAGATCTTCCCATCGAAGTTTGTGAAAGTCCTTTTTCTTTCAACGTTTGTAGTACGATAGCTGTAGAAGAGAGTGAAAGTGCCAAGGCTATCACAACTGTAGTCTGCCAAGACCAATCTAAGAAAAGTTGGCAAAGTATAAATATGACAATCGCACTTCCTATTAATTGCATAGAACCCATTCCGAGGATGAATTTTCGCATCTTCCAGAATTTATAGGGATCAAGTTCTAATCCGATAAGGAATAACATCATGACAACGCCAAATTCAGCAAAATGCATGATGTCTTCGCCTTCGTTACCAATAAAACCTAACACAAATGGGCCAATAAAAATTCCGGCAAAAAGATAGCCTAAGATGGAACTTAATCCCAGTTTTTTAGCTATCGGAACACAAACAATGGCCGACGTTAAATAGATGATGGCTTGTATAAAAAATCCGTTATCCATTTAATTTTATTTTTGAAAACCATTCATTCATGTAGAAATTACTATTTATTTCTTCGGAATTGATTTCGTTTTTGGTTAAAAAAAGTAATAATTCGGCGTATGTTTTGGCATGATTAATAGCTTCCTCCTCATTCATTTTATGCGTTCCATGCACTACAAATGGTGGCAAATAATTCATATTGCAAACTTTTGCAGTTTGATTAAAAGGCTCTAGTAATTCAGGAATTGAAAAACGGTCACGACCGGTAGCACAATAATTTTCCTTTGCTCCGCCGGTGGTCATCACTTGAAAAATTGATTTTCCGTTTAAGGCATTTCCGTTTTTTCCATAAGCCCAACCATATTCTAAAACCATATCAATCCATTGTTTTAGTAGTGGCGGACAACTATACCAATACATTGGATGATGCCAAATAATAATATCGTGTTTTTCCAGTAAACTTTGCTCATGTTTTACATTGATGTCAAATTCAGGATATTCTTCATACAAATCATGAAAAGTAATGTGGTTTGAAATAGGGATATGACGAACGAGCTCCTGATTGACAAACGATTTTTCAAACAGGGGATGAGCAAATAGAATTAAAATTTTGTTTTGTGGCATGCTTTAAATCTACAGCTTTTTTTTGTAAAACGAGGTTTGTTTTTTTAAAATAAAACTAAATTCCTAAATAATTAGATGGTGTAATTTGCAGTAATTCGGCTTTTATATCTGCAGAAATGGCTAACGTATGAATGAATTCATGAATTGTTTTTTGGTTCATTACTTCATTTGTTCTAGTCAGACCTTTCAACGCTTCATACGGATTTGGATAGCCTTCTCTACGTAAGATTGTTTGAATTGCTTCGGCTACAACAGCCCAATTTCGTTCTAAATCTTCTTCTAATTTGGATTGGTTTAATAGCAATTTACTTAATCCTTTCAAAGTAGCTTCAAAACCAATTAAAGTATGACCAATCGGCACTCCGATGTTTCGTAAAACGGTGCTATCGGTTAAATCACGCTGCAATCTGGAAAGTGGCAATTTGGCAGAAAGATGTTCGAAAATAGCATTAGCAATGCCTAAGTTTCCTTCAGAATTTTCAAAATCAATTGGATTTACTTTATGTGGCATGGCCGATGAACCAATTTCTCCGGCTTTAATTTTTTGTTTGAAGTAATCCATTGAAACATACGTCCAAATATCTCTGTCTAAATCAATTAAGATGGTATTGATTCGTTTTAAACAATCAAAATAAGCTGCAATATGATCGTAATGTTCAATTTGTGTTGTTGGAAAAGAATGATGAAGTCCTAATGTTTCTTCCACAAAAGAAGTTCCGAAATTTTTCCAATCTATTTGCGGATAAGCTACGTGATGAGCATTGTAATTTCCGGTTGCACCACCAAATTTTGCCGCAAATGGAATGTTGAATAACTGACGCATTTGTTCTTCTAAACGTTCAACAAAAACACCAAATTCTTTTCCTAATCGGGTAGGAGAGGCCGGTTGTCCGTGTGTACGAGCAAGCATTGGGACATCTCTCCATTCCTGACTCAAGTCTTTTAATTTTGAAATAACATTAACTAAAAGTGGTAAATATACTTTTTCAAAACTCTCTTTTACAGAAAGCGGAATCGCTGTGTTGTTGATGTCTTGTGACGTTAACCCGAAATGAATGAATTCTTTATGATTTTCTAAACCTAATTTATCAAACCCATTTTTAATAAAATATTCAACCGCTTTTACATCGTGATTGGTTGTTTTTTCAATTTCTTTGATAGATAAGGCATCTTCAGTTGAAAAATTCCGATACAAATCTCTCAGTTTTTCATAAACACTTGCATCAACCGATTTTAATTGTGGTAATGGAACTTGACAAAGTGCAATAAAATATTCAATCTCAACTAAAACTCTGTATTTTATTAGAGCTTCTTCTGAAAAGTAAGGAGCTAAGGAAACCGTTTTGTTGCGGTATCTTCCGTCTATTGGAGAAATGGCATTTAATTCGTTTAAAGTAATCATGAGTTTTGTTGTTGTTGAGTTAGTCTGTTTTACCAGATTTTTTTGAAATGCAAATATAGGGTTTAATGCAAAAAGGTAAAAGAAAAATTGAGAGACTATCGTAATTTTACTTGTTTGTTTTTAATTTTAAGAAGGTGTTTAAAATGTTATTTTAACATTAATAAACGATCTCTTAACATCATCATTCCTTCAGAACCTGAAAGCGTAATGATTTCTAACGGATTCGCTAATTGAAACACACTTGCCGGTTTTGGATCAATATAGAAAACAGGAGTTTCAGGCTTTGTATAATGCATAATTCCTGCTGCGGGATACACTTGTAATGAAGTTCCGATTACGATAAAAATATCGGCTTGCTCTGCCAAATCAATTGCTTCTTCAATGGCAGGAACATCTTCGCCAAACCAGACAATATGAGGTCGCATTTGAAATCCATTAGGGTCTTTATGTTCTGAGGTTAAATCGTCATTCCAATCTAAAATGTATGTTTCATCTTTTGTGCTTTTTACTTTTAAAAGTTCTCCATGCAAATGCAGAACTTTTGTACTTCCGGCTTTTTCATGCAAATTATCTACGTTTTGAGTGATGATATGCACATCAAAATGTTTTTCTAATTCGGCTAAAATATAATGTCCTTGATTGGGTTGAACCTCATGCAACTGCTTTCTTCTTTTATTGTAAAAATCTAAAACAAGTTCTGGATTGTTATTCCAACCCAATGGAGAAGCTACTTCCATGATGTCATGACCTTCCCAAAGTCCGTCAGCATCACGAAAGGTTTTGATGCCACTTTCTGCACTAATTCCGGCTCCGCTTAAAACTACTAATTTTTTCATAAGCAAAAAGAAACCCTCTCAATGTGAAAGGGTTTTGATTTATATATTTTTAAACTTTTCCTAAGGTGTACAACTGTTCTAAAGTTGGACTTACACTTCCGCCTGCGGGTTCTAATGTGATACCGAAGGCTTCGGCTTCTACGACATTGTCAACCGGGAACAGACGTTTGTTATCTCCTTTAAAGTCATCCAAAAGACCAATACTTAACGGAGTTAAAGGGTTTAATTTTAAAGCCCATACTTGATAAACATATCCTTCCGGCGGTTCCGGTAAACCAGCTCCATCGATATAAACGGTTTGGGTTTCCTGATTCCAATATACTTTTGCATACGATGTTGGCGAAACTTCTTGACCGGCTAAAGAAACAATAGTATTTTTTGGATCTCTAACCAATGCAAGAGCTTCTTCGTTTGCTTTGTTTTTCAATTCCAAATCAACAACGGCTTCTTGTAATTTGCCTTTTTCTTTTTCGATGTTAGCAATAGCTTCTTTTTTACCTTCAACTTGTTGGTATAAATAACCTCCACCAACTAGGAAAACAATTGCGGCCGCCCATCCGAGATACTGACTGATGCCGGATTTTGGTTTTACTTCCGGTTTTAAATCGACTACTTTGGTTTCGTTGCCAAATATTTGTTGTTTGATGGCTTCATAGTTTTTACCGGACAATCGAGGAGCAACGCTTCCTGATAAATAAACCATTGCGTTTTCTATCTCAATAATTTCCGCTCTAATTTCCGCATGTTGTTTGGCCATTTTAACGACCTCTTCAACTTCGGAGTCGTTTAATTTACCGTAGACATACAATTCCAGAATTCCTGATTCTATATATTCTTGTGTACTCATGATACTTGTAATAAGTTTCTTAATTCGTTAATACAGTTTCTGTTTTGTGTTTTAACGGTTCCTAACGGAATTTCGAGTTCGTCTGACGCTTCTTGTTGGGTGTAGCCTTTAAAGAATAATAAGTCGATAATCTTAATGCATTTAGGTTTTAATTTTTTAACAAATTCTTGAATTCCGATGGAATCAATCTTATTGTTCATTCTTGTGTTATCGTCAAGTAGATGTACGAAATTATCTGCCGATAGGTTTTTTTGACTGTTATTAAATCCTTTTGAGCGAAGCTTATCAATAGAACTATTTCTGGCTATATTGACAATCCAAGTATAAAACCTGCCTTTGTCTTCACTGTATGAGTCGATGTTTTTCCAGATTTTTACAAATACATCTTGCAAAACATCTTCGGCTTCTTCTCGGTCTTTTATAAGGTTACTAATTACTCCAAAGAGACTTTTTGAGTACATGTCATACAAAAGTGTGAACGCCCTATCATCTTTTTTGTAAATTAGTGGCAATAATTCTTCTTGTGTCATATTTAGCTTTTTTTTGAAGTAGCCAAGATAACAACTTAGGAATTAAAAACCAATTTTGTATGAATGAAAAGTTAACTACGATTGAATACCTTGCTTATTTAGAAGGTTTTTTGACCGAAAGCAGAAAATCAAAGTTTTTAGAAGTACTACAATTTAGAACTAAACATTTTACCGTTGCCATTGAAGATGTTTTTCAAATGCATAATACGAGTGCCGTGATGAGAAGTTGCGATGTGTTTGGAATTCAGGAACTTCATGTGGTTGAACAGAAATTTGGCAAGAGTATTGATGCTGAAATTGCCATGGGTGCTCAAAAATGGGTAGACGTTCATCAATATCAAACGAATCAATCGTGTATAAATGCTTTAAAAGATAAAGGTTATCAAATTGTAGCGACTTCACCTCATATTGATTCTTGTTTGATGGATGATTTTGATGTTTCTAAAAAATCTGCTTTGTTTTTTGGAACGGAAAGAGATGGTTTATCAGAAGATGTAATGGCTCAAGCCCATTGTTTTTTGAAAATTCCGATGGTAGGATTTTCTGAAAGTTTGAATATTTCGGTGGCGGCAGCGATTATTTTGCAAAATTTGACAAATAGACTACGGAATTCTGAGTTGGATTGGAAATTGAGTGATGAGGAAATTTTTTTGAAACGAATTGATTGGGCGAAGAAATCGATTAAGGATATTGAAAGGATTGAGGGGAGGTTTTTGGAGGGGTGAAAGTTGCGGGTTTCGGGTTTCGGATTTTCTGTAGATTCTGTGTTTTCTGTGTTTTCTGTGAGAAATTTTTTTAGCCGGTTTTTGTTTCCAAGTAGGCGATTTGTTTACTTTTTAGCCCCGATAGTAGCGGCATCCTTTTGTGGAGTTTACGGAACAAAAGATAGAGCGGATAGCGGGAAAATGGATGGCTGGAAATGCCCGAGTCATTCGCTTCTCACGGTTATCGGTTGTCTGTTATCAGTTATCAGGTTTCGGTTATAAGTTAGCAATTATCGGTTAGCGGTTTACAGACAACGGACAACGGACAACGGACAACAGACAACAGACAACAGACAACAGACAACAGAAAACTACTTTCTTTTCAGGATTTTGTATTCTTCGTAGCAATCATTAATTGCATCTAAAACTTGAAGGTCGTTGGCGGTTTTGATGAAGGATTCGGAATAATTACAGCGTTCTAAAATCTCAGGAATTTCTTTTTTGTCGATGCCAAGCATGATGGCGATTGTTTCGCGGTCAAATTTGGATTCTAATAGGTTTCGTACCGTATCGTCTTTCTTCATTTCTTTTAGCTTACGGAGTTCGCGAGGCTTGTTTCCGAAGAAATTATAAAGCATGTCGGTGGGATTGAAAATGGAGCCAAGCACGCGATTGAATGCGTTTGGTGAATATTGTCCGGCTTCGTAACCATAGTTTAGACCTGAAATTCCATAACGGTGATTTTCTTTGATTGGAATTAATTTGGCATCTACTTGAAGGTAACCTGTTAAATTGTAAGGTGTTAAAACGACTTCTTCTAAAGCAATTGCTTTTTCGGTTAGTTTTATTTGTGTGTTTTTTGATTTAATCCAGTCGTTTGTAACACGAACTCGAATGGATTGAAATCCGATTAACGAAATATGTAGTGTATCGTTGACTTGTACGCTGATTTCAAAAACGCCTTCGTTATTTGAGATGCTTCCGCGAACCGAATTCATGTTGATGATATTCACATTTGACAGCGGTTTAGAATCGCTATCGTTAAGTACAGTTCCGGTTACTTTTTCAGTTCGTTCTTTGTCCTGAGCATTTAATTGAAAAGTGATAAGCAATAAAAAAACTACAAAATATTTCATAAGATGATTTAACGGTTTAAAAGTAATAAATCACCGGAATATATTTTGTAGTTTCAGTATAATTATAAGAAAATTAACAAATGATGTTAGCTTCTTCTTGGTCTTCTGGTTTTTGCAGCTTCAAAAGAACGGCTTGCTGGTCTGTCGCCTTCTGTTCTTCTTGGTCTGTCTGACGATCCGCTTTCTGTTCTTGGTCTGAATCCGCCTTCACGTCTGTCTGATCTTGGAGCTCCGCCACCTTCTTTTCTTGGTCCGAAACCTCCGCTGCGTTGTCCAGAGCTTCTTTCTCCTCTGAATCCACCGCCACCGCCAGAACTTCTTCCGTTGTGGTCACGTCTTCCGCCACCATCATTTTTAGAAATTTCTACGTTGATTCTGCGACCTTCTATTTCCATTCCGTTAAGAATTCCCATTACTTTATCAGTATGTTCTTCGTCTGTGTTAAAGAAAGAGAAACCTTCTTTTACATCTACTTTATAAACATCTTCGCGACCTAATTCTAATGTGTCACGCAAGAAATCTTTCAGTTGCATCCAATCAAAATTGTCTCTAGAACCGATGTTTACGAAGTAACGAGTTGCTCCGCTTGTGTTTTCTCTTGGAGCTCTTTCTTCCCGACGGTCTGAACCGGAAGTTTGTGAAGATAAATCTCTGTTCTTTTTATAGTAATTAATGAAACGGTTAAATTCAACAGAAACCATTTTTTTAATTAATTCTTCTTTGCTTAAACCTTCTAAAACCTCGTTGATTGCCGGAAGATAGTTGTCAATTTCGTGATCTACTTCGGTATCTTTAATTTTAGTGGCTAAGTGTAATAATTGGATTTCGCAGATTTCGATTCCAGAAGGAATTGTTTTTTCTTCAAATTTTTGTTTGATGATTCTTTCGATAGACGAAATTTTACGTAATTCACTTTTGGTTACAATTACGATCGAAGTTCCTAATTTTCCTGCACGACCTGTACGGCCTGAACGGTGATTATAGGTTTCGATTTCATCAGGCAATTGATAATTTACCACGTGAGTGATGTTATCCACGTCAATTCCACGAGCTGCAACATCTGTCGCAACTAACATTTGAATTTGACGGCCGCGGAATGATTTCATAACGCCATCACGCTGAGCTTGTGATAAATCACCGTGCAAAGCAGCAGCATTATATCCGTCTTCGATTAATTTTTCGGCAACGGCTTGTGTATCTCTTTTGGTTCTACAAAATACTACCGAAAAGATATCCGGATTGGCATCGGCTAAACGTTTTAACGCTTCATAACGATCACGAGCATTCACTAAATAAAATTCGTGAGAAACGGTAGCGGAACCTGAATTTTTTGTTCCAACGGTAATTTCTACCGGATCGTGCATAAATTTTTTGGCGATACGAGAAACTTCAACCGGCATTGTAGCCGAGAATAGCCACGTATTTTTTTCGTCAGGAGTTGTTGAAAGGATGCTAACGATATCTTCGTAGAAGCCCATATTCAACATTTCATCTGCTTCGTCAAGAATACAATAATTAATTTGAGTGATGTTTACCAACCCTCTGTTAATCATATCTTGCATTCTTCCCGGTGTTGCCACAATAATTTGTGCACCGCGTTTTACTTCTCTGGCTTGTTCGGAGATGCTTGCACCACCATAAACAGCTACTACATTCAGTCCTTTTTCGTACTTGGAGTACAGCTTAATTTCGTTCGTAATCTGCAAACAAAGTTCGCGGGTTGGTGATAAAATTAAAGCTTGCGTATTTCTATTGTTCGCATCAATTTTTTGGATTAGCGGGAAACCAAATGCTGCCGTTTTCCCTGTCCCAGTTTGAGCCAACGCAACTAAATCTGTTTCTTGTTCCAATAAGAGGGGAATCGCTTTTTCCTGTACTTCGGTCGGATTTTCAAATCCTAGATCGATAATCGCACGTTGTAGCGACTCACTCAATCCTAATTGTTCAAATTTACTCATAAAATATTTTAAATTGGGTGCAAAGGTAGTCTTTTAAAATCACAAAAACTAATGATGTTAGTGATTGATTTTTAAATAGTTGGGAGTTGGTAGTTAGGAGTTAGGAGTTTGGAGTTGGAGGATTGGGGTGGAAGTTGGGTAAAAATGTGATTTATTTAGTTAAAAACGCAACCAATTTTTCAACCGCTAAACCACGGTGACTAATTTTGGATTTTTCGGCAATTGGCATTTCAGCGAAGGTCTTTGAATAGCCGTTTGGAATAAAAATTGGGTCGTATCCAAATCCTTCTAAGCCTCTTTTTTCGTTGATGATTTCACCTTTAATTATACCTTCGAACAAGTGCTGATTTCCATCCAAATTTAAACAAATAACGGTTTTGAACTGAGCATTTCTGTTTTCTTTATCAGCTAAGTTAGCAAGTAATTTATTCATATTGTCATCTGCATTTTTTTGCTCGCCGGCATAACGTGCTGAATAAACTCCGGGTTCGCCGTTTAATCCTGCAACTTCTAAACCTGTGTCGTCGGCAAAACAGGAATAACCATATTTTTCGGTTACATAATTTGCTTTTAGGATAGCATTTCCTTCGATTGTTATTGCTGTTTCGGGAATATCTTCAAAACATCCAATTTCTTCTAAACTTAAAATCGTAATTTCATTTGGAAGTAATAACTGAATTTCTTTAATTTTATTTTGATTATTTGAAGCGAAAACAAGTGCAAGTTTCATTTTTTTGTAACTAAATTTGATTTGTAAAAATAGTTCATTTTTTGAAGTTTATTTATAAATTTAAGAGCTTAATTTTTTTGATTTTGATGACAACTAATAGATTTTTACTTAGGCAGTTTACAGACAACGATTTGCAAAACGTTTACAAAGGACTTTCTCATCCGGAAGTTATCAAGTACTACGGAATTAGTTTTGCTTCTTTGGAAGAAACTAAAGAACAGATGAGTTGGTTTTCGCAATTGGAAAAAGACGAAACCGGTATTTGGTGGGCAATTGAATCGATTGAAAATCAAGAATTCTGTGGAGCAATCGGTTTTAATAATTTGAATAAGCAACACAAACGAGCCGAAATTGGTTTTTGGCTACTTCCTGAAAGTTGGAAAAAGGGAATTATTTCTGAAGTTTTACCTACAGTTTGTGATTATGCGTTTGAAAGTCTAGGTTTGCATCGTGTTGAAGCTCAAGTTGAAACTGAAAATTTAGCTTGTCAAAATATAATGAAAAAAAATAATTTTTTATTTGAAGGCACATTAAATGAATGTGAATTTAAAGATGGAAAATACATTAGTTTAGATTTATTTGCTCTATTTAATACAAAGGATAATTAACTTTTTAGTTAATTTTGTAGTATGTCAAAACGAGATCAAACCCCAAAAGAAGAAATTGTAAATGCTATCACACATGGTATTGGAATTCTTTTTTGTCTTGTTGCAATGCCGTTTTTATTAGTTGATTCGTTCAATGAAAACCAGCTGTCTACTTTTATATCAGTTCTTGCTTTTGGAGTTGGAATGTTGCTGGTTTATACATTTTCTACCTTATTTCACGCAGTTAAAAACCCCAAAGTCAAAGATATTTTACAAATTGGCGATCACATCAGTATTTATTTTCTAATCGCAGGAACCTACACTCCGCTAATGGTTAGCTATTTACAGCCAAAAACGGCAACTGTTTTTTTAGGTATAATGTGGTCAATTGTGGCTATTGGAATCATTTTTAAAATTTTCTTTACCAAAAAATTCAGATTTGTTTCAGTTTTACTCTATTTAGCTTTGGGTTGGATGATTGTTTTTGTGATAGAACCTCTCATTCATACCATGCCATTTTCCGTTTTTATGTGGATTTTAATAGGTGGATTGAGTTACACAATCGGAGTTTATTTTTATATGAAAGATCATAAATTTTATTATCACACTATTTGGCATTTTTTCGTTCTTTTTGGAACAATTGCTCATTTTGTTTCTATTTATTTAAGTGTTTAAGTGCTGGATTACTTCAATTGGCTTGCACATTTTATTACTTCAACAATAGTTAAATATAATTCCTTTATTATTTTTTATGTTTATACTTGTGTAGTTTTCTATATCAGGAAGTTAAGTTTCATTTAAAATATTATTTCAAAAAATAAAACCAAGCAAATAAAATTTCCGTACATAGAAAACCAATAAAACTAAATACCACAAAATGAAACATAATTACGAAGCCCCATCGTTTAAAGTTTTCTGTGCTTTTTCTTTTCTATTTATAGTAAGTATTTTTCATGTAAACGCACAATTTGTTATTAAAAATAACAGTCTTGCAGATGAAATTTCTCTACATCCTTACGCAAAAATTGCCAACTTAGAACAAAATAAGCGAACAGTTGAGCAAATAATTCTTGATGAAAAATTAGTTTTTGAAAATTTACCAAATGAAAACACTGATTTAGGTTTTACTAATAATAATTATTGGATAAAATTCGATATTCATAATGAAACCGATTCCGAAAAAACATTCTTTTTAGAAGCTTGTCGTCCAATTGTTGATGTCGCCGAATTTTATACCGTTGATGAAAAAGGAAACATATCTAAACAAATTAGCGGAGATGCAATTCCGTTCAAGGAGAGAAGTTTAAAAAACAGAAAAATTCTCTTTAAAATAACGCTTCAGCCAAACTCTGATTATTCCTATTTTCTTCATCTCAAGAGCGATGGCGAAGTAATTAATGCCGGAATCATGCTCAGAACAATGGATAATTTGATTCAAACCTTATCTTTTGAACAAGTTATTTTCGGAATTTTCTATGGAATTCTTCTCATTGCAGCTATAATTTATATGTTCTTCTTTTTTGCAATGAAGGAACGCAGTTTTTTGTATTACAGCTTATATGTTGTTTTTATCGGAATGTTGCAATTTTCATTAGATGGTTATTTTTATCAGTTATTTTCGCCCAATTCGGGTTGGCTTTGTTTAAATGCCGTTATTTTATCTGCTTGCATCGCTAATTTTTTCTTAGGAAGATATGCTCAAGTGTTTCTTCAAATAAAAAAGTATAGTAAGTTTATTAACAATGCTTTTTATGCAGTTTTTATTTTAGATTTCATTCTTTTAATTTCATTATTCGTTCATCCAAAAGCGTTAGAAGTATCCTATCCAATAGCCAATATTTTAGGGTTGTTTTTACTTATTTTAATAATATCTTCAGTAGTTGTAATCTATAGCAAAACCAGAAAAATAGATAAGTATTTTGTAATTGGTATTTTCTTTTTAATTGCAGGTTTTGTGATGTTTATTTTAAAGAATTTCAGTGTTTTACCTGTTACATTTATGACCGAAAACGGATCAAAACTAGGAACAGGAATGGAAGTAATTTTCCTCTCTCTTTCCATGGCAAATTTAATTCGATTATTGCGAGATGAACGTGAGGAATTGCAAGTGGTTGCCCTTCAAAAATCGGAAGAAATGAACGAAATGAAATCTTACTTTCTTTCAAACATTAGCCACGAACTTCGCACACCTTTGAATGCCATTTTGAATTTATCCAAAGAAATTTCAAAAGATTCTAAAGACGAAAACATTCAGAAAAATAGTTTATTAATCAAAGATTCATCCTATAGTTTGTTGAGTTCTGTGAACGATATTTTGGATTTTTCTAAAATTGAAAAAGGCGAATTAAAACTAGATTTAGAGGAATTTAGTCCAAAACCATTGCTAGAACATTTAGCTAAAAACATGGTTTATCGGGCAAAAAATCAAGGTCTCGGATTTAATTTAGACATTTCTCCGGATTTACCCGAAATGATTTTAGGCGATAAAATGCGTTTAACACAAATGATCAACAACGTGTTGAGCAATGCATTAAAGTTTACTACTCACGGATTTGTAACTTTTAAAGTTGAATCTAAACAGAAGAAAGGCAGCAATGTTGATTTGATTTTCACAATTGCAGATACCGGAGTTGGTATTCCAAAAGAAAAAATGAATTCTATTTTTGAATCGTTTACGCAAGAAAGCATCAACAACAAACGAAAATTCGGTGGATTAGGATTAGGGCTTTACATCGTAAAAACCTTGGCCGATTTGCACAATGGTAAAGTTGATTTGCAAAGCATTTTAGACCAAGGAACTGTATGCAAAATCACTTTAGAATACAAAACTATTGCAGTTGTAAAGCAAGAAATTCCAATTATTGAGGTGACTGATTATGATTTAAAAGGCAAAAATATTCTTGTAGTAGAAGATAATGCCATGAATCAAATGGTGATTAAAATGATTACTAAGAAGTGGTTAAATACTACTGTCGTTTTTGCTAATAACGGTCAAGAAGGCGTTACAGCATTACAGGAAAATCATTTCGATTTGATTCTAATGGATTTACAAATGCCCGTAATGGATGGCTACGAAGCCACGATTGCCATCAGAAATGGTGCTGCCGGAGAAGAGAAAAAAAATATCCCCATTATTGCTTTAACCGCCGATGTAATGGAAACAACAAAAGATCGAGTAATGGAAATCGGCATGAACAAATACATGTCTAAACCCGTCGATAAAGAATTGTTGTTTAAAAATGTTGCTGAGTTAGTCTAATTTTTTCAGAAGCTATTCCGGCTTTCCACTGCAAGTTTTTTGCATAAAACAAAAGTTTTGCACGGTTTTGCAAGAGCTCCCAAGGTCGCTTTGCAAAACCGGCAAAACTAAATTGTTTCATTCAAAAAAGCTTTCCGTTTCAATCCGGGCTAGGAAATCCCATTTCAAAAGAAAATCTTTTCAAAATTCTATTTCAATCGAACATAAACGTGTTTAATTCCTTTTTTATCCGATTCACGTTCATGAATTTCTAACAAATGTGTAAGCGATTTCATTAACGGAGTTAACTTAGAAAAACCAAAATTACGAGGATCAAATTCAGGTTTTTTCTTTACAATCAAATTTCCAACGTCACCCAAAAATGCCCAACCGTCATCATCGGCAATATCTTCGATGCTTGATTCGATTATATCAATAGTTTCCACATCAATTTTGGTGAATATTTTTTCTTCTTTCTTTTTATCAGCAGAAGTTGCAGTAGTTTTCTTCTTTTTGGCACCTTCTAAAACTTCAATAAAAATAAATCGGTCGCAAGCACTAATAAATGGTTTTGGCGTTTTTTGTTCGCCAATGCCAATCACTTTCATACCCGATTCTCTTAATCTAATGGCTAATCTTGTAAAATCACTATCACTTGAAACAATGCAAAAACCGTCTAATTTTCCGGAATATAATAAATCCATTGCATCAATAATCAACGCTGAATCCGAAGAATTTTTCCCTGTCGTGTAACCATATTGCTGAATTGGCGTAATTGCATTTTCTAACAAAACACCTTTCCAACCATTGGCATTCGGACGTGTCCAGTCGGCATAAATTCGCTTTGTAGTAGGCGTTCCATATTTTGCAATTTCTTCCATCATGCCTTTAATATTGCTAAACGGAACATTATCGGCATCAATCAAAACAGCTAATTTTAAATCATTATCGTCGTGTTTACTCATAAAAAATCGAATTATAAAATCAAATATACAGATATTAACACATTCTCATTACACTTTTTATGAATAAAATAAAAGTTACAATCAATTCAAAATCATTCTACAAAAAATATTATGAAAGTAGATTTGAAATCCTTATTTTTGCCACGTTTTTTAACACACAAAAAATCATGGTAAAAGATTTATTCGAAAGAATTCAGAACAATAAAGGTCCACTAGGAAAATGGGCATCTCAAGCAGAAGGTTACTTTGTTTTTCCAAAATTAGAAGGCGAATTAGGACCAAGAATGCAATTTCAAGGGAAAAATATTTTAAATTGGAGTCTAAACGATTATTTAGGATTGGCAAACCATCCAGAAGTTCGTCAAGCAGATACAGATGCGGCCATTAAATATGGTGCAGCTTACCCAATGGGAGCCAGAATGATGAGCGGACACACCGATGCTCATGAACAATTAGAGAATGAATTAGCTGCTTTTGTAATGAAAGAATCGGCTTATTTATTGAATTTTGGTTACCAAGGAATTATGTCTGCCATTGATGCATTGGTTACTAAAAATGATATTATTGTGTATGATGTAGATGCACATGCTTGTATTATTGACGGTGTTCGTTTACACATGGGAAAACGTTTTACCTATCGTCATAACGATTTGGAAAGTATGGAGAAAAATCTTCAACGTGCTACCAAAATGGCAGAAGAAACAGGTGGTGGAATTCTTTTTATTACCGAAGGTGTTTTTGGAATGCGTGGTCAACAAGGAAAATTGAAAGAAATTGTTGCCATGAAAGAAAAATACAATTTCCGATTATTGGTTGATGATGCTCATGGTTTTGGAACATTAGGAAAAACAGGAGCAGGAGCAGGCGAGGAGCAAGGTTGTCAAGACGGAATTGATGTTTATTTTTCAACTTTTGCCAAATCGATGGCTAGCATCGGAGCTTTTCTTGCTGCGGATAAAGATATTATTGATTATTTAAAGTATAATTTACGCTCGCAAATGTTTGCCAAAGCATTACCAATGATTCAAACTGTTGGAGCTTTAAAACGTTTAGAATTACTGCGAAATCACCCTGAATTAAAAGATAAATTGTGGGAAAACGTAAATGCTTTACAATCAGGTTTACGTGAAAGAAACTTTAATATCGGTGACACAAACACTTGTGTTACACCGGTTTATTTAGAAGGAAGTGTGCCTGAAGCAATGGTGATGGTGAATGATTTAAGAGAAAACTACGGTATTTTCTTGTCTATCGTAATTTATCCGGTAATACCTAAGGGAATAATTTTGTTGCGAATGATTCCAACTTCATCACATACACTTGCGGACATTGATGAAACACTTACAGCTTTTGAAGCAATCCGTGAGAAATTAGAAAACGGAACTTATAAAAAGATTGCAGACGCTACTACGGTAGATGTTTCTTAAATTTTTATAATAACTATAAATAATAAACCACTCTTTTACGGAGTGGTTTTGTTTTTATAAATCGATTCGGTATGTTCTTCGTTTTCGGTCAACAACCGAGTTGAAATTTTTCCATAAATTGTGAATGGCATTGTTTTCCTCTAATTCGGGAGTTCGGTTGCATTGTGTAATTCCTTTTTCTTTAAAAACGCGATAGTATTCTCTAAAAACAAGTGCTGTTACTCCTTTGTTTTGGTACTCAGGATCAATACCAATGAGATAAAACAAAACTTCTTTACTGTGTTTTTTGGCTTTCAGAAGATGATAA
The DNA here is from genome assembly GCF_057652995.1 of Flavobacterium sp. T50_26. NCBI lineage: Bacteria > Pseudomonadati > Bacteroidota > Flavobacteriia > Flavobacteriales > Flavobacteriaceae > Flavobacterium > Flavobacterium sp. T50_26. The sequence goes on from NZ_JBYFCC010000020.1 coordinate 36,668, forward strand.
AATCCAAAAGGAAATAAACGACCATTTGCTTTTTGTAAGGCTTCAGAAAAACCTGGCATTACAATACTAAACGCAACCATTTTGTCATTTTTATCTACCACAAATAAAATATATTCAGGATTAACAAACGGAATATACTTCTTTTTAAAATATTCCTTTTGCCTTTCTGAGACAGCAACAAAAGAAGCTAGTTTTTCATAACTTGAATTAAACAAATCAAACATCTTGTCCACATACGGAAGGATGTCTTTTGTGTTTGTAAAAGTGAGTGCTTTTAATTCATACCGCTTTTGAATCAACTCACTGGCCTTCATGAACGTATCCGGATTTACATTTGAAAACGAAAATACACTTTCAAAATATTCCTTTTCTCTCACATAGCCCAGTTGTTCCAAATGATCTTTGTAATAAGGATAATTATACCAAGTAATCATCGACCCTAAACGATCAAAACCTTCGGTTAAAACCCCTACTTTGTCAAGGTTTGAAAATCCCATCGGACCTTCTACATATTCTAAATTGTTTTTTCTACCTAATTCATATACTTTTTCCAGCAGGGCTTTAGTAACTTCAATATCATCAATCACGTCCCACCAACCAAAACGTACTTTTCTTTTTTGCTGATTATTAACTTCTTCCCAATTGATAATGGCCGCTATTCGTCCAACAATTTTATTTTCTCGGTAAGCTAAATAAAAATAAGCTTCTGCATTATCAAAGGCTGGATTTTTCTCTTTGTTAAATGTTTCTAATTCATCCGAAATTAAAGGAGGAACCCAAAACGGATGATTTTTGTATAACGAAAATGGAAATTTAACGTAATCAGTAAGCAGTTTTTTTGAATTTGCTTCAATAATTTGTATCATATTATTCTCCTCCTTCAACTTCATCAACACGTTTTTTCTTATCTTTTTTATCTTTTTTCTTTTTATCTACTCTTTTTCCACCATCTTCTTCGCGTTCCATTTTCACTGGTTTATGTTTTTTATCAAATCGCCAAGAAACACCAACTCCACCATATAAAATATCGGGAGTATCTTTAAAGTTTTTACTGATGGAAGCATCTACTTGCAAATTGTTTTGAATTAAATAAGCAGAACCAATTCTAAAAATACTATCTGAATAATAGTCACCTTTTACACCTTGATTTTCAATAAAACCCGACCATTTCTGATTAAATCCACGCGTCAATGTTAAAATGTAACCTAATGATTTATAATCGGTTGTGAATTTGTCGTAGAAAATATTAGTCACCAAAACCCATCGGGATCCAAAATGATTTTGAGCTATAATCATTATTTTCGGACTCATACTTGGTTCATTTGCATACGCATAATCTTCATTGGCAAAACCAAAATTCATACCGGCATAAACACCAATAGCAGGAATAAATTGTTTCCATTTGAAACGATGATTGGCTTTCCAACTTAATAAATTTGGTTTGTCTTCACCTTTTTTAAACGGATCATAGATTAGATATTTTGCTCCAAAAGTTGTACTTCTAAATCCGCTTCTGGATGTTTCAACCAACGGTGTATAGTATTTGTCATATTGGTATTTGAAGTTTCCAATTACTTCCAATTGTTCAAAAAGAAATCCGTAACGAACATCTAAATCAACTCCAAATCCATTTGAATTATAACGAGAAAGGTTATGGTCTTCTCTAATTCCATATAGACCACTTTCCATTTGAAAAACATTTTTTCCAACCGAAAATGCCGCCATCGAAAGTCCGGGACGGTTAGAGTTTATCATATCTGTGTGCTGAGCCAGTAAACTTGAAAAGCTTAAGACCAATGCAAATTGAAGTAAATTTTGAATTTTTTTCATGGTAGTAATGAGGTTGAATTACTGATTAGAAACCAAAAATAAGACTTTTTATTATTTATTTAAGATTGTTAGTTTAATTTTGATTGACGTATTTCTTATTTTTACCAAAAATATTAATTATGCAAACAGCATCAGTTCCGGGATTTATCAGAACAATTTTAATTATTGTTGGAATTTACTATGCTTTTAAGATTTTAGCTCGTTTATTAATGCCTTTCTTGTTAAGAAAAATGGTTCAAAAAGCCGAACAAAATTTTAAGCAACAAATGAATAATCCCAATCAAAATACAACTCAATCACAAAATACAGCTGCTTCATTTGAAAAGCCTAAATCCAAAAAGCAAGTTGGAGAATACATCGATTATGAAGAAGTAGATTAGAATGATTACTTTCGCTTAATTTTAGTATTGATTTTAAAAGTTTAAAATGAAATATTTTCAAAAATTTCTTCCGCATCTTTTAGCATTTTTTGGTTTTGTGATTCTTTCACTGGTTTATTTTTATCCTGTTTTGCAAGGCAAACAAATTTCGCAATCCGATATTGTGCAATACACAGGTATGGCAAAGGAACAAAACGATTTTCGAGCAGAGTTTGATGAAGAACCGTTTTGGACAAACTCCGCTTTTGGCGGAATGCCAACGTATCAATTAGGAGCAAAGTATCCGCATAATTACGTGAAATCAGTTGATGGTTTTTTACGATTTCTTCCTCGTCCTGCAGATTATTTGTTTTTATATTTTCTTGGTTTTTACATTCTTTTGAGTGTTTTAAAAGTTGATCCGCTAAAAGCCTTTTTTGGAGCATTAGCTTTCGGATTTTCCACATATCTCATCATTATTTTAGGAGTCGGACATAATGCAAAGGCTCACGCAATCGCTTATATGCCGATGGTTGTAGCCGGAGTTTTACTTGTTTTTCAAAAACGATTTATCGTTGGAGGATTACTTACGATGGCAGCTGCAGCTCTTGAAATTCAAGCGAATCACTTTCAAATGACATATTATTTACTGTTGTTGTTAATTGTGATTTCCGTTTATTACATTTATAAATTAATCAAAGCTAAAGAATTCAAAAATATCGGAATTGCTTTTGGAGTTTTTACCATTGCCGGCATTTTAGCTTTAGGTACAAATGCCACAAATTTATTGGCTACAGCCGAGTATACCGAATTTAGTACCAGAGGCAAAAACGAATTAACCATTGGTTTAGAAGGTGAAAAAGTAGAGAATAAATCTGGTATGACGTATGAATACATCACCGAATATAGCTACGGAATTGCCGAAAGTTTCAATTTAATTGCCCCTCGACTATTTGGTGGAGGAAATTCTGAAAAATTAGGAGAGAATAGTGCTTTATACGAAATGTTTATTGGTTTAGGTGCTCCTGAAAGCGATGCATTGGAATATGCTTCTCAAGCACCAACCTATTGGGGAGACCAACCTATTGTTGCCGCTCCGGCTTATATTGGAGCAATTGTATTTTTTCTTTTTGTATTAGCAATGTTCACAGAAAAACGTAAATTGAAATATGCTTTTTTAGTAGGAGCCATTTTTTCATTGATGCTTTCTTGGGGTAAAAATTTCCCAATTCTAACCGATTTTTTTATCGATTATTTTCCGTTGTATAACAAATTCAGAGCAGTTTCTTCTATACAAGTCATCTTAGAATTATGTATTCCGGTTTTGGCTGTTTTGGGATTGTATTCATTTTTTAAATTAGAAAAAGGAGAACAATGGAAAGCACTTTGGAAATCATCTGCAATTGCAGTAGGTGTTTTAGTCTTGCTTTTTGTGTGTAAAGGAATGTTTAGCTTTTCTGCAGAAAGCGATAGTTATTTCAGACAAGCGTATGGCGAAATTGGTCAACCTTTTGTTGATGCTTTGAAGGAAGATAGAAGAGCGATGTACACCTCCGATTTACTTCGTTCAATGGGATTGATAGCAGCAGCTTTTGCTCTTTTCTGGTTGTTTATAAAAGAAAAAGTGTCACAAACTATTTCGGTAATTTTAATTGGTTCTTTGATGGTTTTGGATTTGTATGTAATTGATAAAAATTATGTAAACGCCGATGATTTCGTAAATGCAAGACAAGTCAATCAACCGTTTCAACCCACAGAGGCTGATTTAAAAATTTTGGAGGATAAAGATCCAAACTTCCGTGTTTTCGAACCAAGTCAAGGAATGGCAGGAGGTAGAACTTCCTATTTTCATAAAGCGATTGGCGGCTATAGTGCAGTAAAACCGCAACGTATTCAGCAATTATACGATTATCAAATTGCGAACAATAATATTCAAGTTCTGAATATGTTGAATGTCAAATATGTTATTCAAACCACCGAAGAAGGTCAGCCTATTCCACTTCAAAACCCAAATGCAAATGGAAATGCATGGTTTGTGAGTAATATAAAAACCGTTAAAAATGCGGATGAAGAAATTCGTGCTTTGGATAGTTTAGATACTAAAAATGAAGCGGTTGTTGACAAAGAATTCATGAAATCGGTAAGTTCAAAATCGTTTGTAAAAGATAGTTTAGCAACCATCACATTAGAGGAATACAAACCGAATTACCTAAAATATACTTCTCAAAATACCAATAAAGGTTTAGCTATTTTTTCTGAAATCTATTATCCAAAAGGATGGAAAATCACAATTGATGGGAAAGAAGCAGAACAGATTAGAGCTAATTATGTGTTAAGAGCTTTAGAAATTCCGGCAGGAAAACATACTATTGAGTTCAAATTTGAACCGGATGTAGTGAGAACTGGAAGTTCAATTGCTTTGTTTAGTTCGATTGGAATTTTGTTGCTTTTGATAGGCGGAATTTATTTTGAAACTAAAAATCATTCTAAAAAAGACAAAATATAGCTTACTATTTATTTGTATATTTGATTGAATTAAGTGAAAGATGAATAAAGCAATTTTACATCACGGAAATCCAAAAGAATTGGAAGCAAAAAGAATAGCTGAAATAAAATCACTTTCTTATGCAAGACGATTAGAATGTTTAATTGCGATAATTGAGGTTTCGTATGCGTTAAAAAATGCACCTAAAATTTATCTTAAAAAATGATTGAAGAAATAATAAATAGTTAGAAAAATCATTTAAGTTAATGTGTGTCATTTCGACGAAGGAGAAATCACATAAAGTTGCGTAAAAACATTAAAACTTTTTGATAAATTCATATTATGTGATTTCTCCTTCGTCGAAATGACACGACAATGTCATATTTTTTTTAAGAAGTTTATAAATCATTTCCTAATCTTGCAACAAACCACAAAAAAAGTCCTCATCATATCCTACTACTGGCCGCCAGCCGGAGGTCCCGGTGTACAACGTTGGCTAAAATTCGTGAAATATCTACCGGATTTTGGGTATGAACCGCATATTTATATTCCCGAAAATACAACCTATCCAATTGTTGATGAAAAGTTAATGAATGAAGTTTCCGAAAAGGCGATTATCATCAAACAAAAAATTAAAGAACCGTATCGTTGGGCTTCTTTTTTATCCAAAAAAAACACCAAAAAAATCAGTTCCGGAATCATTCCAAGCAAAAGGAAACAATCATTAATTGAAAAAGTAATGCTTTGGATTCGCGGCAACCTTTTTATTCCGGATGCTCGCGTTTTATGGGTGAAACCTTCGGTTGCTTTTTTGAAAGAGTATATTGAAAAACATCAATTTGAAACAATCATTACAACCGGTCCGCCACACAGTTTGCATTTAATTGGTTTGCAATTAAAAAAGCAAAGTAATGTCAAATGGATTGCAGACTTTCGTGATCCTTGGACGACAATCGGTTATCACAAAGAATTGATGCTGACTGAAAAATCGGAAAAGAAACACAAAGAATTAGAGAAAAAAGTTCTCAATTCTGCCGATAAAATCATCGTTACAAGTCCGACAACAAGAAGCGAATTTTCTAAATTAACTTCAAAACCAATTGAAGTAATTACAAATGGTTATGATGTGGAAAAAGTTACTAAAACCGAATTAGATGATAAATTTTCCATTGCTCACATCGGTTCATTTTTATCAGACAGAAACCCGAGAATTTTGTGGAAAGTAGTAAAAGAATTAGTAAAAGAAAACAAAGAATTTGCAACTGATTTTCAATTGAAATTGATTGGAAAAGTGAGTCAAGATGTCTTGGAAACGATTGATGAATTTAAGTTGACTAAATTTGTTACTAATTTAGGATATGTTTCACACGATGAAGCGGTTATTCATCAACGAACTTCACAGGTTTTGTTGTTAATTGAAATTGATTCAGAAGAAACCCGTTGCATCATTCCCGGAAAATTATTTGAATACATGGTTTCCGAACGTCCGATTATTGCAATTGGACCTAAAGAATCCGATTTTGAAGGGATTTTGAAAGAAACAAATACCGGACAGTTTTTTACATATGATGAAAAATGGAAATTAAAAGAAGCTATTTTTGCTCACTATCAATTGTATAAGCAGCGTAATTTAAAAGTTTATCCGGTTGGTTTGCAACATTATAGTAGAAAGAGTCTAACTGAGAAGTTAGTCAAAACCTGTTTAGAATAACAATCTAAAAATCCAACAATCTAATTATCTAATCAATGGGAATCGTACTCAATCAATCCTTCAAAAACACCGTCATTACCTTTATCGGTTTTGCAATTGGTGCAACGAATGCATTGTTTATGTACACGCATTTTTTGGGAGAAGATTATTATGGATTAACCGCTTTTTTGCTTTCATCAGCCAATATAATGATGCCCTTGATGGCGTTTGGAATTCAAAATACATTAGTGAAATTTTATTCCGAACATCAAACTGAAGATGAAAAATCACGATTTCTGAATTTAGTTTTGGTGTTGCCGTTCGTCATAATCATTCCAATTTTCTTGATTTTGTTTCTGTTTTATGGAGAAGCAGCGACTTTACTTTCCAAAAAAAATCCAATTATTCACAATTACGTTTGGATAATTCCGGTGATCGGATTGTTTATGGGTTATTTCGAGATTTTTTATGCGTGGGTCAAAGTCCATTTGAAATCGGTTTTTGGCAACTTTGTGAAAGAAGTTTTACTTCGTGTATTCATCAGCATTTTTCTTTTTGCGGTTTATTTTGATTGGATAACCAACGTGCAATTTGTCTATTGTTTGGTGTTTATTTATTTTACGATGATGGTTATTATGGGATTGGTCGCTTTTTCTGTGCGAAAACCCCAATTTCATTTGAAGTTTCCAAAAGAAAAAAGAGAAGTCATTGTCTATTCCGCATTTATCATATTTTCGTCCAGCATCGCGGTGCTTTTGTTGGATATTGATAAGTTTATGATTGGGCAATACATTCCAATTAATGAAGCGGCATATTATTCGGTGGCGATTTTTATTGCCTTGACGATTTCTGTTCCGATGCGGGCGATGCACCAAATTACGCACCCAATTACGACCGATTTAATGGCGAGAAAGAAACACGATGAACTGAATGATTTATACAAGAAAACAGCCATCACACTTCAAGTGATTGGAGGATTTATTATGTTGGGAATTCTAACCAACATTCATCAAGTGTATGCGTTATTGCCAGAAAAATACAGCGGTGGAGTAGCGGTGGTGTTTTTGATTTCCTTTTCAAAATTCTTTGATTTGATGTTGGGAAATAACAATTCCATCATTTTTAATTCAAAATATTATCGAACGGTGCTGTTTTTAGGGTTGTGTTTGGTGGTTCTGACTGTAAGTTTGAATATGTATTTTATTCCGAACTTTGGTATTGAAGGAGCGGCGATTGCCACTTTAATTTCCATTGGATTATACAGTCTAGCCAAATTTTTATTTGTGGTTTTTAAAATGGATTTGTTTCCGTTTACCCAAAAAACAATTGTTTCATTAGGAATCATCGCTCTAACTTTTGTTGTCTTTTATTTTTGGAATTTTTCCTTTCATCCGATTTTGAATATTGTATTGAAATCGGTTTTAATTGCCTTATTTTATTGGTTTTTGAATTTTAAATTTAAAACTTCTGATGATATTAATGGGGTGATAAAAGGGGTTTTGAAGAAGGTTTGGAGGTAGAGAAATGAATTTTTTGTGATTTTTGACGGTTTTGCAACTAAGTAAAGTTGGCGATTTAGAAGCACTTCACTGTCAACCAAACTCAAACTTTGATAGATTCATAAAGCTTGATTTAACCACTGAACCGCCATTCTTGGGTAGGTGCTGTTAGCTGTTCGTACATTTTTATTTATTTGTCGATTCAAAGTTTCTTTATTTTATAAATCCTTCTTTCTTCAATTCTTCTATTTCGTCTTTTGCTTGGTGGTGTCCTTTTTTTTCAGCCATTTTGAGGTATTTAATAGCAAGATTTCGTTCTTCAATTGAGCAACTGTCTAAACTAAGTGTTGTTCCTTTTCTTTGAGTTGATTTTAATGTTTGAAAATAAACATCAAAATATGCCTGAGTATAGTCGTATTTATCTGCCATTACTTTTGCAAACTTGAAAAATTCTCCGTGTCCATAGTCTAAGTAGGCAATCTCCAATTCAGAATAAGCATTTGTATCACCTTTTTCAAGAACAAGGTATTCTAATTCGCTCATTGGTCTACTTGGTTCGTTCATAGATTTCACGCTGTCTTGATTTTCTTTGTTGTTACAAGAACAAACAAGTAATAGTAAAAGGCTAACAATAATAAATTTTATTTCTCCGAGTTGTTTCATATTCTATTCCAGTTTTGTATTGCAGCTAACTTGTTAATATGTCTATCAATCCTCAGTTTTATTTCCTCAAATTTAATAAATAATTCGTACTGATCATCAAAACCACTTATTCAATGATTTTTTGTTTTAAAGCATAATCCCATAGCCCCGATTGAAATGGAAAGCCTTGTGCAGCCGAAGCTTATTTTTTCTTGCTGACCCAAAGCGACCAACGGAAGCTCTTGGGGCGGCTTAGAAAAAACAGCAATGGCAAACAAGCTTGGAATGAAAAGCGGGATTAGCTTCTAAAAAATTACTTAAACGGAAAAAACAGCGGTATCACAAAGACAGCTACGATCCAAATGATGATGTTGAGGGGCAAACCGACTTTGATGTAATCTTTAAAAGTGTAATTTCCGGGAGAATAGACCATCGTATTAGTTGGGTTGCAAATGGGCGTCATAAACGTATAGGCACACGCAAACATAATGGCAATAAGGAACGGTTGATAGTTCACTTCCATACTGATTGCAAACTGAATCGCGATGGGTGCCATTAAGGCGGCGGCGGCTTTTCCGGAGAGGATGTTGGTAGCAATGAGTGTGACTAAATAGACGAACGCTAATGTAATGTGTAAATCAAAATTACCGAGATTAGTGGCTAAAAAGGCGGCTATGATTTTGGAAGTGCCTGTTTTTTCTAAAGCGGTTCCCATACTTAACACACCGGCAATCATAAAAATTACTTTCCAATCGATGGTGTCGTAGGCTTCTTGGGGTTTCAAGACATTGAGCACCACAAGCGATAAACAACCGACCATTCCGGCAACGACAATCGAGGTAATTCCCATCGCAGCGGCTGTAATTACGCCGACTAAAATGAGTACGCTAATAATCGCTTTGCGTTTATCCAATTTTTGACTTGCAATTTCTTGGAGCGGAAAAAGCATTTTGTGCTTAATCATCTCGCTAAAGGATTCGGCAGAGGAATCAACAACCAAAACGTTTCCTTCGCTTAATTTAAAGTTGCCTAAATTTGAAAACCTATTTTTCTTTAAATTTCTCACAGCTAAAACATTGGCACTGTATCTTTCTCTGAATTTAATGTCATTTAACGTTTTTCCTGCTAGTTTGGAACCAAAAGGAATGATTGCTTCGTATAGCTGATTTCCTTTATCATTTTTTTCAATAACATCGCTAAAGAGCGGTTTGTCATCTTCTAACGTGTAATTGTTATCGTGTCGGATGTCGTTGAGTTCATTAAAATGAATGACGATTTTCAGATGGTCATTGGCTTTTAATTTCCATCGTTCTTCAAGTTTGTTTTTTCGGTTGTTGAGGTTATTTACTTCAATGATTTCGACGTTGTATTTTTGCCTGAGAATGCTCTCGGAGATGGTTTTGCCGATGTCGGCACTGTCTTCATTAATGATAATTTCGGTAATGAATTGGTTGGATTCTTTTTGCATATCTTCCACCAAACTATTTCTTTTGGGTAATAAAAAAGGAGCGACAAACAACAAATAAACAAATCCGACGGAAGTGATTATCAAGGCCGGAAGTGCAAAACTAAACATCTCAAAACCTGGTAAACCATTGTCTTCTGCATAGCCACTCACGACTAGATTGGCACTCGTTCCAATGATGGTTGTGGCTCCGCCCATTGCCGCTGCAAAAGAAACAGGTAATAATAATTTTGATGCACTAATGTTGCTTTTGCTACTCACTTGAAGCACAATCGGAATCATAATTGCCACGACTGCTGAGTCATTGATAAAAGCCGAAAACGCGGCAGTAACTAAACAAAACACAACAAGTGTTAACGCATAGTTTTTCTTACCGATTTTGACTAGAATGTCCCGAAATCCCTTGAGTAAGCCCGAATTTAGGACGGCGTAGCTCATCACCATCATACAAGCTATCGTGATGGGAGCACTGTTGGTAAAGCCCGAAAGACCTTCTTTGTAATCCAATATCCCGGTAACGATGAACAGGGTCATAATGATAATGGATGACGTATCGATGGTGAAATATTCTTTGACGAACAGAAATATACCAATCAGAATGATGATTAGTGTGATGTATATGGAAATGTATTCGGATGAAAACATAGGCAAAGGATGATTTTACTTGTATTTTCAAATGTAGGAAATAAAGTTGATTGTTTGGGGAATGAAATTTTTGATATCTTTTTATATGAAAAGACTAAAAAACGCCAACGTTGACGTCTTGGACGTCAAAGATGGCGTTCTTGATGTCAACGTTGACGTTGCTGATGCCAACGTTGGCGTCAGCGACGTCAAATTTGGCATCGACCGACGTATATTTTGGCGTCATTGATGCCAACGATGGCGTCTTGGACGTCAAATTTGACGTCGTTCACGTCAACGTTGGCGTATTGTGCTTGTTTTTATGAATAAAAAGGGGAAAGGATTGATTTTGGGAGCGGGGCTTTACTTATGCTTTCGAATATTGGAAAGTATGTTGTTTTTTTTGGAGGTAAGATGAAGATAAAAGTTGTAGGTTTTTGTTTTTAATTCAAGCGGCTTTCTGAAAAAGTATCTTCTTTAAAGTTTATCGATTTAGTAAATGTGAAAAACTTCGGTTTTTATTTCCTCAAAATCTTCTCCATTGTTCTGCCTTTTGCCAATTCGTCAACTAGTTTGTCGAGGTAGCGAATTTGTTGCATGAGTTTTTCTTCAATATCTTCCACGCGGTAGCCACAGATTACGCCTGTTATTTTAGAGGCATTGGGGTTTATTTGTGGAGCTTGAGCAAAAAAGGTTTCAAAATCTGTTTTTTGATTCAAGTGGTTTTGAAAAGTTTCTGCGTTGTAACCGGTGAGCCAGAAAATAATTTCATCAACTTCGGCTTTGGTACGGCCTTTTTTTTCTGCTTTGGCAATGTAGTGCGGATAGACACTTGCAAAAGACATTTTATAGATTCTTGTGTTGTTCATATCGTTTTGTTCGGATAGATTGTTTTGTAAAAATAATACTTTTACAGAAAACGGAGTAAAGTATAATAAAAAAGCCCCAAAGAGTAGTTAACTTTTTGGGGCATTTTTAAAATAATTGAGTCTTCGATTTATTTATCGTTTTATAAACTTGATAGGTTTAAAATTATCGATGGCAATAAAATAAACGCCATTAGCCAAATCAGCTACTTTGATGCCTTGCTCTACAACCAATGATCCGTGTAATACAACTTTTCCGGTCATGTCTGTAACGTTATAATTATTTGCAGCACTTTCATCTTTTAAACGAACAAAAAGTGTTTCTGCCACCGGATTTGGATAAATTTGAACGTTAACAATGTCTGGATTGATTAGGCTCAATGTTTCTTCTAAATGATATTTAGCCATTACTTGATCATAATCTATGCTAACATCGTCATATATTATACCGCTAACTACTAATTTTCCGTCTGAGGTTGGTGATGCAGAAATTACTTGTGCATTTTGACCAAAATCGGTAATAACAACACCGGAATCTCCAAAAGAGGAGTCGGTTTCTCCGTTTCCGGAATAGCGAGTTAAGGCAAATTTTCCAATTTCATCGGTAAATGTTGTACCAATTAACGTGATTTTTTGGTTGGTTGGATTGTAATGAATTTGGGCTGATTTATCAACACCAGTGACATACGTATTTACATATCCACCAGACCCAAAGTTAGTATCTGCCGTTCCGTTACTGTTTAAACGATAGAGAATAAAATTGTCGTATGCAGATTCAAACGTACTAAGAATTTTTCCGTCATTTTGAACTTTGATATCACCATTCATATTGAAATCAACAGCTTTTTCGGTAAAATATTTACCGTTTCCGTTGAAAGTTGGATCTAATAAACCAACTGAATTGAATTTTAAAACAACCGCTTGAAGATCGTCACCAAAATTTTCATTGGTAAAACCAACCGCAACAATTTTACCATCGTTTAGCACTTCAATTGAAGAAATCATTTCATCAACGCCATCTATACCAACTTGACTAATTCCGTTGTCTCCAAAACCACTATCTAATGTTCCATTTGGGTTTAATCGAACTAATAAATAATTTTGAATTGCGTTAACACTGTTTCCGCCACCTAAAACAATTTTATTATCTGTTTGAATTTTAATCGATTTTAAAATAGGATTAAACGTTAAGAAATCTTCCGGCAAATAGGTTATCCCTTGATTGCCAAAAGTTGGATCTAAAGCACCTGCTGGCGTAATTTTGAGAATAATACCACTTTCAAATGTTGTATTGCCACTTATAATAATGTTATTGGCATTATCAACAGCCAATCCACTAAATTCTGTAAGATAAAAACCTAGACCAATTTTTCCATTTGAACCAAAAGTGGTGTCTAATGATCCATTTTCATTAAATCGTTGTAAACCCGAAAAATAAAAGTTGTTGACAAATATTTTGGTAAGAACCACAACCTTATTGTCTGATTGCACCACTGATTTTATTACTTCTTCGTAGGTTGGAAAAGGCACGCTAAGTTGCTTTTTTCCGCTTGTGCCAAAAGTAGAATCAAAAGAAAGCGGATTTAAATTGAACTTTGCAAAGGCGATGTTATTGTCAATTACAGAAGTTTCAGCGTTTCCTGATATGATTAATTTGTTATCTGCTATAGATATGCAAGCGGCTGTATCATTCAAACCATTAAACGGGAACGAAACACCCCAACTTGTTCCGCTGAAAGAGGTATCAAGCTCTCCTGTTGATGTATAACGAGCCAATAGCATGTTTTCTTTACTGGTATTAAAGTTATAATACGTATCCATTTGGATGATTTTTCCATCCGACTGAAGAGCTATTTTTCCGGGACGGTTAAGGCTTACGTCAACAGTTGCTGATTGAAAACCATCACCACTGAATGAAGTATCAAAAGTTCCGTTAGTGTTAAATCTAGCCATGAACAAAGCGGTTGCATTAGCATAATATTTTCCGCTAAGTAAAATTTTTCCATCCGACTGTAATTGCATATCAGTTACTCTTGAAGATGTTGAATTTGTTATAGAAAAAGATCTTCTTCCGTTTGAATTGAATGTAGTATCTGCTGTTCCATTAGAATTATAACGAGCAATAAAGAGTAAAGAAACTGAGCCGTTAAAGTTATAACCACTCACAATTATTTTATTATCCGATTGAATACTTAGTGCGACAGGATAATCTGTGGCTCCAAAATTATCTGTAACGTTTAACGAATTGTCTAAAATTCCATTTGCATTTAATCGGAACAATTTATAATAATTTACATCACTAATTTTTATTGTTGTCAAGGCAACAATTTTGTTGTCCGATTGAATTTCCAAATCTACAACGGGATTTGGTGAGGAGTTTGAATTATTTGAATTGGTGTTATAATATGTTCCGTCATACGCAAAACCGGTATCCAATGTTCCGTTGGCCATATATCGGGCAACTGCAATGTCATTAAGATATGAGCTACCAACCAAGATTTTTCCGTCTGCTTGTAACTTTACTACATTAATTCCGTTGATAAATGGATGAACGGCTTTTCCATCTGTTCCAAACGAAACATCAATGTCACCATTTGCCAAAAGTCGCATGACAAAACCTCTTGGTTCCATGTCGTTATTAATTTCACCCACTACAATTGTTTTTCCATCAGGAAGAACTACATGGCTTTTAACATTAAAACTTGCATTCCATAGATTTGATTTAACAACACCATCTGATCCAAAATTGGTATCTAATTCTCCGGCTTGTTGAGCAATGCTTGTAAAGAAACTTAAAAAAGCTACTACTAAAAAGTAATTTTTATTCATCAATTTTGGTTTTAAAAATTTTTCAAAAATAGTGTTTTCAATTTTAAATTAACAAGTTGTTGAAAAGTTTTACTTACTTTTTTCAACACTATTTTTCTGAAAAATACATAGTTATAAAATGAATTTTCTAATTTAGAAATAGGGAAGGAGTTGCAAAGTAGATAAAGGAATTGTGTGCTAATTGCTGCTGTATTATTCTTTTATAATTTTTGTGTTAATAATTCCTTTTTCTGTATAAAGTTTTAGAATATAGTTTCCGGTTTTTAGTTCGCTTAAATCAATTTTATTTTCAGAAACTGAATTTGAACTTACTATTCTTCCTGCAATATCGTAAACTTCAACTTTTGTTATATTGTGCTCTGTTTTGAAGTTTAAAATATCTTTTATTGGATTTGGGTAAGTTAAAATATCATTAATAATATCATTTTCTTGTAAACCTAATATATTTTGAATTGTTGTAGTATAATTATCTGTAACTATAGGAAAATTGTAATCAAAATAAATATTTGCTGAATTACTAAAAGTATTACCAATTACTAAATTTGGTTTTGTTTTGATTTTAAAAGATACATAACCATCATTACTAGCATCATCAAATGGTAAATTTATATTTTGAAAAATAAATTCTACTTTGTTTATGCTTGATATTCTTGTTTCAAAGTCATGACTTCCGTTAATTGGAATTAAGGTATTTATGTCAAATTTATTTATGTTGATCATATCTTTAACAACAATATTTTGAGCATTTGCCGTTCCATTGTTTTCGAAGCGAATTAAATAATGAACATATTCACCAACCATACTTGGTGTAATTGTTGTTCCTTCTAAACAAGTTTTGTCATTAGGGTCATAAGAGTTTACAACGGTTTGATTTATCGTTGCAATGTTGTCAATAGGTGTTTCATCTGTTTCACCATTTATTGTAGCCGTGAAGTTTAAAATATCTCCACTATTTAAAGCAGGTGTTTCAGTCGGTGAATTTAAGTTAAAAACAATATCAATTTCTCTGCTTTCAAATGGCATTAGATTTGTAAAATTCCAAGTCATATTTCCTGCTACTTGATCTGAAAAAGAAGGATTACTTGAAACAAAATCTAAAACGTTATCGTCAAAATCTAAGTTGACTGAACCAGATTGAGTTGTTGTTCCTTTGTTTTTATAAATTAATTTATAATCGGCATCAAAACCAGGTCTTGCTTGATTTATTGGAAGTAAAATTACTTCTAAATCATTGTGATTACCATTTGCAGTAATACAAAAATCTTGATTGTATGGACTAGTGAATATAGGAAAATTAGCTGAGGCTGTAGCTGGGGTAGCATTATAATAAGTAGGATTATTAAGTATTGGAGTTAAAGTGAAAGAACCAGTACCAACTGGAATAGAATAATTACCTGAAGAATTTGGAATTAATATATTTGAAGTTATTCCATCAGTAAAACTGATTTTAAAATTTGGATAAATAGGATCTGATAAAGAACATCCGTCATTTGTTAGATCCAATCTATTTGTTCCATTAATTATATAGTAGCTACCTCCAGGTGTAAATGAACAATAAGTATTTACTTCAGAATTTGGATATGAACTTTGAATGGAAGCTATTTCAAATTCATCACAACAAATATATTGCACGTTTTGTGTTAATCCTCCAATATTTTCATTGATTCCATTTTTCAGCAAAATACCTTCTATTGTTGGGTTATTAGATAGATAAATACCATTTATAGTTGTACATTGGTTAAAATCTAAAAAGGTTAATAAATTATCAGATAGATAAGCATAATCTAAACTAGTACAACCTTCAAAAGTCACATTATTTAATTGATTATTTTGTGCCTCAAGACTCTGTAAACTTTGCAATCCATTCAAATTTAAATTTGTTATTTGATTATGATCGCATTTTATAGTATTTATATTGGAAAGTGCTTGTAGGTTTATAGAAAGTAGATTGTTATAACTACAATTTACATAAGTTAGATTCTGTAAGCCATTAATATTTAGAGAGGTAAGAATATTATTTGAGCAACTTACAGAGTTTAATTGCGGTAAATGACTAAAATCTAATGATGTAAATTGATTATAATCAAAATTAATATTTATTATGCTTGGACAATTTACAATACTATAATTACTAACGCCACAATATCTAATCAATAATTCTTCTAAATATATCAATGAATCAAAGTTTACATTTGTTATTGATTTATTATCTATTAATATCTTTCTCAGATTTAAAAAACTATTTATTCCTTCAAGGTTAACAGTATTATTATTCCCAATAGTATTTGGGGTCATATGTATTTCATAAACTAATAATGCTTCTGACAGTTGAATTTCCCCATCAGAATTAGTGTCAACAGTCATATTGCTACCATTTATGTTTTTTTGCAATGGAATTCCATTGCCAAGTTGACCCTAATAAAGCATTCTTAAAATTCACATCAGGTATATTTACAATTTGTGCATTACAAAATGTTGTAAAAGAAATTAAAATTAAGAATATTTTTGCTTTCATTTATTGTTGTTTGACAATCATTAAAATTATTTTCACAAATTTAATAAATATACTTTATCAAACTGACTTTTTATTTGTTGACTGCTTTTTAATTGCTATGTCATAAACAATGTAAATATCTTGATAGCACTCACCTGCGTTAGGGATAGTAGTGGAGCTCTTTTTTTGGTTGTTTTTTTAAACAACCAAAAAAAAGCGGGAACGGATAGCCCGACCCGTAGCTTGCGGAGGGTAACGCCCCAAAAAAACATAAAAAAAACCGCCAATTAGCGGTTTTCACTATAGTTTTAATACAAACTCGGAAATTCTTTCGGGTTTACTTCATGCATCATGGCATATACTTTTTCAAAAATATCTTCCGCGGAAGGTTTACTGAAGTAATCGCCATCTGTGCCATAAGCCGGACGATGAGGTTGAGCTGCTAAGGTTTGCGGTTTACTATCTAAATAATCGTAGCCGTTTTGCACATCCAACACTTGTTGCAGAATAAAGGCAGAAGCTCCTCCGGGAACGTCTTCATCTACTACCAAAAGACGGTTGGTTTGGGCTAAACTTTTCTTAATGTCGTGGTTAATATCAAATGGTAAAAGTGACTGGATATCAATAATTTCACAATCAATTCCAACTTCTAACAATTCTTTTGCTGCTTGCTCTACCAAACGTAATGTTGAACCATAGGAAACGATAGTGATATCGGTTCCTTTTTTGATGGTTTCTACCACGCCAATTGGAGTTTTAAACGTTCCTAAATTGGTTGGCATTTTTTCTTTTAAACGGTAGCCATTTAAACATTCAACAATAAGAGCCGGTTCATCGGTTTCTAACAGCGTGTTATAAAATCCTGCTGCTTTGGTCATGTTTCTTGGTACCAACACGTGAATGCCACGAACGGCATTGATGATCATTCCCATGGGTGAACCGGAGTGCCAAACGCCTTCCAAACGGTGTCCGCGAGTACGAATAATCAACGGTGCTTTTTGACGGCCTTTGGTGCGGTATTGTAAGGTTGCTAAATCATCGCTCATGATTTGAATAGCATACAGTAGATAATCTAAATATTGAATTTCGGCAATAGGGCGAAGGCCTCGCATCGCCATTCCGATTCCTTGGCCTAATATGGTTGCTTCACGAATTCCGGCATCGGCTACTCGCATTTCGCCAAATTTTTCTTGCATGCCTTCTAAACCTTGATTTACGTCGCCAATGTTTCCGGAATCTTCTCCAAAAATCAAGACTTCAGGATGTTTGCTGAAAATAGCATCAAAGTTATCTCTAAGTACCAAACGAGCATCTACTTCTTCAGCAGTTGCGTCGTAGGTTGGTAAAACTTCTTTGACTGATGTGACTTGATGAGCTGATTCTGAAAACAAATGTGAACTGAATTTTGGTTGAATTTTTGCGATGTAGTTTTTAATCCACGTTGCTAATTGTGGTTGACTTTTTTCACCTACAATCATACGAAGAACTTTTCGGGCTGTGGTAATTATATCTTTGCGAATCGGTTCTTTAATCTCTTTTAAATCATTGGCGAATTTTTGTATAAAAACGCGGTTCACACTCGTTGAAGCAATGCTTTCCAACAAAGCAACTAATTCGTTTTGTTCTTTTTTGAAAGGTTCCACAAAAGCAGTCCAAGCTGCTTTTTTGCCTTCTAAAACCTCTTTTTTGGTTACGTTGTCAATTTCTTCAATTTCTTCGGCAGTGGCAATGTTGTTTGCAATCATCCACAAACGCATTTGAGCTAAACAATCAAATTCGGCTTCCCAAGCTAATCGTTCTGCATTTTTGTAACGTTCGTGACTTCCGGATGTAGAGTGACCTTGTGGTTGCGTTAATTCGCTTACGTGAATTAAAACCGGAACGTGTTCTTCGCGAGCAATTTGAGCGGCACGTTGATAGGTTCCTACCAAGGCGGCATAATCCCACCCTAACACATTCATGATTTCGTAACCTTTATTGTCTTCGTCTCGTTGAAAACCTTTTAGGATTTCGGAGATATTTTCTTTTGTAGTTTGGTAACGAGCATGCACGGAAATTCCGTATTCGTCATCCCAAACGCTCATGACCATTGGCACTTGCAGAACTCCGGCGGCGTTAATAGTTTCAAAAAACAAACCTTCTGAAGTACTTGCATTTCCAATAGTTCCCCAAGCAATTTCGTTTCCGTTATCGGAGAATTTATTTTTTTTTGGTAAAACCGATACGTTTCTATAAATCTTAGAAGCTTGAGCCAATCCTAACAAACGCGGCATTTGTCCGGCAGTAGGAGAGATGTCGGCACTTGAATTTTTTTGTTTGGTTAAATCATTCCAGTTTCCGTTTTCGTCAAGCGAATGTGTAGCAAAGTGACCGCCCATTTGACGACCGGCACTCATTGGATCGTGTTCCAAATCGGTATGACCATATAATCCTGCAAAAAACTGTTGAATGTTTAGGTGACCAATTGCCATCATAAACGTTTGATCACGGTAATAACCTGAACGGAAATCACCATTTTTAAACGCTTTTGCCATGGCTAATTGCGGTACTTCTTTTCCATCACCAAAAATACCAAATTTGGCTTTTCCGGTCAGCACTTCACGTCGCCCTAAAAGGGAACATTCTCTGCTGGTAGTTGCAATTTTATAGTCGTTTAAAACTTCTGTTCGGAAATCTTCAAACGTCATGGCTTGTTTGGTTTCTGGTGCTGTCATAGTTCAAAAAAATTCTTGTAATGAACAAATTTAAGTAAAAACTTGGAAAAACAATACATTCTGTATAAAAATAAATTTATACTATTGATAAAAAAAATGTTGATATGAGATATATGTTTGTGTTTTTAATTGAAAAATATTCATATTAATGAATAAAATGTAATTTATTAAAGATTTTTCAATCAATTAAAACCATTTTCGAGTAAATAAACTGACTAACACATTCGGACTTAAAGTTACCATAAATCGGATACGTTCACCATAGTTTTTATTATCAACTTCCCAACCGTTTGAGGAGTAAATTGGGAAATAAAGTTCAAAATAATCGGTAACTAAATTTAATCGAATTCCGCTATCATAGACAAATTTGGCGGATTCGTTTTCGTTTTTTAAAGCACCTATGTCGCCATATACTTCAATCCAGTTCCAAATATTAACACTTGTATTAAAAGTTGTAATCCATTGATTGGCGAATGGTGTATCGAGTTGAGATTTAAAAGCACCTTCGGCCACAATGTACTGTTGACTGAACAGTCCGGATGTTTCAGAGCGTCCATACAAACCGTAATCAAACATATAGTCAGTTGGTCTGTTGAGAGCAAAACTAAAGAAATCGGAATCTGTTTTTCTATACAAAAATGTTCCTGCATAAAAACGAAGGTTAATTTGTCTATTGCTTTCAAATAACTTTCTATATTCTAATTCTACCACAGCTTTTCCGAAGGAATTGGCTATTTGAAGATCAGATTTAAATCCGAAATGATTTTTTACTTCGGTTTTAACGTTGTAGTACCGCATATTAAAAATGGAGTAATTTTCATTTTCTTCTTCCAATGCAACAAACGGAGATTCTTCTCTTTCTATAATGATTTGTCGCAACATCAATGATTCTTTTCGATTATCGCGGTAATTATCCGGACGTTTAAAGAATTGAATTGTTGGATTAAAACGGATATAACTTGCATCTTGTGCATAATCGAAAAATTGACCTGAAAATCCGTATCGAATGAGATAGATATTGCTGTGTCGTCTGTACTGATTTCCGGTAACTCTAAAATTTCCAATCATTTTTTGAGTTAACGTGGAGTAGGCCGGATTGACATCAAAAATGATAGGTTTGTCTAAAAATGTTTTGTTGTGAAATCGCATTCCGGGCATCAAGCCGTTATACAGATTGTATTCTAAGGTTGGCACATATAAAATTTGGTTGTGATAAGGATCTTCCAAATCTTTCAGGAAATTGAACTTTATAGGACGGTCGTTGAACGAATAATTTTTGAGTGATTTCCAGTTATTTCGCAAATTATATTCCGGAACTTCGTTTTCATAATTTAGTACAATTCGGTCGGCATCGTTTTGACTCATCGTAATTGTTGTGTCTTTTTTAATGTTTTCAAGCCATTCTTTAAATACGATTTCGCCCTTTTTTAATCCATAAATTGGAATGGGAACAACTACTCCGGTTTTATTACGAACGGTAAATGTGATACTATCGTTTGCTTTAGAAACATCAGTAAATTTATAGTCAACAATTTCTCTGGAATTTATAATTGTATCAAAAAACCAATCGATGTTGTTTGGACAATTTTGCCGGAGTATATTTTCAAAATCTTTTTCAGAAGTTTGTTGATTTCGGTTCAATTCAAAAAACGAAAGAATGCTTTTTGAAGCCAAATTGTTTCCGCAGTAATCGTCAAGGTATTTTAAACTAAGTCCAGCTCTGTATTTTCCTGCAATTTGTTCGTTGAATTTGAGTAACGTATTTTTAGGATTTCCGATGGGTTGATCTAAATTCTTTCTTGCCATCAGCATATAATAATAACTGTATTGCTCGTTGAAATCCAGATTAAATAAGTTAAATCCTTTGAGAATTTTGAGTTTAGAAATGTTCCCCATCATTTTCATGTCGGGGTAATTTTCATCGATATATTTCATCATGATGTGCACTTGGATGGCATCATAAATCCAATTGTCTTCGCGAGCGTTAAGCTTTAAATTATTCTTTAAATATTTGTTTACGTAGGTTTTTAGAAACTTAATTTCATATAGAAAAGTATCAGGATACGGACTGATAAAAGCCGGAAGTTGATTTAATCCATAAAAAGGATTTCTTTCATAATCAGCTTGCGAGACTAGTATGGTAGAATTGTTAGCTGAACCAATATTTTCATCAGTAAATTTTACAATTTTATCAATAATCACCGCTTTTTGAATGTCATCTAATCGATTTTCTTTTAGGTTTGAATATACATCAGCAATTGAATTTTTATATCTGTTGAAAGAGATTGTTTCTTCGGTATAAATACTGAAATCTGTTCTATTTTTTCCTTCTAAAGTATAAATTGTGTGTTTTGCCTGCTTTTCGGACGATAAAACTGTTAGATCTGTAAATAGTTTTTGACTTTGTGGTGTTTTGAAAGTAACTGTATAATCCGAAGGAGCATTTGTAATATCATCTACATTGTAATTACTGTTCATGCAAAAAGCATTATTTTCGAATCTTGCAGGAGTCAAAAACCAGTTTTTTAGGTTAAATCCACCTTGGTTAGTATAACCATATTTAGTGAATTTATTGCTTGGAATTTTAACACGATAGATAAGGTTGAATTTAACTTTTTGATTTGGGGCTAATTTTTCATTTAGTGTTACTTCTATCAAATCCGGATGTCTTTCTGGTCGGCACCAATTTAAAAATGATTTATTTTCATCAATAATAGTTAAGTCGGATGTGTTTCCTCTTTCAT
Organism: Flavobacterium sp. T50_26; assembly: GCF_057652995.1. NCBI lineage: Bacteria > Pseudomonadati > Bacteroidota > Flavobacteriia > Flavobacteriales > Flavobacteriaceae > Flavobacterium > Flavobacterium sp. T50_26. The sequence continues at coordinate 58,909 of NZ_JBYFCC010000020.1, forward strand.
ACGGTTTAGCCAAATGAAAACTACGCACAAATTCATCGGAAAAGCGTTTAGCAAGCGGTGTGTTTTTATCTGAAAAGGCATTATTCCAGTCATTCAAAATAATTTTGCTAAGACTGTCTGTTCCTGTGTTTTGAAAAATGATTTCCTGTTGAACGGTGAGTGACTTTTGTTCGGCAAGCAATTCAACATAAAGTGAATTACTGTTTTGAGCAAATAAACACTTACCTATCAACAAAGTGGAAAGGCAAAAGATGATTTTAATAATAGAATTCAACTGCAATTTTTTAGGTTGAAAGATATTAAATTATTCGTATTAAAATGTTATTAAAATGTTTAAGTTGTTAAAAAAAACACCTCTTCAGCTTAAATTCAGTAATTTTGTAAAAAACTAAATACCCATGACAAAAAGATTACATCTTTGGGTCTGCCTTCTATTGCCATTTTGTTTTTATTCTCAAGTGGTAATTAATGAAGTAGATTCCGATACTCCAGGACTTGACGTTCTTGAAATTATAGAATTAAAATCTGAAACTCCTTATTTCTCACTTGATGGTTACATATTAGTTCTTTTTAATGGTGGATCCGGCACAGGAACTTTAAGTTATAATACAATAAATCTTGATGGTTTAATTACTGATGGAAACGGAATTGTGCTTTTAGGAAATTCGCAGGTTAATCCATCTCCATCCAGACTTTTTCCTCAAAATACTGTACAGAACGGTCCCGATGCTATAGCCATTTATCAAGATGTTATTGATACATTTCCAATCGATACACCAGCAACAACAACCAATTTGATTGATGCATTAATTTATGGAAATAATGCAACACAAGCCACAGCACTTCAAACAGCATTAAATGTATTCGTGCAGACGAATGAAAATGCAAATGGTTTAGCGGCTTCTCAATCGATACAAAGAAAAAATGATGGTACGTATGAAGTAAAAGCTCCTACACCAAGAACAAATAATGATGGAAGCGGAATAATTTATAATGGAATTGAAGTGATAACTTCTACATCTTTACTAAACGAAGGTGAAAGCCTAACAATTTCTTTTGAAACAGATACACCGGTTGCAGAAACTCTAAATTTTACTTTAAATTTAAACAACGGAACATTTACAACTGCCGATTTTACAGGAAATCTTTCTTTAACAATTCCGATGGGAAGTTCATCTGCATCAACACAAATTCAAATTATAAATGATGGAATTAATGATGGTGACGAGGAGATGTCGATAGTCGTTCAATCATTACCTGAAGGATATATTACATTAAATAATAGTGTAATAGTTCGTGTGTTGGATGTTAATTTTCAAGAATCTGATTGGGGAACACCACTTACTCCAACTTTTGGAAATGTAAACAGTACAGCTCCAGCAGGTTATTATGATTCGTTGGAAGGACTTTCTGGAGCAGCATTAAAGCAAGCAGTTCAAGATATTATTGCAAATCCGAATGTTGTTCGTGCTCATTCGTATGGCGATGTCGTAGAAATTTTAAATAATGCCGATCAAAATCCTGCAAATAATAATCAGGTTTGGTTGATGTATGTAGAACGTCCGCAAACAAAAATTGATTATCAAACAGGAGCAAGTATTGTTGGTTTTTGGAATCGTGAACATATTTGGCCTCAATCAAGAGGTGGTTTTTCCGGTGGAACTTCTTCTTTTCCAGACGGAATTGATATCTGGCTTCCAACTAATGCAAATGACATTTTAACCGGTCATTCTGATGCTCATCACATTAGAGCAGAAGACGGACAGGAAAATAGCTCAAGAGGAAACCGAGATTATGGGCTGAATGATTATAACGGACCTTCAGGAAATACCGGTACTTGGAAAGGAGACGTTGCTCGCTCTCTGTTTTATATGGCTGTTCGCTACAATGGTTTGAATTTAGTGAATGGAAATCCGGCTGACAATACTTCAAATCAAATGGGTGATTTGGCCTCTTTGTTAACTTGGAATGAAGCTGATCCATCGGATGATTTTGAAATGAACAGAAATAATTATATTTATACATGGCAAATGAACCGAAATCCGTTTATCGATTATCCACAATTAGCCAATTATATTTTTGGAGAAAATTTTGGAGATCAATGGTTTGCACCGTTAAGTTTAGAGGATAATAATTTTAGTGATGTAAAAGTGTATCCAATTCCTGCAAAAGATGAAATAAACATTAGCGGAATTGATAATGAAGCGAATGTGACTATTTTTTCATTGGAAGGAATTCAAGTTTATCAAAATAAAATCAATGGATTTACTCAATTAAATTTGAATTTAGCTTCAGGAATGTATTTGATGAACATCGAAACTGATAATCAAAAATTGACTAAGAAAATAATTATAAAATAATTTTTTAAAAAAAGTTGGGTGTAATTTAGTTACTAATTACACCCAACAAATAAAATTATTTTTTATAAACTTTCAATGCTTCTTTTAGTATTCTTACCGATTTAATCAAATCTTCTTTCTTTAAAACATACGCTATTCTCACTTCATCCAACCCAACATTTGGAGATGAATAAAATCCTGCAGCAGGAGCAACCATAACAGTTTCACCATTAAAATCATAGGATTCTAATAACCATTGTGCAAAATCATCTGCATTTTTAACCGGTAGTTTGGCAATACAATAAAAAGCTCCTTTTGGAGTAGCTACTTTTACTCCTTCAATTTGATTTAATTCGGCAATTAAAACATCTCTTCTTTCTTTATATTCAGTAATTACTTCGTCAAAATAACTTTGCGGAGTTTCCAAAGCGGCTTCACTTGCAATTTGTGCAAAAGTTGGCGGACTCAATCTGGCTTGAGCAAATTTCATTGCTGCACCCATTACTTCTTTATTTTTAGAAACAATACAACCAATTCGTGCTCCACACATACTGTATCGTTTAGAAACAGAATCAATCATAATCGCATGTTGTTCAATTCCAGGAACATTCATTACAGAAAAATGTTCGTCACCATCATATATAAATTCACGGTAAACTTCGTCTGCAATTAAAAACAAATCATGCTTTTTTACTAATTCAGCTAATTGAAATATTTCTTCTTTAGAATATAAATATCCGGTTGGATTTCCGGGATTACAAATCAAAATTGCTTTTGTTTTTGAAGTAATTAATTTTTCAAAATCGGCAATAGGAGGTAAGGCAAAACCTTCATCAATTGTTGAAATTACAGGTACAACTTTTACACCAGAAGCTGTGGAAAAACCATTATAATTGGCATAAAATGGTTCAGGAATAATGATTTCATCATCGGTATCCATCGTGCTTCCCATTGCAAACAATAACGCTTCTGAACCACCTGTTGTAATGATGATATCTTCACTATTAATTGGTAAATTATGTTTTTGATAATAGTCTGCTAATTTTCTGCGGTAACTTTCAAATCCTGCAGAATGACTATATTCTAGTACTTTTATATCAAGGTTTTTAATAGAATTCATGGCTACTTCCGGTGTTTTTATATCGGGTTGGCCAATGTTTAAATGATAAACTTTTGTACCTCTTTTTTTAGCAATTTCAGAATAGGGAACCAATTTTCTGATAGGTGATTCCGGCATTTGCTGTCCTTTTTTGGAAATCTTAGGCATAGTGATTGTGTTTTGAGATGCAAATTTGCAATTTTTTTTATTCAGACCCAATCCTTTTTAAGGATATATTTATTGGAATTGGTTTTTATGAGCAAAATTTGTATTTTTATTAAAATATTGCACATGAAATTCATTTTTGTTCTTCTTTCAGTTTTTTTAATTTCTATGTCAGTGCATAGTCAGGAGGGATTTCAATATTATTCTAAAAAAGATCAAATTGCAATTCCGTTTAAACTAATCAATAATTTAATTTTTATTCCTTTAGAAGTAAATGGAGTTGATTTAACTTTTTTGCTAGATACCGGTGTAGAAGAAACAATATTATTTAGCTTGGAAGATAAAGAAGAATTGAAATTTAATAATGTTGAAAAAATAAAATTGAGAGGTTTGGGAAGTTCAAATTTTATTGAAGGATTAAAATCGTCAACAAATAAAGTGGTTTTTAAAGATGTTATCGTCGATCAAAAGCATGACATTTATATTATTCTTGACGAAGAATTTAATTTTTCCAGCAGTGTAGGAATTCCTGTTAATGGAATTATTGGTTATCAATTCTTTAGAAATTTTAAAGTAGAAATCAATTATATAACGCACAAAATTTTTATACACAATCCTTCAAAAGAAATTAAGCATAAAAAAATTAGTAAATTCCATGAATTTCCTATTACTTTTTACAACAATAAGCCCTATTTAAGTTCGGCCTTTACTTTAGATTCTCAAAAAGTAAATGGAAAAATGCTTTTAGATTTAGGAAATAGTGATGCTTTTTGGTTTTTTGCAAACAAAATTAAAGATTATGATTTCCCAAAGAAAACGTTTGATGATTTTTTAGGAAGAGGTTTTAATGGTGATATTTTTGGAAAAAGAACAAAATTAGATTCATTTCAATTTGAAGCATTTAATTTTAAAAACCCGAATGTTGCTATTCCAGATTCAACTTCTTTGCAAAATATAAAATGGGCTGAGAACAGAATTGGTTCGATTGGAGGAGATATTTTTAAACGATTTTATCTAATTTTTGATTATAAAAACAACAAAATTTATTTAAAAAAGAACAAAAATTATAAACAACCATTTGAATATAATATGAGTGGTATTGAAATTAATCATGCCGGTTTGCAGTGGATTCAAGAGGAAGTGAGTTTAAATAAAATAGTAACCACCAAAAGCAATACATCATACGAAAGTCCTACCAGTAGTCAAGACAGATTTAAATATAAATTTGTTCTAAAACCGGTTTATGTTATTGCTCATATTCGAAAAGATTCTCCGGCAGAACTTTGCGGACTAAAAAAAGGAGATATCATTATAACCATAAATGGAAATGGAGTTGATAGGTATTCACTTCAAGAAGTTAATGCTTTACTTAAATCTGAAGATGGGAAAAAAATTAATTTTGAAATTGATCGTGGTAACAGGCGAATCAAATTTACTTTCTATTTGAAAAGTATCTTGTAAAAAAAATCCCTTCTTTCAAAGGGATTAATTTTATTGCATCGGACCAACTTTTTTCTTTTCCATTACATTAACTTCTTGGCGTTCTAAAACTTCTCCTTTGATTTTAAGGTGAACTTTTCCGCCTTCAGCATTCACGGCATTAGTTTCTACCGTAATACTTTTTCTAATCGGACCGGTTGCCATGTTGTATTTTACCTCAATTTTATCTGACTTACCGGGCATAATTGGTTCTTTTGGTTTAGATGGAACCGTGCAACCGCAAGTAGATTGAACATTTGTTATAAGTAATGGGGCATCACCGGTGTTGGTAAATTCAAATACGCGAACACCATTATCGTTGTCTTTATAAACTTTTCCGTAGTCTATCGTGTTGTCTTTGGCCTTAAATTCAATTTTTGGACCTTTTTGAGCAAAAGCAGTCAAGCTAATAAAGCTAAATACAGCAAAAAATAAAATTCTTTTCATGGTTATGTGTTTTTGGGTTGTGTAAAAATAATCACTTTTATTCAAACTACAAATACTAATTTCTTTTTTAATACTTCTATCTAAATCGTTACTTTTGCATCTTAATACAAAAACCAGACCAAATTAGAACTTTGTCTGAAATAGATAATTTTCAATTTATAACCATATAATTTATATTTATGTCAATTCCTGCACAATTTGATGCCAAGCAAGCCGAACAAAAGTGGTATGATTACTGGATGAAAAACAATTATTTTCATTCAAAGCCAGACCACAGAACTCCTTATACAATAGTAATTCCTCCACCAAACGTGACAGGGGTTTTGCATATGGGACACATGTTGAATAATACAATTCAAGATGTTCTAATTCGTCGTGCACGTTTAAAAGGATTCAATGCGTGTTGGGTACCGGGAACAGACCATGCTTCCATTGCAACTGAAGCAAAAGTTGTAGCCAAATTAAAATCAGAAGGAATTAATAAATCCGATTTAACGCGTGAAGAATTCCTAAAACACGCTTACGATTGGACAGATAAATATGGAGGAACCATTCTCGAACAACTAAAACAATTAGGTTGTTCGTGCGATTGGGACAGAACTAAATTCACTATGGATGAAGATATGTCAGCTTCTGTAATCAAATCGTTCGTTGATTTATACAACAAAGGTATGATTTATAGAGGTTACAGAATGGTGAACTGGGATCCGGAAGCAAAAACTACTTTGTCTGATGAAGAAGTTATTCACGAAGAACGTCAAGGAAATTTATACTACATCAATTATAAAGTTGAAGGCACTAACGATGTTTTAACCATTGCCACAACGCGTCCCGAAACTATTTTTGGTGATACTGCTATTTGTATCAATCCAAATGATGAACGATTTTTTCATTTGAAAGGCAAAAAAGCAATTATTCCAATTTGCAATAGAGTTATTCCAATTATTGAAGATGAATATGTTGATGTAGAATTTGGAACGGGTTGCTTAAAAGTAACTCCAGCTCACGATGTAAACGATAAAGTATTAGGCGACAAACATAATCTTGAAATCATTGATATTTTTAATGAAGATGCTTCTTTGAACAGTTTCGGATTACATTATCAAGGAAAAGACAGATTTGTGGTTCGTGAAGAAATTTCAAAAGAACTAGAATCTATTGGAGCTTTGGTTAAAACCGAAATTCACATTAATAAAGTTGGAACTTCTGAAAGAACAAAAGCAGTTATCGAACCAAGATTATCAGATCAATGGTTTTTGAAAATGGAAGAATTGGTTAAACCTGCCATCAAAGCCGTTTTAGAAACAGAAGAAGTAAAATTATATCCAAGTAAATTCAACAATACTTACCGTCATTGGATGGAAAATATTCGTGATTGGAATATTTCTCGTCAATTATGGTGGGGACAACAAATTCCGGCCTATTTTTATGGAGATGGGAAAGAAGATTTTGTTGTTGCAGAAAACATTGAAGAAGCTTTAGTTTTGGCTAAAGTTAAAACTGGCAACCCGCAACTCGAAACCCGCAACCTTAAACAAGATGCCGATGCACTCGACACTTGGTTCTCTTCTTGGTTATGGCCAATGGCTGTTTTTGGAGGGATTTTAGATCCTGAAAATGAAGATTTTAAATATTATTATCCAACAAATGATTTAGTTACCGGTCCGGATATTTTATTCTTTTGGGTGGCTCGTATGATTATTGCGGGTTATGAATACACGGGTAAAAAGCCATTTAACAATGTGTATTTAACTGGTTTAGTTCGTGATAAACAGCGTCGCAAGATGTCAAAATCGTTAGGGAATTCTCCTGATCCATTAGATTTAATTGAAAAATTTGGTGCCGATGGCGTTCGTGTTGGATTATTGTTGAGTGCTTCTGCCGGAAACGACATCATGTTTGACGAAGAATTGTGTAACAACGGAAAAGCTTTCGCTAATAAAATTTGGAATGCATTCCGTTTAATCAAAGGTTGGGAAGTAGCCGATATTGCTCAACCCGAAGCTTCTAAAATTGCGATTGATTGGTACGAAGCTAAACTGCAACAAACCCTTGCTGAAATTGAAGATAATTTTGAAAAGTACAGATTATCCGATGCGTTAATGGGGATTTATAAGTTAGTTTGGGATGATTTCTGTTCATGGTTTTTGGAAATTATCAAACCGGCTTACCAACAACCAATTGACAAAGCAACTTTTGATAAAGCGATTGAATTGTTAGAAGCGAATTTGAAATTATTACATCCGTTTATGCCTTTCTTAACCGAAGAAATTTGGCAATACATTGCAGATAGAACTCCGGAACAAGCGTTGATAATTTCAGAATGGCCAACAATGCAAAACACAAATGCTGATTTAATTGCAGAATTTGATTTTGTTATTGAAGTTATTGCCGGTATTCGAACCATTCGTAAACAAAAAAATATTGCAAATAAAGATAGTATCGATTTAAAAATAATCAATAACGAAAAAAATGCCACTACTTTTGATGCTGTAATTAGTAAACTAGGAAATATTGAAAACCTAGAATATGTTACAGAAACAGTAAATGGAGCATTGACTTATCGAGTAAAATCAAACGAATATTTTATTCCAATTGCCGGAAATATTGATGTTGCAGCTGAAATTGAAAAATTGGAAGAAGAATTAAAATACATTCAAGGTTTTTTGAAATCAGTTCAAGTGAAGCTTTCAAATGAAAAATTTGTAGCCAATGCAAAACCTGAAATTATTGCAAACGAACGAAACAAAGAAGCCGATGCGTTGGCAAAAATTGCCACCATCGAACAAAGTTTAGCGAGTTTAAAATAAATCAAACACAAAAATCCCGATTTAATTCGGGATTTTTTTTTGAATATAAAATTTCTTATTTCTTTTTGTTTTTTTCGTTCATCATTAACATAACGGCTCCAATTAGTCCAAAGATGACTAACAAGAAAACGCCAATCATGATGAAGGCACCGTTATCCCAAGAGTATAAAGCAAAAGTTTGTTTAATCATTTTGTCAGGTTTTAAGTTAAGTCAAAATTAAAAACCTAACAGCAGATTTTTTATGATAATTATCAGTTATAAAAATTTTGCTTTTAATTCAGGAGTCGGAATCATGCATTCCTCTTTTTTGCCATACCATTTGTATCGATTTTTGGCAACATAATCATATACAAAATTGCCAAAGCTTCCAGTAAACGATAAGTAACCAATAATTTTATGCCAAGTATCCAATTCTTTAGCAATTCGCATCGCTGCTTCAGCTTTATGAAAATAAGCTAAGCCGGGTTCATAAAGCACAATGCTATCAACTTTTGTTGCATCAACACCAATATGTTTCAGAATTTTTTGACCTAAATCAGATTGCAAAGCAACAAATCGAAAAATGTCTTTTTTATCATGTTTAATAATAAATTGAACCGAAGAATCACATAAATTGCAAACTCCGTCAAACAAAATTATTTTTTTATCGAGTGGTAATCCTTCCATTTTTTCTATTTTTTTGCTTCTACTAATTCAAGTGCATCTAAACTCACCTTTGAAGTGAAAACACCATAATTAACGGTTGCTTTGTTTTTTTCAACTGCATCTAAAGTTCCAACTGCTTTTCCGTCTATCATGCGAACTCGGTCTCCAATTTTTAAAATGGGTTTTGGTTTTTCAGATTCTATTTTTAAAGCTTTTGCTTTCTTTTCTTTTTTTACCACTCTAATTTCATCAATTTTTGTGGTAACTTCCTGAATTATTTGTTTTTGAATTACTTCCTTTTCTTTAATTTCCTTAACGGTTGCTTTTTTTCGTTTGGAATTTTCAATTTCAACAATTTTTAAAAATTCACCAATCAATACTTTTTTATCTTTATTATTGAAATATTTATTCGAAAGATCATCAATTTTTTGTCCGATATAAATCAAACGCTGGTTTGCATCATACAATTCCTGATAACGTTCTAATTTATCTTGAATTTTAGCATTGATGGTTTCCATCTTTTTACCTTCTTCTCTGGCTTTCGTTTCTTCTTCTTTTAGATTAATCGACGTTTTTTCTAACTTAGAACGTTCTTTTTGTAACGTAGCAATGGTTTTATCAAAACGAACTTTTCCGCCTTCAATTTTTTTCTTAGCTCGATTAATCAATCCATACGGAATGCCATTTTTCTGAGCTACTTCAAACGTAAATGAGCTTCCGGCTTGACCTAGTATCAATTTATACATGGGTTCTAACGATTTTTCGTCAAACAGCATGTTGGCATTGGAGGCAAAAGGTAATTCGTTGGCTAGTATTTTTAAATTGGAATAATGTGTTGTAATAATTCCAAAAGCTTCTCGATGATAAAATTCTTCTAAAAAAGTTTCGGCCAAAGCACCACCTAATTCAGGATCGGAACCCGTTCCGAATTCATCAATCAGGAATAATGTTTTATCATTACATTTCTTTAAAAAATAGTTCATGTTTTTGAGTCGGTAACTGTATGTACTCAAATGATTTTCAATGGATTGATTATCACCAATATCGGTTAAAATTCTATCAAATAAAAATGTTTCACTTCTTTCATGAACCGGAATTAGCATACCGCTTTGCAACATCAACTGCAATAAACCAACTGTTTTTAAGGAAATGGTTTTTCCACCGGCATTTGGTCCGGAAATCACAATAATTCTACTTTCGTTATTTAATTCAATAGTTTGCGGATAGGTAACTTCGTTCTTGCTTTTATTATTTAAGTATAAAATAGGGTGGTAGGCATCTCTGAAAAAGACTCTTTTTTCTTCTATAATAGTTGGTAAAACAGCATTGATTTTCAACGCATATTTTGCTTTTCCGGCAATCACATCAATATCACTCAAAAATTCCTGATACTGACTCAAAAGTTCTTTGAAAGGACGAATATCGTTGGTTAATTTTTTTAAAATTCTAGTAATTTCTTCGCGTTCTTCGTATTCCAAATTACTCAATTCGCGTGAGTAACGTAAAGTAGCTTCGGGTTCAATATAAGCAATGCTTCCGGTTTTGGAACTTCCTAAAATAGAACCTTTTACTTTTCTTCGATACATGGCTAAAACAGCCAAAACACGACGATTTTCTACAAAACTTTCTTTAATTTCGTCTAAATAGCCCAAACCATTATATTGACTTAAAGCCAATCCGAAACTTTGGTTTACTTTGCCACGAACAGAACTCATTTCTCTTCGAATATTGATTAAATCCGGCGAAGCATTATCTTTAATTTCACCATATTTATCAACTACTTCATCAATTTTTTGTACAATGAATTTGGTAAATTCAATTGACAATGATTTTTCATGTAAAGTTGGATAGTAGTCGGCGAACTTTTTCAAAAACAGCAACATCGTATTAGATGTTTCAGATAATTGAGCAATTTTTCTGAAACTGCCAACTTCTAAGTAACTATCTTCGATACCAATAAATTTAATTTCGGTACTGATGTTATCAAAACCATGATTTGGCAAAGCATTATTGTTTGAAAAAGACGAAAGATATTCTGATGTTTGCAAAAGCGAATCCATTAGGAGATTTTTATCTCTAAACGGAACAATTTCCAAAGCCTTCTGCTTGCCCAGTTCGGTATTACATCGATCTGAAATAGTTTGCAAAATGGTAGAAAATTCTAAATCTTTTAGGGTTTTATCGGTGATTGAAATCATTTAGTTGTATAGCAATTTTAGGCAAATTTAGCGATAATTTTTCTTTGTTTGGTTTGGATTGTATCAAAGTGGGAACTATATTTATCATTGTTTAAAAAAAATATTATGCACACTGAAATTCATCACACTTGGAAAACGGTTTTAGAAGAAGAATTTTTAAAGCCTTATTATAAAGATTTAACTCATTTTGTTGAAAATGAATTCAATAAGCATGTTTGTTATCCAAAAAAAGATGAAATTTTTGCCGCTTTTAATCATTGTTCATTTGAAAAGATTAAGGTTGTAATCATCGGTCAAGATCCCTATCACGGACCAAATCAAGCGAATGGATTGTGTTTTTCAGTGAATGATGGCATTCCATTTCCACCTTCTTTACAAAACATTTTTAAAGAATTAGAAAAGGATTTACAAATTTCATATCCCAAATCCGGCAATTTAGAAAGATGGGCAGATCAAGGTGTTTTGTTGCTCAATGCTACTTTAACGGTAAGACAATCGGAAGCGGGAAGTCATCAAAATAAAGGATGGGAAACTTTCACGGATGCAGTGATTCAACAAATTTCTAACCAAAAAGAAAACGTTATTTTTCTTCTTTGGGGCGGATTTGCAAAAAAGAAAGGAGCCAAAATTCACAGAAAGAAACATATTGTTTTAGAAACCGGTCATCCATCGCCATTGAGTGCCAATCGTGGACTTTGGTTTGGAAATAATCATTTTAGTAAAACCAATCAACATTTAAAACTGATGGGAAAAGAAGAGATTGTTTGGTAGTATTTTACTTATTCAAGCGTATCATCTGTATAATTCTCCAAATCTCTGCGGTCTTTTTTGGTAGGTCTTCCTTCTCCGGTTTTTCGGTAATGTTCTTTGGATAATTTTAGCAATTCTAAATGAGCAAAACTTTCCGGCGGTGTTTCGTCTTTTCGATAAATATCAACCAATTTTGCACCCACACGACTCTCAGGAATGGCTAAAACCTTTATTTTATAAATGATTTGCTCCTTTCTAAACGTAACGTCATCACTCGGAAAAACCTCTCGTGATGGTTTGGCAACTTGACCATTTACCGTAACATGATTTTTTTTGCAAAGCTCAGTAACCATATTTCGGGTTTTAAAATATCGCACACACCACAAGTATTTATCTACACGCATACCTTTTTTCAGAATTCTTCGTTAATTATTATACAAAAATAAATCAAAATTGTATCTTGCGACACTTATTTTAAGATAATATTATACTAAACCTAAACAATAAATTTTATAAAGAAATGCTATTAAAAAGATTTAAAAATGTTTTACTGATCGCAGTGTTGTCTGCAATAATTTTTTCATGTAAAGATGATGATGATAATGGCGGAACAATTATTCCTCCTAAAGACAGAACAGTTCAATATGAAGATGATATAGATTCTATTCAAAAATATATTAAAACTCATTATATGGTTGTTGATGCGGATATGAATGTTACTTTTGCAAAAATAACTGATCCTCTAACTCAAGTTTCTATAAAAGACCAAACAGATTATCCTATAGATTCAATTACTAGAAAAAATGATACTCGTGTATCTTATTTAAAAGGTGGTAGAATTGAAGATCCTGTAGATTATAAAATATACTATATCTTGTTAAACGAGGGTGGAGGACAACGCCCAACTACAATAGATTCTTCTTTTGTGGATTATAGAGGTTGGACATTAGAAAACCAAGAGTTTGACAGAACTTCAAATCCCGTTTGGACTTCATTTCCATCGAGTACTGCAGAATTTATTGCCGGTTTTAGACAAGTTTTACCCTTAATGAAAACTCCTGAAACCACCACTGTTAATGGAGACGGATCGGTATCCTATTCAAATTTTGGTAATTGTGTAGTTTTTATTCCTTCCGGTTTAGCCTATTATAATAATTCAAGAGGGTTATATATTTCTGCTTATGAGAATTTGGTTTTTCAAATTACATTAAAAAGTTTGCGTTACAATGATCATGATCGTGATAAGATTTTATCTAAAGACGAATATTATAACCCGCCAGGAGACACTGATTTAGAATATTTCAACCAAGATTCGGATAATGATGGAATTCCAGACTTTTTAGATTCTGATGATGATGGTGATGGTGTATTAACTAGAAATGAAATTAAAATACCTGGAACAAATCCACAACAATATTATCCTTTTAGTGATATTCCGGATTGTTCTGGAGACCAAGTTACTCCTACTAGAACTAGAAAACATTTAAATTCAGCTTGTCAATAATAAAAAAAAACGTCTCACACTAAATGGGACGTTTTTTTTTGCTTTACAAGTTTTGGTTATTTTCCATCCTTATCAACTTTCGGTCTTTCATCAGCATTAGCTAATTCCCAAGCTACTGCAAATGCCAATTGAGCTCTTTTGGCAAGCAAAGGATAATCAATTTTATCAGGTGTATCGGTCGCTTTGTGATAATCATCATGAACTCCATTAAAATAAAATATTGCAGGAATTCCTTTTTTCGCAAAGTTATAATGGTCAGAACGATAATAAAATCGATTTGGATCGTTTAAATCATTGTATTTATAATCCAATTCCATCCCAATATACTTCGTATTTGCTTCTTCAGAAATACGGTGCAAATCGGTACTCAAACGATCTGAACCAATTACATACACATAATTATTGTTGTCTTCTTTTCCGTAGCCTCTTCTTCCAATCATGTCAATGTTGATGTTGGCAATGGTATTGGCAATTGGAAACAAAGGGTTTTCAGCATAAAAACGAGATCCATGTAAACCATGCTCTTCACCAGTTACATGTAAGAACAAAATAGAACGTTTCGGACCATTACCTTCTTTTTTAGCTTTTTGAAAAGCAGAAGCAATTTCTAATAATGCAACTGTTCCTGAACCATCATCATCTGCACCATTATAAACCTCGCCGTTTTTCATTCCAACATGATCATAATGAGCCGAAATAACTAAAATTTCATCCGGTTTTTCAGAACCTTCTACAAAAGCCCAAATGTTTTCTGAATCACCTAATTTTGGACTAAATTGTTTTTTGAAAAATTCAGACGGAATTGGTTGATAAAATGTGGTAGCTCCTTTTGGAAAAGAAATTCCCATCGCTTTGTATTGATTAATCAAGTATTCGCCGGCTTTTTTCTGTCCGGGCGTTCCGGTATCTCGACCTTCCATTTCATCAGAAGCAACAATATAAAGGTGTTTGCTTAAATTTTCGGCTTTAATTTCGGTTAAATACTTTTCAGGTGAAATTTCTTTAGCACTATTTTTATTAGAAGAACATCCCGCTAATAAAAATCCCAATACAAAAGAACTCAGGATTATTTTTTTCATTTTATATCAAATTATTTCGACAAATATAATAAAGTAGGTTTACAAAATTTCTTTCAAGAAAGATAAAAAGTGAACAAAGGAACGTTTGTCTGCCAATTCATTATAAGCAGCACCTTTTGAATTATCGTTTCCGGCTTTTTTATTTGTGAATGAATGCACAGCACCAGAGTAATAAATCATTTGCCAATCTGCTATAGCATCTTTCATTTCTTTTTGAAAAGCAAGGATTTCTTTTCCAGATACAAACGGATCATCTGCACCATGAAGCACTAAAACTTTTGGTTTAATTTCAGTTATAATTCTGTCTTCCGCTTTGCCCAATCCGCCATGAAATGAAACAATTCCTTTTACATTTAATCCGGCACGAGCGGCTTCTATAGCTCCGGTTCCGCCAAAACAATAGCCAATTACTACAATTTTGTCTTTATTTGCTCCGGCTTTAATGAGTTGGTCGAGTGCTAATTGAATTCTACGATGATAATCAGCAACATTATTTTTATAATTACCGGCCTGTTTACCGGCTTCAGAGCTATTTTTAGGATAATTTCCTTCACCATAAATATCAGCAATAAAAGTATGATAACCTAAGTCTGCGAGTTGTTGAGCTACTTCTTTGGAATGGTCATCAATTCCCATCCATGCCGGTAAAATCAAAATACCGGAATTGTCAGCATTTGCTTTTTTAGGTTTGGAAGAAAATCCGTTCAGGTTTTGATTTCCGTCTTTATACGCAACAGATTGTATTTGAGCATTCATTGAAAAATGTGCAAATAACAGTAAGCCAAATAGTTGTTTCATAATTAATTTTTTATTTCAAATTTCGTTATTTAATTTTAAGAAAATGTAATAATTAGTGTAATTTTATGATTCAAAATTCAATTAATAATAATGAAAGAACTTTTAAAGACAACGTACGGTTTTATTTTTGAAGATAATTTAATAGATGAAATAGCAGAAGTTTCCTTACTTAGAGACTTTAGTGAAGGCGATGTTTTAATTGATTTTGGCGACTATATCAAAAAAATGCCATTACTCATTGAAGGAGCTATCAAAATTTTAAGAGAAGATTTTGATGAAGGCGAATTGCTCCTATATTTTATTGAAAAAGGTGATACGTGTGCCATGACCATGGCCTGTTGCATGGGCGAAACAAAAAGTGAAATTCGTGCTGTTGCCGAAACCAACGGAAAAGTAATCATGATTCCGGTGCACAAAATGGAAGAATGGTTGGGGAAATATAAAAGTTGGCGAAATTATGTTTTTAATAGCTACAACAATCGTTTAAAAGAAATGCTAAATGCTATTGATAATCTGGCTTTTATGAACATGGATGAACGATTGATGAACTATTTAATCGACAAATCTAAAATTAATCATTCCAAAGAAATTCATACTACACATCAGGAAATTGCCTATGATTTGCACACTTCTCGTGTGGTGGTTTCACGACTTTTAAAAGCGTTAGAAAACGGAGGTAAAATTAGACTTCATCGAGCTTCAATCGAATTATTGAAATAAATAATGTATCAAAAGTTACAAAGTAATCGATTTATCAGCTTTACTTTTGATGAAAATTATAATAATGGAAACAGCCCAAATAGTAGGATATTTGCTTGCCGTTCTAGTAGGAGTTTCACTGGGGTTAATTGGTAGCGGCGGTTCCATTTTAACCGTTCCAATATTAGTTTATATCATGGCTGTTGAACCTGTTTTGGCCACAGCATATTCTCTATTTATTGTAGGTTCTACAGCTTTGGTTGGCGGAGTAAAAAGTGCACTTCTTAAAAAAGTTGATTTTAAAACAGTTTTAATTTTCGGAATTCCTTCGATAGCAGCAGTTTATTTAACAAGAGCATTTCTGGTTCCAATAATTCCTGATGTAATTTTTACTGTTGGAACGTTCATATTAACCAAACCTATCGCTTTAATGATTTTGTTTGCAATCGTTATGATGATGGCATCGGTTTCAATGATAAAGCCTTCAAAAGTAAAAATTGATGAAAATTTACCTTTAATATACAATTTTCCACTTATTTTAGTAGAAGGTATAGCGGTTGGAGTTTTAACAGGTTTAGTAGGAGCAGGGGGCGGATTTTTAATCATTCCTGCTTTAGTTTTATTTGCCAAAATGCCAATGAAATTAGCTGTTGGAACGTCACTTTTTATTATTGCCGCAAAATCACTTTTAGGTTTTTTAGGCGATTTAAAAAGTGATCAGCCAATCGATTGGATTTTGTTATCCTATTTCACAATCGCTTCCATAATTGGAATTTTCATCGGAATTTACCTCTCCAAAAAAATTGAAGGAAACAAATTAAAAACAGGTTTTGGCTGGTTTGTTCTTTTCATGGGAATTTATATCCTAGTTAAAGAATTAGTATTATAATTGTAGTATGATTTTTAAAACCGTATTTTCAGGAATCCTTTTTACTATTTTAATAGCTTCTTTTGCTTTGATAATTAGTATTTTATTTCCTTTTTTAAATAGCATTTTAATCGGATTATTATTGGGAATTGTAATTGGGAACTTTTTTAAATTACCATCAAAATTCTCACCTGGAATAAGTCTTACAGGATCGAAAGGCTTAGAATTTTCGATACTTTTTTTAGCCTTTGGTATCAATTATTCTTACATGGGAAAAATTGGTTGGCAAAGCTTTTTATTGGTTGCAGTCGTTGTTTTTGCAGTACTAATTTTTAGTGTTTTTTTATCCAAAAAAATGAATTGTCCCAGCACAGTTGGTTGGATGGTTGGGTTCGGAACCGCCATTTGTGGTTCCAGTGCCATTGCCGCTTTAGCTCCAAGTTTAAATAAAAATAAAGAAGATGTTGGCGTTGCTATGGCAGTAGTTAACTTATTTGGTACGTTAGGAATGCTTTTCTTACCATTAATTCTAACACTTTTTCCTTTTTCAACCACAGAAATAAGTTTGCTTTTAGGAGGAACACTTCATTCTGTTGGAAATGTAGCCGGAGCAGCTTTTGCCATTTCACCTGATGTTGGAGATCAAGCCTTAACCATAAAATTAGCTCGGGTTGCATTACTTTCTCCCGGTTTAATCTTTTTTTCCTTCTTAACCCAAGACAGCAAAGGCAAAAATTGGAAAAGCTATTTTCGGCTACCTTGGTATTTATGGGGTTTTATTTTAATAACTGTTTTTGTATCATTATTTAAAATTCCACAAAGTTTTATTGATTTTTCTGCAGAAATTGGTAAAGTATTATTAACTGTCGCAATGACAGCAATTGGATTGAAAGTAAGTTTTTCAGCCCTAATTCAATCCGGAAAAAAAGGATTATTCTACGGTTTCCTCATTTTTTTATTTCAAATTATATTGATTCTTCTTGGGATATTCTTTGTAATTAACTGATAAATATCATTTTGTATTTTTTTATTGGAGACTATTTTTATCAAAATTTTTAATACAATGAAAATAGAACAAATTTATACAGGCTGTATTGCACATGCTGCTTATTATCTTGAAAATAAAGGTGAAGCAGCCATTTTTGATCCACTTCGTGAAGTTCAACCCTATATTGATCGAGCAAAAAAAGACAATGCTAAAATTAAGTATGTTTTTGAAACGCATTTTCATGCCGATTTTGTTTCAGGACATTTAGATTTAGCCCAAAAAGAAGGAGCAAAAATTGTTTACGGACCAACTGCAAAACCCGGTTTTGATGCGGTGGTAGCACAAGATAATCAATTGTTCAAAGTTGGTGATTATACTATTAAAGTTATTCATACGCCCGGACATACACTAGAAAGCACAACCTATTTATTAATTGATGAAAACGGGAAAGAACATGGAATAATTTCCGGTGATACTCTTTTTATAGGTGATGTGGGCAGACCCGATCTGGCTCAACATGTGATTGCAGATTTAACGCAAGATAAATTGGCTCGAATGCTTTTTCATTCGCTTAGAAACAAAATCATGCCTCTTTCCGATGATTTAATCGTTTATCCTAATCATGGAGCCGGCTCTGCTTGCGGAAAAATGATGAGCAAAGAAACGACTGACACCTTAGGAAATCAGAAAAAAACTAACTATACTCTTCGACCTGATATGACAGAAGACGAATTTGTGAACGAGTTATTGACTGGTTTAACAACTCCGCCGGCCTATTTTCCTAAAAATGTATTGATGAATATTCAAGGGTATGAAAGTTTAGATACTATAATGAACAGAGGAAAAATAGCTCTTTCTGTTGAAGATTTTCAAAAATTATCACTAAACCATGATGTGCTAATTCTCGACACAAGAAGAGCTGAAGATTTTGCAATAGGATTCATTCCAAATAGTTTAAACATCGGATTGGAAAGTAATTTTGCCATGTGGGTGGGAGAATTAATCGATAATATTAAACAAAAAATTCTTCTCATAACTTATCCCGGCAAGGTAGAAGAAAGCATCATTCGCCTTTCAAGAGTTGGATATGATTATGCCATCGGATATTTAGAGGGTGGTTTTGATGCTTGGTTAAATGCAAATAAAAAAATAGAGTTAATAAATAGAATAACTGCTCAAGAATTACCGCACGAAATTCAAAATAATAATAAACTTTTAATAGACGTTAGAAAGAAAAGTGAGTTCAATGCAGAACATGTAATCGATGCAATCAATATTCCGTTAAATGAAATTTCTAAACGTCTAAATGAATTTCCAACAGATAAACCATTCGTTTTAAATTGTGCCGGAGGTTATAGAAGTATAATAGCCGCTTCTATTTTAAAGCAAAATGGTTTTTCAAATTTTTCAGATGTTGTCGGAGGTTTTTCAGAAATCAAGAAAACGTCAATACCAACAACAGAATTTGTTTGTCCATCCACCTTATTATAAAACAATCATAAATTTTTGTCAAAGCCTGAATTGATTGATTTAGGCTTTTTTTATTTCTTATCTTTGTAACTATTGTTACAACTTTTTTGGTTGTTGAAGTATAATTTTACACAAAATTAAAAAGTATGAAAATAGAACAAATATATACCGGATGTTTAGCTCAAGGAGCCTATTTTATTGAAAGTAAAGGCGAAATTGCCATCATTGATCCATTGCGAGAAGTGCAACCTTATATTGACAAAGCAGAAAAAGTAAACGGAAAAATAAAATACATTTTTGAAACACATTTTCATGCCGATTTTGTGAGTGGTCACGTTACGTTAGCCGAAAAAACAGGAGCACCAATTGTTTACGGACCTAATGCAAATCCGAGTTTTAAAGCTCATATTGCTAAAGATGGCGAAGTATTTCAGTTAGGCGAAATCACTATTACTGCCTTGCACACGCCCGGCCATACGATGGAAAGTACAACCTATTTATTAAAAGATAAAAACGGAAAAGATCATGCCATTTTTAGTGGAGACACTTTGTTTTTAGGCGATGTAGGTCGTCCCGACTTAGCTCAAAAAGCCGCTGATATGACTCAAGAACAATTAGCAGGATTATTGTATGAAAGCCTTCGCACCAAAATCATGACATTAGCCGATGATGTAATTGTTTATCCTGCACATGGAGCCGGTTCTGCTTGCGGAAAAAACCTAAGCAAAGAAACCGTTGGCAGCATTGGTGAACAAAAAGCAAGCAATTATGCTTTGCGAGCAGACATGACCAAAGAAGAATTTGTGAAAGAAGTAACCGATGGATTATTACCACCACCGGCATATTTTCCAATGAACGTTAAATTAAACAAAGAAGGCTACGAAAATGTAGAAAACATTATCAAAGAAGCTCAAGCATTTGAACCAAATGTGTTTGAAACGGTTGCAAATGATACGGATGCACTAATTTTAGACGTTCGTCACCAAGACGATTTTGCCAAAGGACATATTCCAAAATCCATATTTATTGGTATCGACGGACAATTTGCTCCATGGGTTGGTGCGTTAATTTTAGATTACAAGCAACCTATTTTGTTGGTAACTCCAGAAGACAGGGAAGAAGAAACCATAACCCGCTTAGCCCGTGTTGGCTACGATAATACGGTAGGTTTTCTAAAAGGTGGTTTTGAATCTTGGAAAAAAGCCGGAATGGAATATGATACTGTAACTACCGTTGATGCTACCGTTTTAGAAGAAAAAATCAAAGAAAATGTTCCCGTTTTTGATGTTCGAAAACCCGGCGAATATGCTTCTGAACACATAGTAGATGTACCATCAACTCCATTAGATTTCCTAAACGAACATTTAAGCGAATTTCCAAAAGAGAAAGATTTCTATGTGCATTGTGCCGGCGGATACCGCAGTATGATTGCTGCATCAATTCTAAAAGCGAGAGGTTATCACAATGTTATTGATGTAAAAGGTGGTTACGCTGCTATAAAACAAACCGAAATTAAAAGAACGGCCTACGTTTGTCCGAGTACTTTATAATTTTAAAAAATGATCAGTATGAAAAAAATAATTTTGATATTTCTATTCGCATTTGTTGCATTTTCTTGCCAATCCCAAAAAGATTCTAAAATTAAAGTTGTTCAAAAATCTGAATTTCAAACAGTTATTACTAAAGAAAATGTTCAACTCATTGATGTTAGAACGCCACAAGAATATGCTGATGGGTTCATCAAAGGAGCAAAAAATATCAATGTAAATGATGCTAATTTTGAAACCGAAATCCAAAAATTAGATAAAACTAAACCCGTTTACATCTATTGCAGAAGTGGTGCTAGAAGCCAAACAGCTGCCAAGAAAATGGTTGAATTAGGTTTCACGCAAATTATTGATTTACAAGGTGGTTATATGAACTGGAATTAATTTTTTATCATGTCAAATTTTACAGATATTATCAATTCTCCAAAACCCGTGTTGGTTGATTTTTTTGCCACTTGGTGCGGACCATGCAAAATGTTGGCTCCAATTCTTAAAGAGGTGAAAGATGAATTAGGAGAAAATATTTCAATTATCAAAATAGATGTTGATAAAAATCAGCCATTAGCAGCTCAATACCAAGTACGAGGTGTGCCAACCATGATGCTTTTTCAAAATGGAAAGCAACTTTGGCGACAATCCGGAGTTCTTTCTAAACAAGAAATTGTCAAAATAATTCAAAATAATAGGTAAGATTGATTTTTTTCTAAAGAATAAGTCTAAATCTTAAAATTGCATTAAAAAGTGCAGGCTTTTGTCAAAGTATCGCAATAAATTATATATTTGTAATAATAAATCGTTAATTCATAAAATCGTATATCATGAAAAAATTAGTTTCATTATTAGTTGTAGCCGCGTTTTTTGTAACTGCAGATGCTATGGCAACAGATCCAAAAAACAAAGAAAAGAAAAAAGATAAAGCTAAAACTGAAAAAGCTGCTTGCTCAAAAGAAGAGAAAAAAGATTGTGCAACCGGTGAGAAAAAAGCATGTTGTGCTTCTAAAAAAGCAGAAGCTAAATCATAATTATAATTTAAAGTTAATAAAAAAGTGTCAAAGAAATTTGACACTTTTTTTATACAAAATACCTATCTTTAGAGAAAAATTGCTCTATGAAATTTCTTAAGCTTTTTTGCTTGCTTTTTGGTTTTTCGTTAACTTCAACTAGTCAAACACTTGAAGAACCAATGGTGCAAACAGATATTATTTCCAAATCCTATTCACAACAATGGGAACTCGACTCCATTCACAAAAAAGGTACATTTCGCTTAGTTTCCTATAAACCTATATATATTTCAGCCGGACGATGGTCAAGTAACCCAAATGAAAAACCCTACAGCGAAAATCCTGAATATTCTGCTACAGAAGCACAGGATTTCAATCGCTACGAAGCAAAATTTCAACTGAGTTTCAAAACCAAATTACTTCAAGGTTTGTTTTGGGGAAAAGCAGATATTTGGCTAGCGTATACACAAAAAGCGTATTGGCAAATTTATAACAAAGATTTATCACGAGCATTCCGAGAACTCAACTACGAACCGGAATTAATCTTCGTTTATCCTTTAAAAATCAAAGCATTCGGCGGTCATTTCCGTTCAACAGGCGTTTCAATTAATCATGAATCTAACGGACGTGATTTTCCGCTGTCAAGAAGTTGGAACAGAATAATTTTTCATCTGGGATATGAAAACGATAATTGGATTGTCTCCTTAAATCCGTGGATACGTTCCTCAGATACCGATGATGAAAATCCAACCATCACAAAATTCGTTGGTAATGGTGAAATTACTGCGGCTTATTCGTATAACCGACATGAGTTTTACACCATTGTCAGACATCCATTCGACCGAATCAAAGGCGGAAGCATCCAATTAAACTACGTTTTCCCAATGAAAGGGCATTTACGTGGACACGTTCAGTTTTTTCACGGTTACGGCGAAACGTTAGTCGATTACAATCACAGCCAAACCACACTCGGAATCGGAATCTCATTCGCCAATTGGTAAAATTAAAATTAATTTAAAAACTACTTTTATGAATTTATCACACATCGAACACATCGGTATCGCCGTAAAAAGTCTGGAAGAAGCAATCCCTTTTTGGGAAAACATGCTGGGACTCAAATGTTATAACATAGAAGAAGTAAAAGAACAAAAGGTCAAAACTGCATTTTTCATGCTAGGTCAATCCAAAATAGAACTGTTAGAATCTACCGATCCCGACGGACCAATCGGAAAATTCATAGAAAAAAGAGGCGAAGGAATTCATCACTTAGCCATCGCAGTAAAAAACATTGAAGAAAACCTAAACGAATTAGACCAAAAAGGCGTTCAATTAATCGACAAAACACCCAGAAAAGGAGCAGAAGGATTAGACATTGCTTTTCTTCACCCAAAAGCTACACATGGCGTTTTGCTCGAACTTTGTGAGAATAAAAACGGATAATCAATTGATTTTTGGTAAAACCAATTTAAATTCACTCAAATAACTATCTAATAATTCACCTTCTTTAAACACTTTTTTAAATAGAATTTCTTCCGTACCAAAATGAAAATGAACCTCTACAAAAAAAGTATTTAAACTGTAGAGTTTTTTAATCACAGGTTTCCCATTGCGTTCGGCAACAACAACTCCTTTATCAAAAAGAATTTCATATTGTTGTTTTTCCGCTAAGGCCAAAAATTTAATAAGTTTCAAACTAGTTTTATTTTTGACGAAGATACCAAAAAACTTTTTTTAAAGAAATTTTTTTCAAAAGTTCAAAAAACAATTTTTTATATTTGATAAAAAAACAAATATGCTCTTTCCAATAGGCGACGACCAAGTCAAAGGCGGACAATTTCCTATCTTCAGTTATGTTTTCATTGCAATAAACATTGCCGTATTCTTTTTTCTGCAGATTCCAAACGAAGTTTTCACCTATTCCTACAGCACAGTTCCCTACGAAATAACAAAAGGAATCGATCTGGTCGGCAACATCCAAGGCGTTCCGCATTATCCTGGACCAACACCTATATATAGTACACTTTTTACATCCATGTTCATGCACGGCGGATGGATGCACCTCATAGGAAACATGCTCTTTCTCTGGATTTTTGCAGACAACATCGAATCCACCGTCGGAAGAAAACGTTTTCTACTATTCTATTTACTAGCCGGACTAACCGCTGCTTTAGCCCACGTTTTTTCCGCACCAAACTCAATCATTCCAAGTTTAGGAGCAAGCGGAGCCATCGCAGGTTGCCTCGGATGCTATTTAGTTATGTTTCCAAAATCCAAAATCAAAATGCTTTTTATCATCAAAATCTTCAGCGTTCCCGCCTTTCTTTTCCTTTTGTTTTGGATAGGGCAACAATTTTTTAATGTATATGTTGCCTCACAAAATCCAATTCAAGAAAGCGGTGTCGCTTGGTTTGCCCACATCGGCGGATTCTTATTTGGAGTTTTAAGCGGAATCTATTTCCGTTTCTATTACCCCAAAATGAAACACATCAACCAACAATACATTCCCGTAAACAGAAACGCCAACCGCTACAACAACCGTCAAATCACCAATCATTTTAAAAATTATTCTGATTAGTTTTTCCAAAAGCTATTTCCCGCTTTCCATTCCAAGCTTGTTTGCCTTGTTGTTTTTTTCTAAGTCAAAAAAAGAGCTTCCTTTGGTCGCTTTTTTTCGCCAAGAAAAAATACAACAATCCTTCACAAGGCTTTCCATTTCAATCGGGGCTAGGGGAGCAGTAGTTAGAAAGCAGTTTTCAGTCATCAGTCCCAGTTTTTAGTCATCAGTGCCAGCCTCAGTTTTGTCATTCTGCAAGATGACGAAGTCGAAATAAGACACGAGCGATAGCGAACTGGCGAAGCAATATCCTGCAAAGCAGGCAAAACCTTAGACCCACCATTCAAAAGCTTCGTGCCTTACTTCCTTAGTGGCAAAAACCAACTATTGTGCAGCAATCCTATTCTGTGTCTTCCGTGCTTTCTGTGAGAAAAAAGTTTTCATACTATTTTCCTTGAACCTACAACCCATCCGCTCCAATCCATCCTAGCGAAGCTATCAAATCCGCCCCAATCCGCGTTCCCTTGACAAGTTTCCAAAAGCTTCGTGCCTTACTTTCTTTGTGGCAATCAACCATTGCGTAGCAATCCCTTTCTGTGTTTTCCGTGCTTTC